>NZ_JAQAHD010000033.1:0-35839 GCF_027871605.1 Agrobacterium sp. CFBP 3001
CCAGAGTTGCAGGCAAGACCGGTATTGCCGCGTCGGAAAACTGTCGATCGATGTCGCGAGCGGTCCGCTCGCGAATAGCTGGCGGGACGCGTGTAAAGAACACCCTGTAAGGAATATCGCGGTTGGCGACCTTCCGCATCTGGTGAACCAGCTTTACGGACTTAGCGGCCTCCGATGCATCGAGCACAGAGCTTTGGAGCGGGATTAAAACGAGATCCGAGCGGGCAATCGCAAAACCAATTCGGTCGGTCGCCGTGCCTTCCAGGTCGACGATGACAAAATCAGCATTTGCCCGAGCCTCTTCAATGGTATCGATGATGGTCTCAGCGGAATCATCGATCATAAGCCGCACGGTGTCCGGCGTGCTCTTCAGGCGCGCCCAGGCTTCAAGCGGGCGGTTGGGGTCGGCGTCGATCAGGACCACCTTGCGTCCGGCCGCAGCGAACTCGCCGGCGAGCACGACGGCAGACGTTGTTTTGCCGACCCCGCCTTTGCTCGACACGAATGAAATGACTGGCATGACGCATCTCCAAATCTGCTAATTAGCTGAAAGCTAGCAGCTTTGTATTTATAAACAATTTACATGCAGCTTAATATCAGACAATAAAAAGCTAGAAGCTTACAAGCTGCTAAACTATTTTGCACCCAATTTTTCCTCCTCTCTTTTTCAAAAGCCATAGGACATTTGCCGCAGGTGTGAAGCTGCGTTGTTTGATGCTACAGGTGCCGAGCCGGCTCGCAATAAGCGCGGGCCGGAACCGTCGCAGGACCTCGCAAGAGGTCCGAACGGCGACGTCCGCTTATTCTTTTCTATTATTTATAGAATCAGACAAGGATTCAGTCTGTCTGACGGACTCACGTAGATTGATTGCCTTTCCAAGGCGAGCAAGCGCCTGGCCCAACGGATTATCGCCAACATCGAACAGGGTTCGGGCTTCAATATCGAGCGATACCCGATGCGCCTCGATGTCAGCGGCGCGTTCTGCTTCGGCCTGAACATGATCGTCTGGAAGCGGAGGGGCCACACCCCAACGTCCGAGGAGCTGCCGCGCACGATCTGGCAGGGACATGCGATAGGCATTGCTGGTTTGCTGGACTTGGGGGCCGCGCCCCTCGTTGCCTGTCGGCTGATAGCGCCGCAGCCAGTCGAGGAAGCCATGGGCACGCAGGTTCTTCAACGCCCTCACGATCGCGTCACGCGAGCGCCTGAGCTTCAGCATGAGCGTGTCGATCGACGGCTCCAGCCGACCGGTACGGAAATCAACGAGATTGGCAAACAGCTCCAGCAGCTCGATCGCCACGCCTCCCAAGGGTCCATTGCGAGCACCAGGTTGCCGGCCTGCCAATTCATAGCGTCGTGCCGCCAGCACGATCGTGCGCACGTCCTGTCGGTTGGTCCGTCGCCAGAAGACACCCTCGCATCGGCCGCGCGCACGGCTCTGCCGCCGAACGGGTGTGCGTTCCCGCTCGGCTGGTGCTCTTTCGAGCACCGCCCCAATCTGTTCAAACATGGTCTTTTCCGCCTCCTTTTTCAGGCGGGCACGACTGTGGACAGCGGACAAAGATTCATCGTTCCGACAAGAGACACCTCTTGCAGGTTCTTGAACACTCGACTATCTTGAGGACTAGATTGAGAGGCCTCAAAAGCCGATGTCGTAACTGACCGAAAACCCCTAGCCGTTACCAGCGGCGAGGGGTTTTTTCGTTATGCCCTCATTTCATTTTCGACAAATGCCTTTAAAGCTAATTCAAACACCTGAGCCCGCGATGCCAGCCCGCGTTCTGCCTTGATCTTATCAAGACAGTCCACCAAGTCTGCAGGAAGATCGGTGTTGACATAGATCCGCCCCGCATCACGCAAACGCTGGCGATGGGCCGCCACTTTTTCTCTGACTGGTTTCGCTGTGCTCATCGTTACAAGAAACTGCGATTCGGACTGATTCTGCAAGGTGCAAATCTGCAGTGGTGGCCTTTAGCAGTCGCTCACTCAAAAAGGGAAGGGTGGGGGAGAGTTTGAGAGGCGGGGCGCGGGCGCCTCTCAACTGGTTTGGGCCGAGTCGATCCCGGCTTGAACCAGCTCACGCGACCCATATTTTGCTTATAAACAGATTACAATCTGCTATCTTTTTTCTTGCAGAAACCCGACGCAAGCGCCGGGTTCCATTCTTTTTTGAGACAAATGGGCTACATTCCCGCTTATGACTACCCAGCAGCCATAGCCTGCTGGCCGTCCTGGTTCTGCTGTTCATCATCAACGTTCGAGCGCAGCGGGCCGGGGAGCCATGCCTTTCCGGCAAGGGCGTTTTCCGCCAGCGCCACGGCCTCGGCTTTCGGGGCCTTGGCCGCCGCCTTGATCGCGGCTTTCCCGCAATCGGCATCCTCCATGACTTCGGCAATCTGAGCTTTGGACAGCCGGGACAGGAACGGAGCCTGCGCCTCCCAATGGCTGTTCATGTCGAGTTTCAGGGCAGCGGCCAGTTGATCGGCATGGGCGAGGCGGTCGCGGTCGTGATCGTGCTTGGCCTCGACGGCATTGATATTGGCGGCGGTGACGACGGCCAGAAGTTCCAGAAGCTCATGCGGTGGCTGTTCCAGCAGCCATTCCCACAGGTCACCGGGATCGCCGGGGAGCTTGTAGCCCCATGTCTCGTGAATGCGGGTCCATTCGGTCAGCGCCGCGCACGCCTCCGGCTCCTTGATCGACGGGGCCAGATCCTTGAACTGGCCGGTGATCTCAATGGCTGCACCAACTCGCCAATAGCCGTTCCCGGTCAGGAAGGTTTTCAGGACCAAGGGGTAGAGCATGACGGCAAGGGCGAGGTTCGGGCGCGTCACCAGCTCGTTGCGCATGGCGGCGGTGCGGATCGCGGTCAACTCCTCAATGAGCGCCGCCGAATAGGTCACTGCCTGCTCTGCCTCGCCATCGTCATCACCATGACCAGCGGCAAGGCCATGGATGTTCCCGGCGCTGGCGGCTTCGCCGCTCTCTGTGACCTCCTCGGCCTGCTCTGCGGACTGCGGATTACGCAAGCAACGCAGCGCCGCCAGATCGTCAGGCCGGACAAGCCCCTGCTCGATCCGCAGGGTTCCACCATTGCCAATGGTTACGATGCATCCGGCCAGCGCCTTTTCCCCGGTATCGTAGACCTTGGCAGCGCTGCGGATTGCGTCCATGCGGCTTTCAATCTCCGCAAGCTCGGCCTCGTCGGCATCAATTGCCGGATCGCCTTCGGCATAGTCCTCGATGCGGCCCGCAATCTCATCGAAACGCTCGGCCAAGGTGGAAAGCTCGGACTGTTCGACCTTGGTCGGAACGTTGTCCTTGGGGAGGATACGGGCGAAACCGCCATTGTGGATGGCTGAAGCCTCGAGTCCTGCGTCCACCCATTTCCACCCCTTGATTTTGAGGGTATCGGCCTCCTGTTCAAGCTGTCTGTTCGCTAGCGTCACCAAAAGAGCGCGATCCGTCAGGAACGTGGTGTCGGCCTCGGCAAACAGATCGCGCATGATCGCACCGCCGGCGGCCTCGTAAGCCTCGATCCCGACGAACAAGGCGAGCTTGTCGGTGCTGCGGACATGATCGCGGGTCAGCATGACACGGAGTGAATAGGGGTCGCGGTTCCATGATTGCGTTTCGAACCATGCCCGATCCTGCGCGGCGTGGTCGTCACTGATCGCCAGCGCCTTGGCCTGATCGATGCGGATTTTATCCTCGCGCAGCTCGTCGAGGATGCGCGGGGAGAGATTGGCGAGCTTGAGCCTCTGGCGCACGGTGGCGACGGATTGGCCGAACCGGGCGGCAATGCTTTCCGGGGTCATGCCGTCCTCGACAAGCTGGCGATAGGCCAGAATCTCATCCACGATGTGCATGGCCTCGCGCTGCGTGTTCTCGGCAAGGGAAATCTCGGTGTCGCTGTCGTCACCGGAACGAATGTTGCAGGTGATGAGCGTGCTCTTGTCCAGTCGGCCTTCCTTGACCAGAAGGGTGAGGGCGGCAAGGCGGCGCGAACCGGCGACGACCTCGTATTTGTTGCCGCGCTTCGCCTTCCGGACAGTGAGGTTCTGGATCAGGCCATGCGCCTCGATGCTGTCAGCCAGTTCCCCAACATTGACGGCGGCATTGAAGCGCCGAACGTTGGCAGGGCTTGGAACAAGGCGGGAAAGCGGAATTTCCTTGGCGTCCGATGACAGATAGGTGATGCCGGGGGCGTTGTCCTCGATCTCGGCGGCGACGGCTTCAACGGCGGTTTCGGATACAGTGATAGCGTTCATGGGAGTGGTCCTCATGTTGATGTAATCGGAAAATGTCAGTGGGGGAGGGGAGCGGCCGTCAGGCGTAGCCGGTCCAGTTGATGGGGCGTCCATCCCAGAGGAAGGCAGTTCGCACATTGTCGATGCGCACGGATTTGGAGCGTCCGTTGACACGGCGACGCATGGGCTTGCCGGTGAAGGCGTCGAGGTGGGGAACGACCTTGCCGGTCATCCACGGCTCATCGCCCTTGTCGGCGGAAATCTGGCTGACGGCGCAAACCTCAACCATGTGAGCGCCGATGATCTTGGTCACCTGATAGAAGTCGATATTGGTCTGCTCGTAGCCCCATGAGGCGTAGAGAACGTGGCCGACTTCGAAACCATGGGGCTTCTTGCGCTCGTCGCGGCGTTCCTGTTTCCATTCGGCCCAGCGCCGCCGCCCTTCGAAATGCTCCCTGATCTTGCGTTCGCGAGCCTCGGCGCTGGCAAAGCTGTGGTGCCAATCGGGCTTTGCGGCCTTGCCGTGGAAGGCGATGGCGGCGGGTCTGCCCTTGGCGCTGGTGTATATGTAAACAAGGCCGTCACCCGCCTTGTCGGCGATCTTCACGGAGCCTTTCGGGATATAGAAATCGCGTGAGGGGGCGAAACGCATCATTCGGCGTCCTCCCATTCGTCGGCATAGACGGCGGCCGAGCCGATCCCGGCGACCTGACGGGCGCATGTGCCGCCGCAAATGCCGTTCTCATAGGCCGGGAAATACCGGTCATAGGCGGCATCAAAATCCGGCAGCTCACCGCTGAGCCGGGCCAGTTCGCCCGCAAAGCTGAAAAACCATTCCTCGAAAGTAGGTTCGCACATTCCCTTGTCCTTTCTTTCCTTGGACTGCGAAGCAGGACCTCGTCCTGCTTCCCGGGGCCGCGCGAGCGGTGGGATGGAGGGGGAAAATAGCCTTCGCGGGGAACCGGCTGCACGGAACGCAGCGCAAGCGCAGTGGAGGAAGCTGGGCGGAAGGCTATTTTGGGGGCGAGAAGGGCAAGGCCCTCGGTTCCCCCATCAGACAAACGAACTCGCGCAATCGCGCGTCATCTCCCGGCAAGCATGCCGGTAGCACGAAGGATCGTTACCGCTTGTCGGCGGAAACCCGGAACGGGGTTCCGTGGAGCTGCGGCACAGCCGCGGCGGAATAGAGCCTGGTCACGGAGAGACGGGCCCATGAGTTTTTCAGGGATGCCAAATTGAAGATCATTCTGCCCACTTGCTCTTTACGCAATTTTTCAATATATAAATCCTGTATTTTGCAATTCGATGTGGAGCGCACTGTGGAGCACTATATCAAAAGACGGTTCCCGCCGGCCTTGTTCAAGAATCTCTTCCTAGACCTGGAAGACCGGCTGAGCGCTTCCGCACTCAAGGCGTTCACGATGGTACGCGACCACGCTGGCCTCGACCCCAAGCCAAGCCGAGAGCTGGAGGGGCATGCCCGTTTTCGCATGATGGAGAAGGCGTTTCGGGAAACCTGTGAACTTCACGGTGGCAAACTGCTCGAAAATGGCATCATTCCGCTCACCGATTTGAAGATCTTCCAGCCTTTCATGCGGTTTGAGGTGAATGGGCAGGGGATCATCTTCGGTCTTGCAGCAATGCCGGAGCCGAAAGCGCTGCCCGTCAAAAACGTGTCGCGCAAGGCTGGCGTAACGCTCAACTACTACCTTTCCCCGCGCCTCGACCTTGATGGAACAGGGCCGAAGATCGGCGACATTTTTGTGTTGTTCCTTGTCGCTCGTGACCGTGAGCGGGGCGGAAAGATCAGCGAATTCGCCATCGGTGTTATCGACGCGGCCTATGAGCAATATCTTTTCTACGAGCCACTCGACAAATACCTTGAAGGTTATGCCGATGAGCCGGTAATCGCTCCGGCGCCGTCGTCTGGTACTGGGGCGAAAACACCGATCATCAGCTTGAAAAAGACGATCAAACCGTTTGTACCCCCAGAGAAGCCTGATAGCGACAACGACAACGACCGAGATACGAAGTGACCCGTGCTGATGAAGCCGGGGAAGGAAATGCATGCGTGTAGGAACTCCGGGGTTCGTCCCTGAAAGATTGATCGAGGCGAGAGCAGCACGGCGAATTTTAAGCAAGAAGGCATTGGCTACCCTGATCAGCGTCAACCCCAGCACCGTTACCCGCTGGGAGGACGGGACCAGCGCCCCTGATGCCGATGCCTTAGCCGAGTTGGCGGCTCACCTTCACGTTCGCAGAGAGTTTTTTCTTAGACCGGTCGCCAACAGCGACCGGCCTCTGTTTTACCGCACCTTGGCATCGACCTTGGTGAAAGATCTAAATTACCAGGAATCCCAGATGCACTGGCTGCAGGAAATCAGCAGCATCGTCGAGCATTATGTGGATTTCCCGGAGGTCGATATTCCGGACGTATTGCAGGGCGCATCCTATAAGCAGCTCCGCGACGAGGATATCGAGCAGATCGCCTCTGACCTGCGCACGCATTGGAGCGTCGGTGATGGCCCCTGCATCGACATGATGCCGCTGCTTGAGCGCGTCGGATGTATTGTCGGCTCCATTGAGATGGGGACTTCAAAGCTAGATGGCCTTTGCAGCTGGGCTCAAGGAGGCAATCGGCCGCATATTTTGCTATCGACGGACAAGATGTCGTTCCCGCGCCGGCAGATGGATGCCGCGCACGAACTCGGTCATGCAATCCTGCATCGCCACGTTACCGAGGAAGAGCTGAAGAAGGATCTCAAGGAGATCGAGCGCCAGGCGTTTCGGTTTGCAAGCGCATTCCTGATGCCCGCAACGACATATTCCTATGAGGTAAAGAGCGCGTCCCTTGCGTCTCTGCTGTCCCTGAAGGAGCGCTGGCGGGTTTCGGTAAAAGCGCAGATCCGGCGCCTGTCGGATTTGGATATCATACCCTCAGATCATGCCACATCACTTTACAAACTGTATTCGGCCAAGGGATGGAGCCGGGAAGAGCCTCTGGATAAGAACTGGCCGATTTCGGAGCCGACGGTTCTTGCCAACGCCCTGCAACTGATCGTGGATTCGGCCGTACGCAGCAAATCCGACCTGCTAAGCGTAGAATTCACCATGAAGGCCGGCGACATCGAAAACCTTACCGCGCTGCCCCCAGGATGGTTCTCAAGAAATGCAGAAGTCATTGGGCTGAAGCTTCGCGAAGCTGTGACAGATCGCACCAGCGGTGAAGCATCAACGATTTTGCCGTTCCCATCGCGGAAGGGATAGGTTTGCGTCGTGATATTCGCGGGAAAATTGACGCTCTCAACAAAGACTTGCATAGCTGAAATGTTGCCGAAAGGCGCCCCCAATGACGGCGTCGATCCTCTGAAAACAGGTTTTAAATCGATTTCAATCATGTCAAGCAACCCTCGATCGTCTGTACAGTGCGCTTCGTCTTGGCAGCAGCAAACGAGAAAGCATTAAAGCTCTGATGTCCCTTGTTTAAGGCTTTGCGCCTGATGGCAATATACCCCTCTGGAGACACCTAGCTACGATCTAGCAGGTTGCGTATCGCATCCAAAAGTGTCGTCTCACCCCGAATTGTAACGCCACGGCCCTCAAACGCGACGTGGCCGTTGTTAAAGCCGCGATACATTTCACAGAAGGCCTCAACCGCGTTCGGTGAGAACCCTGTCTCGCTGAAGATGGCGTCCCATTGATTAGTTGGCACTACAACGGCCTGGACTGGACGACCGACGAACTCGCTAAGGCCGGCGGCGGCGTCGTTGGGCGAATAATCCGTCGGTCCATGAAGTTCGATCAGCGGCGGCGCTTCAGTACTGGCCAGCAGCTGTTCACCTGCAACTCTCCCAATGTCCGCAACGGAAACCATTGGCAGGCGCCTCGAAACAGGCGAGAACATCGATGTAAGAATCCCCTCCGAGGCAACACGCTTAAGCGACCAACTCCAATTCTCCATAAAATTCGCGGCGCGCACGATTGTAGCCGGGACTTTGGATCGCGCTAGCCGACGCTCCAGATCGTGGGTCGTCTTGATATTGCCCGTGCCATCGGTGTGCTGAGCACCCACCGATGACAATGCAACCACATGTGATATGGCAGCATTCTCAGCTGCAGCGATTAGCGATGCGTGTACCCGCGCAGAGTACGCAAAGATGTCCAATTCGCCGTATGCGGGTGGGTTCATTAGATAGACGCCATTTGCACCACGGAACACCTCAGCGAGCGCATCTGTGTCAAGTAGATCGACGACAGCAACCTCGGCGCCAGCTTCGGTCCAACGCGCCACTTGCTCTGGCTTGCGCACGATTGCTTTAACTGGGGCGCCTTTTTTGAGTAAATGACGCACTGCTGCGGAACCGGTCTGTCCATTAGCCCCTGTGATCACGTACATCTACGGTCCCTTTCCAGTCCTGAGTTTGACGCTGACAGCAGTTCGTCCGCCCTCTGCCATCAAACTCGTCATCCAATTTTCAGGGTCGCAGATCATCTCACGATACGCAGCAGTTTCGCGGCCGCTAAGCCCAAGATTAGCGCTGATCAAAATTCCGCCGATGCGGAGCAACGAAGCCAGTAAGTCCAAATCCTGAAGTGAGGGAGCAAAACCATCGAAGAAAGCAATGTCATACCCAGAGGCGAGACGCGGCAGGACATCCTCAAAGGCTCCATGGTGCACGGTGACCCGATCGCCGAAGCCGGCAGCGACAATATTCTCGCGAGCCAACCGAACATGCTGCTCGTCGAAATCGATTGTATCGATGCGCGCCGCCGCGCTTCCTCTCGCGAGCCAGCACGCGGTGTATCCAAGTGCTGTTCCGCATTCAACGATCCGGTGCGCGGCAGCGGCTGCTGCCAGGACGCCCAGCGAGGCACCGTCTCCAAAAGGATACGCCTTGCAATGATGATGACTTCGGTGTCGCGCCGTCGCATCGAGAATATTCTGGTAGGGGTCCAATGGCTCGTCCACTAGTCTGGTTACAATTTCGGCGGCATCGCGCCAATCTGGAATAGGGCGCTAAGCCAATCTTCGACGTGCCAAGTCTGTAAGACCCGACCGTTGCAGATTTTGTGTATGTCAATCGCCATGATTTTGAGGGCTTTCCCCGTTGCGGGGACACCGGCGAAGACACCATGCTGCGTTGCGGTGATGGTCGACCGAACGACAACCTTGTCGCCATCGGCGATAAAGTCTTCATTCTTGACGTGGAAATCCGGGAAGGATGCGAGGAACCCGTCGAGCGCAGCTTTCATACCGTCGCGGCCTGGCCCTTGGCCCGACGCCAGCGGTATATCAACCCAATCATCTGCGAGAACCCTATCGAGCATCGGTTTCGAAGGAATGTTGAAGGCTTCATAAAAGCCCTTCACCAAGGTGATGTTCTCCAACGGCGTCCCCGGTTTCTGACAGAATTCGGCCGCGTGAGCAGGCGCAACGATGAAGGCAAAAACCGCCCACACAATAGAAATCCTGCGCATAATCAACCTCGCTCAGACTTGGCATTGGACTTGAACCATTTCGCGACTTCGGCCGCAGTTGGTTCGATTACCAGCGGATCGTCGTAGAATCGGGTGTGAAACACCCCTTCGAGGATGACGAGTTTTTTGTCTTTGGCCGGCACATTATCGAACACGTGCTGTACCGCTACGACAAAGCCGTCTGATCGTTCGCCGTGGACCATCAGCGTCGGCAACTGCAGTTTGACGGCATAGGCATCGACATCGAAGGTCCATACCTCGGCGTCGCTCATGGTGGTGTAGCGATTTTCCCAGCGACTGGGTTCGCCCCACTTCGACGTCGTCCAAGGATGATACCAATTATGAATCTCGGGCCACGGTAGACCCACGCTCTTGTCGTCTACACTCACCACCGGCGTGTAGTCGATCTCGCCATTTGCCTCGAATTTATCCTTCGCAGCCTGACCACGGGCGATGCGCTCGTCAAGTGTCGGCCCGCCGCCGCCAAAGAACCCTTCCAGATTCTCTCTGTAGAGATACTGGCCAGAAACGGTCGCTAGAGCTTTGATCCTGGCATCGTCCGACACTGCTGCGATCATCTCCGAGGATCCTTGGCAGATTCCGAGCGCGAAGATTCCATCCTTGAGAATTTCCGGGCGTGCTGCGAGAAAAGAGATCGCGGCCTTGATGTCCGCGATTTTTGCCGTGGGACTCTCATAACGGCGAGGTTCTCCACCGCTTTCGCCGCCGAAACGGGGATCAAAAATTAGCGTGGCAAAGCCGTCGCGGGCAAGTCTCGTCGCATATTCCATTGGCGATTGCTCTTTGACGAACCCGAATGGCCCAACGACAACGACGCCGGGCATTCGAGATTGCGTGGCTGTCGGCGTAAACAGGAGACCAATCAGCGGTACTCCGGCGCTTTCAAAACTGACGCGCTCGGTTTGGTAGACGCCCGCGCTGGACGCCATGGAAGCAATGCTTGTCATGCTCGAAGATCCTTCTGCTCTCGCTTTTACCGGAAAGAGGGCAAGGGGTCCCGAGGCCGCGACAGGCAAAGCCGCCATCGCCTGCAAGAGTCTCCGCCGCATGGCGTTATGGGTGCTATCATCTGCCATGCGGCCTCACTTTTCCGCTTGAAACACTCGACAAAAAAATGGAGAAGATTGAATTATTTGTCCAATGCATGATGCGGATATATACTATGTCATTAAGCGAATTACGTCGTCTTGACCTCAACTTGCTCATCGTTTTGCGGGCAGTTCTGCAGACGCGGAACGTCACTCTTGCCGCCCAAAAGCTCAACATGAGCCAGCCGGCAGTTAGCCGAGCCATCGGCCGGCTTCGTATCGTTTTCGAGGATCAATTATTCATAAAGGGCGCAGGAGGGGTACTTGCGACGCCGAGGGCGGAAGCCTTGGCGGACTCGATTACCAAATTACTGCATGATATCGACGACCTGCTCGGCGCGCAGGAGTTTTCTGCCAAAACGAGCGATCGCATCTTTCGCATCGCCACCACTGACTATGGCGCCATCGCACTCTTGCCGTCGCTAGCTGCTGTGTTTGCCGCAGAAGCGCCCAACGCCGGCATTGAAGTGCTGCCGTTCTCGCAAGAGGCATTCCGTCGGGCCTCCAACGGCGATGTGGATATCGTTCTCTATAGCGATGAACCGGTGCCCGACGATTTGCAGCGGGCGAGGCTTTTTGAGGAAACTTATATTTCGTTCGTGCGAGAAGGTCATTCGCTTAAAGATCGCCTCAACAACGGCCGATTGGATCTCGATGCTTTTCTTGACTACCCGCACATTCTCGTCAGCGTTTTTGGCGGCCGCACAGGCGAAATGGACGATCGGCTCGCTGCACTCGGACGAACCCGCCGGATAGCCATGTGGCTGCCTTATTTTGCAACCGCAGCGGTGATTGCTGCCAAAACCGATTTCGTCCTCACGTTTCCCGAAAGAGCAGCCCGTGAGCTGGCATCAGCCCACCGGTTAATCAGCTTCCGGCCACCGCTCGAAATCGAAGGCTTTGGCTATCAGATGCTCTGGCACGCAAGAACGCAAAGCGATGCGGGATCCCTTTGGCTTCGTCAGCAGCTTATTGCAATCTCACGCAGTTAAGTAGCAAGCGCCGTTCGCCCCGCATCTTGACACATGCGCTTGGAGGGGCTGAGTGAGATCCAACTTCCCATCATCCAAAACGAAGCCGTCTTCCGCAGCGATTTCCCATATCGGCCGACAAGGTTTTCAGAAAGCCTCCACATAGAGGGGCGGCGGCGGGCATTTTCTATCGCTGACCGAAATTTCTGAAGTTACCTCGGATTAGCTATATTCGTGCGCCTCGGACTTCAGCTCGCGCCGATAGTTGTCGAGAAGGCAGAGGTGGTTCGGTTTGTCTGAACAGTTTTGGGCGTTTTGCTAAGTGGATTTCCGCCTCGATTATGCCGCCACCGTCATTGGTGCCAGCGCGTTGAAGTAGGCCTGATCCGGCGTCTGCCGGTCAAGGGAGGAATGTGGACGTCGGCTATTGTAAAAAGTCAGATATCGGCCAATGCCGACGCGGGCCTCAGACACGGTCTTATAGGCGTGGAGGTAGACTTCCTCGTATTTAATGGAACGCCAGAGCCGTTCGACGAACACGTTGTCCCGCCACGCCCCCTTGCCATCCATCGAGATGGCGATTTCCGCCTTCTTCAGCACCGCCGTGAAGTCCATCGAGGTGAACTGCGATCCTTGGTCGGTATTGAATATGTCGGGTTTGCCATAGCGAGCCAGCGCCTCCTCGACCGCTTCGATGCAGAAGGATGCTTCCATCGTGATCGACAGCCGCCACGACAAGACCTTCCGGCTGAACCAGTCCACGACGGCGCAGAGATAGACAAATCCCCGCGCCATGGGAATGTAGCTGATGTCCATGGCCCAGACCTGGTTGGGTCGGGTGACCGCCAGCTTGCGCAGGAGGTAGGGATAGATTTTGTGACCAGGCGCTGGTTTGGAGGTGTTCGGGCGACGGTAGATCGCCTCGATGCCCATCTTCTTCATCAGCGTGGCGACGTGTAGCCGCCCGGTCTCCAACCCTTCTCCTCTCAAGAGCCCTTGCAACATCCGACTTCCGGCAAACGGGTAGTCGAGGTGCAGTTCGTCGATCCGCCGCATCAAGACCAGATCGCCGTCGGACACTGGACGAGGAGAATAGTAGACGCTGCCACGGCTGAAGCCGAGAAGCTTCGCCTGGCGCACGACGGATAGCTTGTGCTCGCGGTCGATCATTTCTTTCCGCCCAGCAATCCCGCTTTGCCGAGCGCACCGGATAAAAAATCATTCTCCAGTGTCAGTTCGCCGATCTTCGCGTGCAGCGTTTTGACATCGACGGTCGGACCCGTTGGCTCCGCCTTCGTTTCATCGCCGAACACACCCGTCGCCCCCTCAAGGAGCTGGTCTTTCCACTGTTTGATCTGGTTGGCATGCACATCGAACTGCTGGGACAATTCCACTAGCGTCTGCTCACCCCGGATGGCGGCGAGCGCCACCTTTGCCTTGAAAGACGGGCTGTGGTTCCGGCGCGGTCGTCTTGTCATGGTCTCTCCTGTTCCCGGCATCTAAGCCGAAGTCAGGCAGAAATTCCACTTATCCTCCCTGTGCAGATTTCCCGAGCCAGTTCTGGCGAAGCGTCGGTACATCATGATTGCTCTTAGTCACGCCCCAAACCAACCCAAAAATGAGCGTCTTAAATCAAAATCCGCTCTACTTCATCCAAGCTTACGTCATCACTGCGGCGATCATAAAGCTGCGTGGTTCGGGTGGATGAGTGATTGGCAATATTGGCTGCCTTTTCCAGCGTTCCACCATTTTTCAGATAAGCGGTAATACCCGTCGCCCGAAAGGTGTGATTGCACACGGCCGTGCTGATACCTGCCGCGACCGCACGACGCTGGATCATTGCATACGCATTGGCTTGGGGTAGGGGATTACCGGAAAACTTATCAGTGCCGCGCCTAATTGTCTGAAACAAGGGCGCTCGGGGTGTCCCCTGCAGGCCGGCCGCCTCGATAAAGTCGTCCAGGAAGGCTTCAAGCGAGTGATGACAGGGAAGCTCGACCTGCTTGCCACCTTTCTCGTGCAATCGAACCCATAACCGGCGGTTCTGGCTGAATACGTCGCGCACCTCCATGCTCGTCGCGGCACCAATGCGGGCGAAGGTGTAGGTCATGAGCCCTATCAGTGCGCGATCACGCTTGCCGATTAGTGTTTCAGTGGAAATGCTGTCTAGGAGCTCGCGGGCTTCCTCGGCCGATAGGGCAGGGGTCTTGCCGCGTTTACGGGAGTGCTTCGGGCCGCGTACAGAATGGGCGGGATTGGACGCCATAGCCTGTCCCGTGACGAGCCAGTCGAACAGGTGCCGCACCGCCGCCAACCTTTGTTTGACGGTCGGCGCCGAATGCATGAGCGTCATTTCCTCGACCCAGCTGGCAACATGAATAGGAGTGATCGTGTCGAGAGAGCGAGCGCCTCGCGCATCGCACCAGCTTAGAAATTCCGAAGCAGCTTTGAGGTACGATCGGCGGGTATTCTGATTACGAATCCGGGCGGTGAAGAACTCAAGGAACCGCATGCGTACCCGCTCTGCGCTTTTCGCAATTGCGGCCGGCAATATCTCCGCGTCGGATGTAATGACGAAGCTCATTGCGCCCGGCCCCAAGTCCAGCACTCCTCGCGGCAGGCATGATGAAATGCCAGTTCGTCCGCAAAGGAGCGACCGATCCGCCGCGAACCTTCGGCAAAACCGGAAAGGGCATTTTTCTCCAGCTCGCCATCCTGCAAGCCGCTTTGGTTGACGCAGATCGCAGTCAGCAATGGTAATTGTCGCGCATGGCAGATTTCCAAAAGCCGATCCAGATGACCATGTTTTCCGTTCATTTGATGCCGCGCCTTGCTCCACTCGACGCCGCTTGCTTTTGCCAGGTCGCCATAGGTGATGCAGATCCCTGAAATTGCCGCCTGCTTAAGAGCGGAGAGCGATTTCTCAAGATCAAGCCCCTGCCGTTTTCCGGAGCGGCGGCCGCGCTCCTCAAGGAGTTCATAGTAAAGCCCAGCATCGGTCTGGCCGCGCTTTTCAAAGTTCGCGATCCACTGATCGATCTCAGCATCTTTCTTATTGGAAAAATCCGTCATCATCGCACCGCTTTTCAAAGGCCGCGCATAATGATCTCGATCGCGGTAATAGGAACTGCGTCGTCGATGGCGTGAAGGATCGTTCCGTTTTGGGAGCCGTCTCGTATTTCGATCTGCTCCGAAGCATGGTCATAGCGGAAGGCGTAGTCTTTGCCGTTCACCTTGATCCAGAGCATATTAGCTGGCGAACCGGCGTATTGGCGTATCCGGATCGAATCCGCATCAGCCCGCCAGATGATACCACCGAGCACGGTTAGCGCCGATCCCTTGACGTTGCCGGCATGATGCTCGGCTCTGTCCATGACACCTTTTGCATATTCGTTGAGCTGCTGCACGTCTTTCGCTGTGATCGCCATTCCGACCTCTCTCCCATATATATGATAAAGAACATTATCATATATATGGTGGGCTGCAATGGTCTGACACAATGAGAGCTATGACTGTCCGAAAAGGGTGGTCTAGCCCGCAGGTTCTTGTCGAGTGTCGATTATCAATATATGGCTACCTACGGTGGAAGTCGCGCGGATTCTTAAGCCAATGCACCCAGGGTCTCTCGTCCGAAAAGATTGCCTTGATAAGCATAACTTGAGCGTAACCGAAGCTGCGCGAGTCTTGGGCGTGGATCGGCAGACGCTCAGCAATTTGCTTAACGGGCGTTCGGGCATCTCGCCAGAGATGGCTCTCCGTTTAGAGAAAGCTTTCGGGCGACCAGCCCGTGAATGGTTGGTGCGGCAACTCGATCATGAGTTGGCAGAGGTCATGCGTCGGACAGGTGAAATCAGGGTTGAGCCTTTCCGTGCTTCAACCGCGGAAGGTGGAGTATAGGTCGTGTTAGGACTAACTTTAAGAGAGGAATTTCGGGGGAAGCGCCTTAAAGGCACAGCCATCGAACTGTCAAATGATCAGAAAACGGGGGCAACCCAGATCGCTGCTGAGCAGTTTCTCGAAATCACTTATCCCACACATGACCTACTCAAAGGGATTGAAGCGGTAGGGCCCAACCAAGGTCGCCCTGTAGTCGTTATTGGGGATCGCGGCCTCGGCAAATCGCACTTGATGGCAGCGCTCTATCATGCGGTAACTGATCCTACATCAACAGGGGCATGGCTCAGACAGTGGGCCATGAGGCTGGCTGATCCGAACATCGGCAGCATCGCGCTACGTGACGGGATGCACGTCATAGGAGAAAGCCTGCACCGTCAACGCTACAAGTTTTTATGGGACGTTTTGTTCGACAACCATCCCCATGGCTCTTTTATCAAGGGCAAATGGGAGGGTCAGGGAACATCAAAGACCGAAATTCCATCCGATAAGCTCATTATGGAGCTACTGGAGCGCAATCCTACGATGCTGCTTCTGGACGAATTTCAGACATGGTACGATGGTCTGACGAATACCAAGCAATATCCTTGGAAGCATTGGGCGTTCAACTTTATCCAGATCCTTTCCGAGATTGCTAAAGAACGCCCTGACCTCTTGGTTCTGGTAATTTCGGTGCGGAATGGCGGCAGTGACGCATATCAACAGGTACATCGTGTAAACCCTGTAGCTATCGATTTCAAAGCAGGCGGTAGCGCAGAACGCATCCAGCAGGATCGTCGCCGGATGCTGCTGCACCGCTTGTTCGACAATCGTCTTCAGATCGCCAATGGCACCATTGAAGCGCTCGTCGCGCAGCACGTTTCCGAGTCTTTCCGTCTTCTTGACGTACCACCGGCCGAGCAGGACCGCAAACGTCAGGAATTCACTGAATCGTGGCCCTACGCACCGCACCTGCTGCGCTTGCTCGAAGAGCAGGTGCTTATCGCTACCGACGCGCAGGAAACGCGCGATCTGATCCGCATCTTGGCGAACCTATTCAAGAGTCGTGGCGAAAATACCCCACTGCTCACCGCCGCCGATTTCCGGCTGGATGATGATTCTTCAGGCATCGGCGCTTTGCTAGAAGCTGTCGCCAACCAACATCACCGAACGCTTCGCGAGAAGGCACAGCAAAACATTATCTCTGTGACGGAAGCGAGGCATGATCACGCCAGAGTCACACCGCATCTTCAAGAGATCGTCGGCGCGTTATGGCTACGCTCAATTGCCGTAGGCAACCTTGCCGGAGCGGAGCCGGCCACGCTGCAACTGGACATCACTCGCAACAGGCCGGTGGATGACAATGCCTTCCACGTCGAGCTGGCGACCATCGTTGAGAACAGTTTCAACATCCACCAGGAAGGCACCAAACTGCTGTTCCGAGAGGAAGAAAACCCCCGCGCCAAACTGATCGCGTATGCGCGAAACGACAAACTGTTCGCTGATGGGGCCGATCAAGCGCAGCTCGCAAAGCAGATCCGTTATGTCATTGCCGGCAGCGACGAGGTTGCCAAGACTTTTCGCGTGATCGCTCTGCCGAGGACCTGGGCCAATGATCCGTGGCCTCTGCTCGACGATGCCGATCATCCCGACAAATGGGATGATCGACTTCCTATTCTTGTGCTGCCCGAGGAACCGGACAAACTCGATGCCACATTGGGCCGTTGGCTCAAGGACCAATTGCAGAAGCGCCGTAACACCGTCCGTTTCCTGTTGCCACGTGCAGGCAGCACAAATGCTTTTCTGGACCGCGACCTGCTTATTCTTGCCCGGGCCGAAATGAAGGCGCAGGAGTGGAGTAGCCAAAACCTTGAGTATAAGAAGCTGCATAAGGAATTTGAGAGCACCCTTCGCGACAATCTCAAGAAGCGGTTTGATCGCTTCGCAATCCTGTCGCGCTGGAATTTTTCCGACCCGGCACAATGCAAATTCAGTGTCGAGCGCCTCGACAAACAAGGGTCGCAAATTCCCGAGGCAATCGAAGAGTCGTTGACCAGCGATCTCTTTGTACCCGAGGATTTCGAGGAGTTGGTAGTCGAGTTCGCCAACAATAACGAGGCGGTCGGTAAGCTGCTGCGCGAGCTTCAAGAGCCGCGTCCCGCTGGCCAAGACTGTATTCCGTGGCTAGGCGAAACTGCGATGAAAGAGCGCCTATTGCGCTTGTGTGCCAGAGGCAAGATCGCTCTCAACGTGCGCGGGATGGAGTATCTGCAAACCCATCTGGGCGAGGATGAGGATACGGCATGGCGACGCCTACGCCCCAAGCTCTCACTTACGGGGCGCCATCTCGACGATGTGTTCGTGATGTTGCCCTCCGCCGTTTCCGTAACGGGCGGAGCTACTCAGTCACCGCCACCCACGACAGTAGAAGGTGGGCTTTTCGGTGGCGACGGTACTGCTGTGCCGACACCTCCCACATCACCGATTCCGGGAGACGATGGAACCAGTTCTATTCCTAATCCTGCGCCGGGCGGTATCTTTGGAGGCGGCGGCACCACCGCTCCATCGCGCATCCCGCTCACCAATCCAGCCACCTCGCCCTTAAACCTGATCGGCAGGATTGAAAGTTGGGGCATCGGACCAGCCACCCGCGTTGCCGATGTGTCAATCAAGGTGTCGGCCGCCACCGGCGCGCAGCTCAAGGAATTGCTCAGGAAGCTGCCGGACGGCATGACCTTTGAGCTGAACCTTGAAAAGGAAGGCGATTAATGGCCCTGCCTGTCAGCACACTGCACACTCTTGAGCAAGGCACGGAAACCGATGCTTGGCGGGTCATTGTTAACCACGTGGTCCAGGTGGCATCAAAGCCCCTGGCCGTAGCCAATGCGGCGAGCGAGGTCGTCAGGCGCGACCGCGAAATCGGTGAGTTGGATCTGTTCCTGTCATCCAGTGCTTGGGATTTGTGGCGAGCCTTCGGCGGAAGCGTCGAACGGACTTCGGATCGATTGGGGCGCTGGTGGGCGGAACCTTTCAGCGCCAAGGCGCTGCTTATTCTTGATGGACTTTCGCTGCGTGAACTACCGTGGCTATTACAAGGGGCCAACGAGCGCGGCTTTACTCTTCATGAGGTTAGCGCCAACGGTTCCGAACTGCCGAGCGAAACCGACCAATTCGCACGTGCCCTCGGTTTCGGCAGCCGCAGCAAGCTCCAAAATAATGGCGGCGGTCTGGCTCATCGGCTGCAACCGGCGCAGACGGAAACCGTCGATCTGCCTTGGAAGGACTGCGAGGCCTTGATCGGCAACGCACCCAATCAAATTTTCTGGCACCATTGGCCCGATGCCAAGCTGCACGATGGCTCGGGCGCCGGACAAGGGCTGGAACCATTAACGCGAAATGTTGCCGAGCAGCTAACTAGCGATGATTTCTGGGCGTTTGTAGAACGCCTTGCCACCGGACGGCGGCTGGTTATCACCTCCGACCACGGCTATGCCGCTACGGGATACTTCCCAGATGCGGACGGCGAGGTCGGTCAGTTTCTCAAACAGACCTTTTCTAGTGGGCGCAGCCAGGTTGGTGCAGGTGATACCGGCCCCTTCGTGCCGCCCGTAGCGCTGCAGATCAACAGCCCGCACGGTGCGCACCTATTGGCGTTGGGCCGCAGAAAATGGCGCAGCCCCGGCGGCTACCCGACGCTTACGCATGGGGGGCTATCGCTGTTGGAGGTGTTGTCACCCTTTGTCGAGCTGACCAAGTAAGGATAATGGCTAATGGCCACCAAGAAAGAAATAGTTGCACAAGAGATCGCCAGGGCAGTCAGCGCAGGCAAGGCTGTTGCGCTTGAAACCGTTGACTTCAACGACCCCAACCGCCCCAAAACCTGCCTGGAGGTCGATTTCCCGATTTTGCCGGTCAACCAGGTAGCGGTGATTGAAGGCAACGCGGGCAAGCCGATTTACCAGATGTCGAAGTGGTGGGCGCGGCGGCGCTCCAGCGTGTTCCGCTCGATGCTGATCGCTGCGGCGACCAAGGCGCCGGAAGATCCTTCCCACGCGGCCAAACTGGTATGGGACAACTATTACGCCAATCACCGGAAGAAGGGGGCGTTCAAGGACCTCAAGGTCGCCGACATCTTCATGGGGGGCGGCACGACGCTGGTGGAAGGTTCGCGCCTCGGGATGCAGATGGTCGGCAATGACCTGAATCCGGTGGCATGGTTCGTGGTCAAGCAAGAACTGGCCGACGTCGATCTGGAGGACGTGAAGAAGCTCCTCGACTTCATCGAGGCCGAAGTTAAGCCGCAGATCATGCCGTACTATTATTGCGACGGTCCGGAAGGTGAAAAGGGAACGTGGACACATCTGCCGACCAATAAGTCGATGCCTGCCGATTTTGACCCGCTCTCGATCCCCCACTATGAGCGCAAGGACTATAAATACGAAGGCCCGGAGGCTATCTACACCTTCTGGGACAAGCATGGGCCATGTCAGGTGACGGGCTGCGGCCATCGCACACCGATCATGACTAATCCGGTGATGGCAGTGAAGACGCTTAGCGTCAAACATTGGGAACACAGCTGCCGCGAGTGTGGTACTTACTTCCATGCCGAGGAAAACGCCGCACGGATGGCGCCCGACGTGCCGCTATATGTTGCCCCCGGCGAGACGCCGTACTCCGTGCTTGATCCAAAGAAGCGCGTAGTATGCCCGCACTGCGGCCACGTGGAGATGGTCAAGCTCGGCAAGGGCAAGAACAAGAAGGTGGAACTTAGCTTGCTGGTGCACCCGCAATGGCTGGCCGGCGAAGCGAAACAGGATGCGAGCGGCCAGCCCTACGGCGGCTCAGCGCAAGACAATGTGGCCGCGACCACGCGCTGGGACCAGGCACGCGCCGCAAAGATTCGCTTGTTGGAAGTACGCGGTGCTTTGCCGGATAAAGTGACCTGCCCAGAAACGAACGTTACGTTTTCTTCAGAAAAAGGGACAGTTCCGAAGCGCTCTAACTTTACCTGCGCGGCCTGCGGAACGGTGCAGGACGTAATGAACTCAATAAAAGCCACCAAAAAAAGTGGGCAAATGGCAGCCTATGCGGTGCAGGGCTACGTGCCCAAGAGCGATGCCGCAGATAGGTCCTACGGCGGTCGCTTCTTTACTGCCTACAATGCAGCGCATGCCCGTCAATTCGATGCCGCATTCGCAGAATGGGAGGAACGCAAGGATACCGACCTAAAGGATTACTGGCCGCGCTCTGAAGTCCCCTATGGATTTATGACGGTGATAGCCAATAGCGATATCCGTGAAAACTATGGGTTCACCCACTGGTGGACCATGTTCAATCCGCGCCAGCTACTAGTTCATGCGCTTGTCTTTAAGGCCCTAATTGAGGCGTCGCAGCAAGGGTTTAATCGAGAGGTTGTTGAGGCTATACTTGGAACATACGTTCAAGCGATACGTTATCACTGTTCGTTTGCCTTTTACCAGGCGGATTACGACAAGCTCATCCCACATTTCTCTAACAATAACTATCATCCCAAAAATACACCCGTTGAAGGGAGTTTGTTCAGCGCTGTCGGTGCTGGTGGGTTCAATGCTATCCGTAATTGGTTGGAGGATGGGCTTAGCTGGAAGGCCAATCCTTGGGAAATAGTCTCGAAAACGACTCTAGAAAGGAGCCACTCTCAGTTAGCATCCCAGATTTCCGGTAAGAGCGAAAAGGTATTCCCAGGAGATCGCACTGCAGACGCTGACGTTATTTGCGAGTCGTCAACTGATCTCACGCGCATTGCCACCGCCAGCCTCGATCTAGTGATTACTGATCCACCTTTTGGGGGTCTACTGCACTATTCAGAGCTATCGGATTTTTTCTACGTTTGGCTGCGTCTTGCGCTCAAAGACAATTATCCTGGCTACTTCCATTCCGAATATACCCCGAAGTCTCTGGAAGCGGTCGCCAACCGCGCACGCGAACCGGAGGATCCTGATGGCTTTTACCGGCGTTTGCTCACGCAATGCTGGCGCGAGGCTCATCGTGCGCTTAAGCCCAGCGGCATCCTCGCCTTCACCTTCCACCACAGCGAGGACGAGCCATGGGTCGCGGTGCTGGAGTCCCTGTTCGAGGCGGGCTATTACCTCGAAGCAACCTATCCGATCCGATCCGACGAAACCAAGGGCGATGGCGAGTTTGGGTCAAAAACAATTGAGTACGACATCATCCACGTCTGCCGCAAACGCACGGAGGAGCCCAAACCAGTAAGCTGGGGCCGTATGCGGCGTGAGGTGATGGGCGATGTGCGCCAGTTGCAGGCCATGCTGGAAAACCACGCCAAAGAGGGTTTGCCTGCTGCAGATCTTCAAGTCATTCGGCGCGGCAAGGCACTAGAATATTTCTCGCGCCATTACGGCAAGGTCTATGTCGATGAAGAGCGTACAATAGGGGTCAGGGAGGCCCTGGTCGGCATCAATCAGCTAATCGACGAGGACGCCGATAAGGGCAAGGAACCGTCGCCAGTCAACGCGGAGCCGATTACGCGCCAGTTCCTCCGTACATTCGGGAGCGCGGTCGCTCTCCAGCGCGATCAGCTGCAGAAGTTCCTGAAGGGATCGATCACCACGCCAGACGAGTTTGTGCAGCGCGGCTGGTGCGCAGAGAAGAACAGGATTTTCACCCGAGCCGATCCGCTGGAGTTCGCGCGAGAATGGTCGGGCAAGCACCGCCGCCGCCTGACCTCCGATATGGATCAGGCGCTGGTGCTCATCGGCGCGTGCTTCGACAACAGCGGAATCAACGCCTCAGACACGCTGAGGAATGAAAATTTCAAGCCGCACGTCGCGTTGCGACCGCTTCTGGAATGGCTTCACCGGAATGGCCCCGACCAGGCCACCCGCAACGCAGCCTCACGGGCAGTGTCGATCTACAAGACCTGGCAATCCAGTCAAGCACCTCAACCTATTCAGGCGTCTCTGTTCGGTGACGACGAGGATTATGCGCAATGAGGCAAGTGCTGGACACGGTATGGCAGCGGCGCGGCGCTAGTTGGGTGTGGGACGAGGAAGCCCGCAACCAGATTTGCGCGGCCGAGGAGGTCTGGAGCCTGCGGCAATTTCTGCGAGCGGTTGGCAACTGGCCGGTCGATTTGCCGAGCAATGGAGGCAAGACGCTGGTGGTTGCGGGGCTGGATGGCAGCCTCGACTTGCTTACGCCTGCGGATGCCGAAGCATGGCTGGGCGATGCAATTAAACCGGCGATCCTTTCCTTTCAGGACGAGTTCGAAGGTGACGCCGCACTGGCCTTCTGGTTGCCTGGCGGCCACAACCGCATCAGAGCGCAGGCAGCCACCGATGAGGTGAGCTGGTTGTGCCATGCGCCTCATGGCCATCATATCGACTTCGGCCGCGTCCTGTGGGGACAGGCAAACGAATATCCGCAGGAGATATTACTTCGCGATGGCGGAAAGCCGGCAGGTTTGTTCCATCTGCGGATAACGTGAGGTGGTGGCGTGACGGCAGAGGTTTATTTCCAGCCTGGTGAGCGGATCACTCATCACGAGCATGGTCAGGGCGTCGTTCTTGAACAGGCTCATGATGGCTATCTGCGGGCCTTCTTCAGTGTCGGCGAACGCCGTGTCCCGATCGCTTCACTGCGGCATGAACTAACGCGCACCGAACGCATCCTGCGGGCGGTGGAGGGCAGCACGGAGCGCGGTCGCAAGGCGTGGCTATCTTACGAAGCGCACGCACTTCCTGTGATGGAAAGCGCCTCAGCTCTCACCTCAGCCAAGATCGACCTCCTACCGCACCAGGTTGTCCTCACTCACCGCATCGCCACGGCCTCACCTCGGCGTTATCTAATCGCCGACGAGGTGGGGTTGGGTAAAACCATCGAAACCGCACTGAT
This sequence comes from Agrobacterium sp. CFBP 3001, assembly GCF_027871605.1. NCBI lineage: Bacteria > Pseudomonadati > Pseudomonadota > Alphaproteobacteria > Hyphomicrobiales > Rhizobiaceae > Agrobacterium > Agrobacterium sp. CFBP 3001. The sequence goes on from NZ_JAQAHD010000033.1 coordinate 23,576, forward strand.
CCTACGCGAGCTTGCCAGTCGGGGCGAATTAAACCGCGCTTTGATGGTCGTGCCCGCCGGCCTCATAAATAACTGGCACCGTGAACTGAACGAGGTGTTCAATCTCGATTTCGAGGTGTTCGGCTCCGAGGGCGATATAACTGATCGCAAGACCAACGCTTTTGCAAAGCACGATAGGCTAATTGCCAGCATTGACACATTGAAGCGACCGGCGCGCATCAAGCGGCTACTAGATGCGCCGCGATGGGATTTGGTGGTGTTCGACGAAGCGCACCACCTGACTGCCTACCGTACTGGGGGCAAGGTTCGGAAGACGGAGAATTATAAGCTGGCGGAGGCGTTGAAGGATCATTCGCGCGATCTGCTTCTGCTCTCGGCCACACCGCACCAAGGCAACCATTTCCAGTTCTGGATGCTGGCGCAGTTGCTGAATCCGACGTTGTTCCGCAGCCCCGAAGAGATGGTGGACAACCGCCACCGGCTCAACACAGTGATGTTCCGTCGTACCAAAGCCGACGCTTGCCAACCGGACGGCTCACCATTGTTCGCTCGGCGTTGGGTCCATACTGAATCCTTCATCATGGCGCAGGAAGAGCGCCTATTTTACGAAAAGCTGCGCGAGTACCTAGAGGACGGATTCGATCTCGCGCGCCGTCAGGGCAACCAGGGGCGGGCACTTGGGTTTCTGATGGCGATCTTCCAGAAGATCGCCGCGTCAAGCTTTGCGGCCGTGCGCCGCACGCTAAAGCGCCGCTTGTTGATGCTTACGCTGCATGAGGCGTTGCTGCGTGACAAGGAATTGGACATCGAAGGCCGGGAGCGGCTGACAGAGGAGGCGCGGGAACTGATCCACCAGGAATTCAATTTGCCGCGCGACAGCATTGGGCGCAGCGAGGTGGATCGCGTGCTGGCCGATTTGAAATATAGGCTGGTCAAGAAGCTGGACGAGGAGGCTTTGGAGATGGCTTCTGATCCCTATGACAGCGAATATTTAGCCTCGCACGCAGAAGAGGCCGCTTCCGCGGTTGTCAATCTGCACCTGCCAGAAGAGCGTCTGCGTATTGGCGATCTTCTGGGCGTGTTTCCGTCTCAGCGTGAAACTAAAATGCAGAAGCTGCTCGATGGCTTAGGGACGCTTTGGCGACAGAACCAGAACGAGAAGATCGTGATCTTCGCCACCTATCTTGGTACGGTGGACATGATCTCCCGCGAAATCGAGCGGACCTTCCCCGGTCAGGGCGTTGTGGTGCTACGCGGAGGAGATCATGGGGCCAAAGCGGCGGCGGAACGTCGTTTCCGCCAAAAGGATGGACCTCGCGTGCTAGTCTGCACAGCAGCAGGCCGTGAAGGTATCAACCTACAATTCGCGCGTATCCTGTTTAACTTCGACTTGCCGTGGAACCCCATGGACATGGAACAGCGCATCGGGCGCATCCACCGGTATGGACAGAGTCACACGGCACAGGTTTATAATCTCGTTCTGTCTGACACAATTGAGGGGCGCATCTTCCTGCTGCTGGACGAGAAGCTGACCGAAATCGCCCGGACAGTGGGCAAGGTCGACGAGCAGGGCAACGTTGCTGAGGATTTGCGGGCACAGATTCTTGGGCAATTATCTGAGCGGTTGAACTACGATCGCCTGTATCAAGAGGCACTCTCTGATCCAGAATTGAAACGAACCGAAGTCGAACTAGAAGCCGCACTCTCCAATTCTCGTGAAGCAAGGCAAGTTGTCTTCGATCTTTTTCAGGACCTCGACGGTTTCAGCTTGGATGACTACAAGCCCTTCTCGGATGTCTCTTCCAGTCTGGATAGGCTATTGCGTTTCTTCGCTGAAGCAGTCGCCGACCGCCAACAGAAGCTTTTGAAAGTAGATAATAGTACATACGATCTCGTCACCTCTGAGGGCACCCGCCGCGCCCGTTTCACCCTGAATCGTGAGGCCGCAACAAATCGGGATGATTTGCAACTTATGGGGATGGACCATCCGTTAGTGCAGGCGGAGTTGGGGCGTTGGCGTAATGTACCACCGGAAGAAATCGGCATTGCCGTATCGGGCGATGTCGAAGGGCCAGTGCTGCTATCGCTGTGGATAGTTGAGACGTCCGCTGGAAATGGTGAACGCCGCGTGGTCGTGCAGCCAATTGCCGTTAACTCAGACGGAACGCGATTGCCTGCGATCGAACGCCTTTGCGATAAATATCTTCATGCTCCCGCAGCTTCGCCCATCTTCCAACCGGAGCAGCGTGCGGATTTGTTCAGCCGAGCCGTAGAACCATCCCTTCAGCGGGAACTAAAGCACAAAGGGGCAGCGAACGGCGACGGCAGTTATTCATCCGAACTGATCGGATATGTTGAAATAACTCCCAGCCTCTAGAGAGGAGAGCTTTTGCATCGGCAAGTCTAGCTTTCCGGCACTGGCACGATAACGGCACACTTCTGCTCTTTGCCGGACTTGGCCGCGACCGCTTTGCAATCGGCAATCGCTGGCGCGTTTCCGCGCACGAGCTGATGAGCCTCGACGAACGCATTCCATGTATGCGGATCGGCGGATTTCATGAGGGCCATGCCCGCATCCCAGCGATCGGCGTTCATGCTGGTCGCGGCAATCGTCATGCCGATGGTCGCAGGCATCACCCAAGGCAAGATGAGAATGGCGACCATGCCGAGCACCACGCCAATCCCGCCTGCCACCAGCACGGATCTGTCCTGCTGGCGCCGGCCACGTGCGCTCTCCACATGGCCGGTCAGCTGACGGGTGATGCGCTCCAGATCGCCGGAGCTGCGGTCAAGCCGATCGACGGCGTTCCGCACCAGGCTCTCGCCGCTGCGCTCGATCGTCCGCGCATAGTGGTCGGCGCCATGTTTGAGCAGAGGGGATGTCTCGATACTTTCAAGCCGCTCCTCAACCTCCGAGAACGCCTGAACGATTTTGCCAACCTCCTGCGAGGGATCAAGCTCCATGACGGCATCCCGGAGCTGTTCCAGCGCAAGAACCAGGTCCTGACGAAGCTCCACCAGGTCTGCGGAGTGTCCCTCGCCACAGGCTTCAACGGCCTCGCGTAATGCATGGAAGGCTGCGGCCGGATCGCCAGCATCATTCTCGTGCGCCACGAGATCGTGTTCAGTCCCGCCCTTGTCTTCGCCCAGATCGTTCCGCTGTTCGTCACTCATATTGCCTGCCTGTCATTTACATGCCTAATCCGAGCGAAGGGCCGCGCTCGATCTTCTGTCCAAGCTCTTTGGACAGGTCCTGTTGCCGGCGAACATCCAGCTCCTTGCTGTGATTGGTGCGAAGGGCCTCTTTCATCGCCGGGTCCTTGTCGAGTTTCTGCACCAGATCACGCATCTGCCCCTCAGCTTCTTTGCGGGCCGCGATCTCGGACGGCATCCAGCCGCCGTTGTTTTCGCGGGTTTGCGACAGCCCCTGCCATTCCTTGACGAAGCGTCCGGCGCGAACATTCGGATCCTGCTGCTGGAGCTTTTCCCGCTCCATTCCCTCCATAAGCGCCGACGTACGCTCCCCACCTGAACGCTCTGTCATAGCGCGGACGGTGTGAGGATCATGCTTAAGAGCGGAAGACAGGATCTCGCTCGAGCCCGCCTCGAGGCGGTCGAGTTTATCACCGGCATTCTGCAGCGCCTGCCTCTGGCTATCGAGAACCGGAAGCTTTTCCTGCTCCTGACGCTGGATCGAGCCATAGGCCCGCGCATACTGATCGACGGCCTGCTTCATCTCGGCCTGGTTGTCGGGAGCCTTCGGGGTCTGCTCCTCTCGCTCTGGATAAAGCCGTAAGCTCGCCTTTTCCGGCTTCTGTTCGCGTGAGGAAGGATCACGCGAAGCCTTCAGCTTCAACCCGTCGAACATGCTGCGTTGCGGGCCGCGCTGCGTCTCGACCTTCTCCGTCCCCTTTTCGGCGTTCTGCTGCGTTTTTTCGTCAGCCATCGCGACATGCCCCTGCGTCGGTTTGATGCCAGAGCCGCCGCGTGACAACTTCAGGCCGTCGAACATGCTGCGCCGGGGACTGGCCTGCGGGGAAGACACGCCAGGATCGGCAGCAGGATCCTTGCCACGATCGACATGGAAATCCTGGCCGCGATGAGCGCCGGCTTTTTGTGGAACGTGGTCTGGACCGGTCGTTTGGCGAACGCTTTTCTCGGCAGATGACAGATCAATCTCGCTTTTGACCCCAAACCCTGCCGCCATCCCGCGCCGCTCGGCAAAGTCGCGCGTGTAATCCAGCGTGCTTTCCTTCACGCCGGAACGCGACAGGCGGCTTTCGAGTTGAGCATAGGCCAGTTCGCCCGCATCCTGAACATTCCAGCTGTTGCGTTCGACCATTTGCCCGTCCGGAAGCCGGACCGGCTCAGCGCCCGTATGCTGAAGGCCGATCCTCGCCCCGATTTCCGGCGCGGCGTCTTTCATGGCTCGCCCAAGATCGACGCCCCATGTCGTCTGCCGCTCGCCTTTAGCGTTTTCCAGCGTCACGAAATAGCTCTGGCTGTTACCTTCCCGGTGCTCGAAGGGCGCTGCGCCGTGCTCCACCAGCTTGCCCGCCTTCCTGTCCGTGAACTCGTCAGTGCCGGCATAGAGCTGCGCCCCATCGCGATGCCGGGTCATGGCGACATAGGTCAGATGCCGGTCCATCGTGCCGGACGCCAGCACAAAGGCACGATCCACCGTCGCCCCCTGATTTTTATGGATCGTCGTCGCATAGCCGTGGTCAATAGCTTGGTAACTATTCATCGGCACATTGACGATATCAGGCCCCTCCGCCGATCTCCCGTCGAGTTGAACTTGTATCGCGTCCCGCTCGACGGCGAGCACGCTTCCAAGCATGCCGTTTTTCACACCAAGATCGCGATCATTCTCAAGGAACACGATCCGGTCGCCCTCGGCAAAGTCCCGGTTGCCGTCATTGGTCTGATAGGTGAGTGCCCGAGTCCGATCCTGCTCCCGGCCATCACCAGGTCCGCCGGCCGGCTCGACCTGCGCCAGCTCGCCCCGCTCCTGAAGCGCAGCACGGATCCCGTCATTGATCGCCCGGACATCGACACGACGATGCGCCATGGCAACGCGCGTGCCGTCAGGGCGCTCGTCACGATCGGCCAGATAATCACGCACGATCTCGTTGCGCGCCTCCTCGCCGGTGGCAGCAAGGTGAATATCGCCATGGTCCCGGTATGCAGCCAGGCCTTCAGCCGTCTTGTGGGTTGCAAAGGAAACCGACGCCTCACGCTGCCAGTCTTCACGCTGGCGGCGAATGTCGGAAAGTTCGGCATGGCCGATCTGTTCGGCAATGGCGCGGAAGGGCGCGCCGGCCCCGATCGCCTGCAGCTGCTCATGGTCTCCGACAAGAACGATCTTCGCCCCGCGCTGCTCGGCCTCATGGATGAATCCGGCGAGCTGACGGCTTCCCACCATGCCCGCCTCATCGATGACAAACACATCGCAGCGACCGAGTGTATTTCTGTCGTTCTCCCAACTTCGTGACCATGACGCCAGCGTCCGGCTCTCGATGCCGGAGCTTTCCTCCAACCCCTCGGCCGCCTTTCCGGAGAGCGCCGCGCCATGCACCTGATACCCCTGCGTCTCCCACGCCTCGCGCGCGGCCGCAAGCATGGTGGATTTGCCCGCACCCGCGAACCCGACCACAGCCGATATCCGTTCCGGCCCGGTAATATGCTCGATCGCAGACCGTTGCTCGTCGGAAAGCCCCGCCATAGCGTCGCCCGAGCTGCGCCGGATTGCATCGTCCTGCCGCTCCATGGCGCGATCGACATGCCCCCGATCGACACCATGACTTCGCACCTCGGCCAACCGCTCCGCCGACAGCGCCATGCCGCGTTCGAGGTCGACCAATTCGCGGGTGGAGTACTTCGCGGGCAAAACTTCGCCGGTCTGTTCATCAAGACGCTCCGGCCGTAACTCGGCCAGCGCAGGCGAAGCCATCACCGACGCAAACGCATTCTGATACGCCTGCACATCGTCATTGATATAGCGATGGAGCGCCTTCGCAATGTCATGCCGGTCGAACACGCTTTTCTCATTGCTGATCAGCGTCAGAACCTGCTCCGGCTTTTCCCGGATCAGGTCAGCGTTACGTTGCGCCGCTTCAGCATCCATACGCGCTCGATCAACCGCACCACCACGCCGCTGAATGTTTGTCGCCCGCACACCTACATGCTCGGTCGGCTCGATCTCAAGCCCGCGCTCCGAGTGCGAACGATGATCGATGCGAATATCATGCCCCTCAAGCGCCAGCCGCTCATTCGCCAATCCCTCCCAGGACTGCCTGATATCGACAAGCTGCATCTGCGTTGATGGCAAGCCCTTCGGCAAAAGCTCCTTGTTCGCAAGTTCCAGATAGGTCTTCTGTCCAAGACCCTCCTCCCCGACCTGCCGCGTCGTCATCAACACATGTGCATGATGATTGCGAACGTCGCCTTGCGGATGCGGGGCGTGGATCGCAAAATCCACCGCTGCGCCATATCGGTTCGCCAGATCCTGAGAGAACTCCCGTGTCAGCGCCAAGCGCCCTTCCTCGGAAAGTTCATGTGGAAGCGCGATGACTAATTCCCGCGCCACCCGTGCATCGCTGCGTTTCTCGGCACGCTCGGCGGCATTCCACAGGACCGACCGGTCATTCGCCCATTCGGCATTGACACCTTCAGGCAACACGATCTCGGAATGCTCGACGCCCTGCCGGTTCTCATATTTGTGAACAAGGCCATCGCGTTCATTGGTCAGGGTCTCGGCGGCACGATAGGCGGACGCGGCAACAGCACTACGGCCGGAACCACGAGAGACAATAGACATTTGGCAATAGAAGATCGCCAAAGACCGTTTCTCCCTTTCCCTCGCGAAACATCACAGTATCGCCGCATGGGTTGCATCGCAACCCGTATATGCGCCCTTATGAACTTATCCGCTACGCTACTCCGTTCAACAGTGTCGCGCAAGACGCACCGTAAACGCCAATAATGATGACTGGATATTCAGGAAAAATTTCGACAGAAGGTTGAACAACCGGCAACCACAAGTAAGATGAAGCCTCGTGACAACGATCAGAGGGAGATAGATCGTGACAGACGAACGCGATGAACTACACAGCGCAGCGGCGGCGCTCAATGGCGGACTGACGATCAAACGGACTAAACCGAATGCCTCGAACGGCGAGGAGGCAAAAACTCTACCGGAGGATATGACGGAAGCTCCTGAGCGTCACGAGCGGTCCCTAACCAAGACCGAAACGTAATCATCGGGAGAAATGATCATGGCGACGGAAACCACCGCCACTCTGGCTCTCCTGATTGATGGCGACAACGCATCTCCAAAAATCGTCACAGGCTTGCTGGCCGAGATCGCGAACTATGGTGTTGCCAGCGTCAAGCGCATCTACGGCGATTGGACAGGCCCAAATCTCAAAGGCTGGAAAGAATGCCTGCTGGAACACTCCATTCAGCCGGTCCAGCAGTTCGCCTATACAACGGGTAAGAACGCCACCGATGGCGCGATGATTATCGACGCCATGGACCTGCTTTACACAGGTCGCTTCTCAGGCTTCTGCATCGTCTCAAGCGACAGTGATTTCGCCAGACTGGCAGCGAGGCTGCGCGAACAGGGCGTGACGGTCTATGGCTTCGGGGAACGAAAGACGCCGCGCCCCTTCATTACGGCCTGCGACAAGTTCGTTTATTTCGACGTGCTGAACAATACATCGGCCACGGATACCGACGTGGCCGGCGTCGTGGAACCCAACGCCCGAAAGCAGGCCGCCGCCGCTGAAGTCGCACCGCCGGTCGCCAAGCCGGCCGAGAAAAAACCAGCGCTCGATCGTGCCGCTCTCGATATGTTGAGGAAAGCGGTGATCGCCACTGCCGAAGAGGATGGACGCGCGCACCTGGGCAGGGTCGGTGGGCATCTGGCTAAACAAGCTCCGGATTTCGACGCCCGCAATTACGGTTTCGCTCGACTGAGCGACCTCGCCGAAGCATCCGGCATTCTCGATGTTGGGCGCGATGCAGACCATCCGAAAGTCGTCATGGTCAAGCTCAAGGCCACTCACCCCGGCAAGAAGAAGGGATCAGGCGGCGATGAATGACAATCATCCGTCGGCAGATCTCTGCGAGAGCACGATGACGGGAGACGGTAAAAAACTCAGTGTCATTTGCGATCAGCAAGCCAATCCTGATTTCGTTGAAATGGCGGCAAAGCTCATCCGCACCAATCCGGATAGCGCCTATGTCGAAATCCAGGATCTCGATGGCCGAACCATCCTCGCCTATCGCGGCGAGCATCCCGGCGGAAAGAAGTTCACACTCAACCAATCCGGAGAAACATGAAGGGGCGTTTCGCCTTACCCTTCGAACACCACGGAATTCAGCAGGAGACCTCATGGCACGCAAATCGATCGAACAGCGTCTGGCAGAACTGGACGCGCAGCGCTCTGCGCTGAAGGCGAGACTCGGAAAACAGGAGCGCGCCAACGACACCAGGCGCAAGGTGCTGCTCGGCGCGCTCGTCCTCCATCGCCTCGAGACCACGAACGATCCCGAGTTCACAAAACGCCTCAGGGACTGGTTGCGCCGCGAGCTTCCCGACTTCCTCACACGCGACAATGACAAGGCCCTGTTCGACGATCTGCTGAAGCCAGCAGCAACGGAGGGCAGCAACAATGCACACTGATATCTTCCAGCTCGATCAGGACTTTCTCGCAGGGCAGCCGGGACGCTGCATCCTTACGCATCGCTGACCGGAGGAAGATGATATGATCTATGCGAAAGCGGCATGGTCCGCGTTCCGGAACATGCTACGCGCCGCCGCACGCAATCCTCTCTGGGCAGTTGTCTCCATCATTCTCGGGCCCTTCCGCGCCTTCAGGGCGCTCGCCCAGACGGCCCTTCTCCTCGCTATCGTCGTATTTGTCGTCGGCATAGGCGGCCAGGCCCTGCTTCGGGAGATCGGCTATGGCGTTGGCTCTGTACCTGTCGCGGCATGGTGGCTGGTGACGCTGCTCATCCTGCTGGCCGTCGCCTTCGTGTCGCTCAGCGCCCCGATCATCCTGCATTTCGGGGACGAGGCCGGCGCCACCCATGGTTCGGCCCGTTTCGCCACTAACAAGGAAATGGCGCCCCTCGCCCGCGCAGACACGGGCCTTCTTATCGGCCGCGATCCGAGGTCGAAAAAACTCATGCGCTATGATGGTCCCGCTCATCTGCTCACCATGGCCCCGACGCGCACCGGCAAAGGTGTGGGCACCATCATCCCGAACCTGCTCACCGCTGACCGATCTGTCATCTGCATCGACCCAAAAGGCGAGAATGCCAGGATCGCCGGCCGCGCCCGGGAAGCCTTCGGCCCGGTTCATATTCTTGATCCCTTTGGCGTCACCGGCAAACCGTCCGCCGCCTTCAATCCTCTCGATCAGCTCGACGTGACCGGCCTCGATGTCGCGGAAGACGCAAGCACCCTTGCCGACGCCCTGGTCTTCGATGAACCCGGCATGGGCGGCGAAGCCCACTGGAACGAGGAAGCCAAGGCCCTGATATCAGGACTGCTGCTCAAGATCGCCGCGGTCGAATCTCCGGGCCGCCGTCATCTCGGCACTCTGCGCGAATATCTCACCGTCGCTCCTGACAGTTTCGCCGCCCTGCTGAAGCGTATGCAGGAGACCAACGCGGCTGGCGGCCTGATTGCCCGCGCCGCAAATCGTCATCTCGGCAAATCCGATCGCGAGGCCGCCGGCGTGCTGTCGGCCGCCCAGCGCCATACCCATTTTCTCGACTCGCCACGCATGACGACTGTGCTCGGACGATCGGATTTCCGCTTTTCCGATCTCAAGCGCCGCAATGCGACCGTGTTCCTCGTGTTGCCACCGGACCGGCTCTCCACCTATTCGCGCTGGCTGCGTCTGCTCGTCACCCAGAGCCTCCTCGAAATGGCTCGCGATCCGCAAAAGCCGGAAACACCCGTTCTCTATCTGCTGGATGAGTTCGCAGCGCTGGGCCACCTCGCCCCCGTCGAACGCGCCATGGGCCTTATGGCCGGCTACGGCGTCCAGCTTTGGCCTATCCTCCAGGACATTCACCAGCTGCGCGCCACATATGGACGCAAGGCAGGAACATTCCTCTCGAACGCCGGCGTTCTTCAGATATTCGGCGTCAACGATCACGAGAGCGCGAAGCTGATCTCCGATCTGCTCGGGCAGGAAACTGTCATATTCCAGACCATGAGTTACGCCCTCGATGCGCAAGAAAGCGGCCAGACCGGTATGACGCTTGGCGACCAGCATATCGCCCGCGCCCTGATGACCCCGGACGAGGTTCGTAATCTGCCGTCAAATCTCGAACTGCTGTTCCTCGCCGGCCAACGGCCAATCGTCGCCGGAAAGCTCGCCTATCATGTAGATCCGGAGTTCACAGGAGCGTTCGACCCAGCATGAGTGAAGAAGAATTTGGCGAAGAAGCAATTCAAGAAGCCAGAGCCATGTTCAAAACGCTGGAATGGACTTTTGGCATGATAGAGCAAAGTGATCCGGCCCGGCTTCAGCATATTGCCAATGCCTACAGCGAAGCGCAGGAGCTAATCACCACCATCCCTAAAGACAACGGCAATCCACGCCCCCGTATCACTGCGTGCTTCGCACGCTCTGATGCCTATCGAGCAGTAGATGATAGTGCATGTGTCGGCTGGGTGCTGTCTGCCCTTCAGGAAAGGGTAAATGAGCAGAATTTGCCGGATTGGCGAAAGTTTCGGAAAGTCGTGAAAATGGCGGTCAAAATGCTCTCTGCATCAAAGCCGACAGTACATTGAAGACCAAGAATAAGGTCCCGGCGTTTCAGCGCCGGGGCATTGTCATGAAAAGCCCTCCGGCTCTCTACCGCCCAATTTTGATAAGAGCGTTCACCTCCGGGCTTGGTGCGGCTACCGCCGCACAATCAGGCAATAGCCTGTAAGCCCTTGTTCCGGACAACCGTCAACAAGCGGAGCGCCGGGCCGCTCGGCCTCTTAACACCACGCTCCCAATCCGAAACCAACCCCTTGCTGACGTTGAGATAGCGGGCAAAAACGGGCTGCGAAATGCTTTCACGCTCACGGATAGTGCGAATTTCTTCAGGAGTCAGGGGCTCCACGGTTGTCAGGCAGCCTTCATCAAATTCGCGCATCGTCTTTTTGTCGATCGCTCCAGACTCGTAGAAACCTTCCATCATCTCATGGACGGCTGCCAATGCCTCACTTTTGTAGGTCTTACTCATCGCATTTCACCTCTAACATACGCCCCGCAGCGATTTCCGCGTCCATCTGTTCATCTGTAAATCCTAGAACCAGCTTCGCGGCCTTTTTCAGATAAGCCTCATCGGCATCATCAAGATTGGCCATGTCGCTCTTGGCAAAGCCAAATGCAAAAACAGCCCTCTGCTGCGTTCGGAAGAAAACCAACGTCCGGAATCCACCAGACTTTCCCGCACCAGGCCGGGCAAGCCTCTGCTTGATGAGACCGGACCCCAGATCGGCATCGATCTGACCGCGTTCGGCGCGCGCAACAGCCTCACAAAGCATGGCGTCGGAGATTTTCTCCTTTCGAGCAAATTTCTGAAACCAGCCGTTTTTGAAAACTCTCACGCCGTTTCCTTACCCACAAATATATAACGCTGAGCGTTACCCTTCAAGAGCTTCATTCCGCCTCTCTTTTGAGAGCTTCAACTGCTCGCTCAATGGTTTCTGCCAGCGTGATCTCGTGCTGATCCGCATAGTTGTAAATCGCTTCGATAGTTTCTGCGCGAAGGCGAGTCGCGAATTGCTCTGTACGTCCCGTTTTCCGACGCGTTCTGCGCATGGTCCGAATGGAAGGGGCAGCTTCAGAACTGGAAGCCTTGGGTGTTTCTCTAAACCCCGCGGCTCTGGTCGCGGCCTTAACGGCATTGTTATCGACTGGCGGCGCTGGCGTGTTGTCCAGATCCCCGAAATCGAGGGTCGCGCGCTTCTTATCGTCAGTGCTCATGCTCCCTCTCCTCTCAAAGCGTTGATAACAGCCTGGGCAAAATCACGGCTATTTTCCTTGGCACTCTGCAATCCCGAAACGTCGGACGCTTCCAAATCGTGAAGTATTCCACCGAGAGAAAACAGTGCACGGTAAGCGGCGCGATCGACCAGAGTTGCAGGCAAGACCGGTATTGCCGCGTCGGAAAACTGTCGATCGATGTCGCGAGCGGTCCGCTCGCGAATAGCTGGCGGGACGCGTGTAAAGAACACCCTGTAAG
>NZ_JAQAHD010000034.1:0-33811 GCF_027871605.1 Agrobacterium sp. CFBP 3001
GATCTCGGCTGCGTAAACCAGTCCGGAAATACGGCCGCCTGCCTGCATAGGCCGGGATGCGCATCCCGGCCTATGCATCAAGTAAACCACAATACGTCCACACAAGTCCGGGGTGACGGGGAGAGGAAGCTACGACCTTACCAAGCGCGGCCGCATGGCATTTGGCAGTGCTGCCGAATACTCCGCTCAATCCTTCTTGATCTCACCCATGCGGTTCCACGCATCCAGCCCGGCAATCTTGTAAGCCTCGGCAAGTGTGGGATAGTTGAACGTGTTCTCGACGAAATATTCCACAGTGCCTTTGAGGTTCAGCACCGCCTGGCCGATATGCACCAGTTCGGTGGCACCTTCGCCGACGATGTGGACGCCGAGCAGGCGGCGGGTTTTGAGCGAGAAGATCATCTTCAACAGCCCGCTGTCGAGACCCATGATGTGGCCGCGCGAGGTTTCGCGGAAATGGGCGATGCCGCATTCATAGGGAATGCCGCGTTCGATGACTTCTTCTTCCGTCAGGCCGCAGGTGGAAATTTCCGGTACGGCATAGATGCCGTAAGGGAAGAATTGCGGCGGTTCGCCGGCCGGTGCGCCGACGGCGTGGCGGGCGGCGATGCGGCCCTGTTCCATGGAGGTGGAGGCAAGGCTCGGGAAACCGATGATGTCGCCGGCGGCATAGATGTTCGGCACCGAGGTCTGGAAGGTTTCGGGATCGACCTTCAGCCGGCCGCGGCTATCGGCCTCCAGCCCGCAGGCCGAAAGATTGAGTGTATCGGTGGCGCCGACACGGCCGGCGGCGAAGAGGACGGTCTCCGCCTTCAGGACGCGGCCATTGCCGAGCGAGACGAGGCACTTGCCGCTTTCGTCGCGTTCCACCTTTTCCGCCTTCTGGCCGAAGATCAGCTTCATGTTGCGGTCGCGCAGCTGATAGGCGAAATCCTCGACGATTTCCTTGTCGATGAATTCCAGCATGGTTTCGCGCGGCTCCACCACCGTCACCTGCGTATCGAGCGCGCTGAAGATGGTGGCATATTCGATGCCGATGACGCCAGCGCCAACGACGACCATGGAGCGCGGGAGTTCCTTGATCTCAAGAATCTCGTCCGAGTCGAGCACCGCTTCGCCATCGAAGGGAATATGCGGCGGCCGGTAGGGGCGGGTGCCGATGGTCAGCAGGATGGAGGTGCCCGTCACGGTCATGATCTCGCCGTCGCTCTTCACCACCTTCATGGTGTTGGCGTCGATGAAGCTCGCCGTGCCGCGAATGTGCTGCACGCGGTTGCGGGCGAACTGGTGTTCCAGCACTTCCACTTCGTGATCCAGCGTGATGAGCAGGCGGCGGCGCAGGTCTTCCGCATCGATCTCCTGCTTGACGCGATAGGCGCGGCCGTAAAAACCGCGCTCGCGCCAGCCGGTGAGATTGAGCGCCGTCTCGCGCAGGGTCTTCGATGGAATGGTGCCGGTGTGCACGGAAACGCCGCCGACGCGGCTGCCCTTCTCGATGACCAGAACCCTCTTTTCGAGCTTGGCGGCCTGAATGGCGGCCCGTCTTCCCGCCGGACCGCTGCCGACAACAATCAGATCGAACTGGTGCATGAAAAACCCCGGAACAGAATTATTGCGATGACCGGATGTCGCATCCGGCATGGCGTCGCCGCGAAATGGTCGTGATGCCATTTTGACGATGGGGAGTGATTCCCCTTCAGCCTTGCCCGCAAGAGTGCAATGCAACAAACGCCTGCGTCAATCTGTAGCGTAAGAATCTGACGGATTCGTAACTGGGGGTGAGGTTTCAGGGGGTTGTGCGATTTCTGGAGGGCAGAGGGGGGTAAGCGGCTTCAGTCTTCCTTGCGGGTGACATGGCGGTGAAGGGCTGCAAGGTCCTGCCGGAGCGCGGCCAGTTCGGCCAGCACCTTCACATCGATCTTTTCATGCAGGGAAAGAACCTCAAGCTCGGCCTTCAGGTTCACCTCATAGTCCTTGGCGGCCTCGAAACGGTCGCGGGCGGCCTGGCGGTTCTGCGACATCATGATGATCGGCGCCTGAATGGCCGCCAGCATGGAAAGCAGCAGGTTTAGGAAGATAAAGGGGTAGGGATCGAAAGCGCCGGTCGTCAGGATGATGGTGTTGATGACGGCCCAGAAGATCAGGAAAAAGCAGAAACCGAGGATGAAACCCCAGGAGCCGCCGACCTTGGCGATATTGTCGGCCAGCCTGTCGCCGAAACTCGCACCAGCGGAAAATTCCGCATTGGTGTCGCTCGAAATCAGTTTCTTCTGGTGCGACAGTTCCAGAATGCGCCGCTCCACTTCGCCGATTTCGCGAGAGGAACGCTTGAAATGCGAAACGATATAGTCGGAGATATCTGACACGGTGTGTCTCCGGTTCTGATGAGGCGATGCGGATGTTCCCGAGATAAACCCGCATGGCGGCGGAATTCAAACGATTTCCACCGCCATGCGGTTCAGGCGTCCCCGCCGAAAACATCAGACCGATGGCGCGCCCTCGTGCAGCCAGTTGAAACCGGGGAAGAAGCGCTCGCGGCCATATTGCTGGCCGAACATCATGTCGAATTGCAGCAGGCGGTAGTCGCGCACCACGTCGGGAACGGCGTTCGGGGCAATTGACCAGTCGGGCAGGGCCTTGCCGTCGGTTGCCACCAGCATATGCCGGTCGATGACGGAAAAGGCCTGCTGCACGTCGCCCAGCGTGCCGGTGTAGAAGGGATCGGAGAAGCCCGCCGTTTTCAGCACGTGATAAGGCAAAAGCGCCGGGCTGATGGTGCCGATATTCTTGCGCACGCCCTTCTTTGAGGACCAGACGATGAGCGGCGTCTCATGTTCCTTCTTCATCACCTCCAGCGGCGCGCGGCGGCTGGCTACCATGCCCGGCATGTAGCCGCTTTCCACGAAGGTCTGGCCGAGCGGCGGCAGGTGATCGCCGAACAGGACGACGATGGTTTCCCGGTCACGCTTCTTCGCCCAGCGCATGAGTTTCAGCAGCGCTTCATCGGCTTCCGCCACCCCTTGCGAATAGGTGGCCAGCGCCTGCGAGGCCGAGGCGGAAAGGCCGCCCTCGACGCCGATGGTGTTTTCGGCGTAACGGGTCGCCTCGTAGGGGCCGTGTCCCTGAAGGGTGACGGCGAAGAGGAAGAGCGGGTTCTGCGCCTTCTCGGCCGTCGCCATGATCTCGTCCATCAGCGCATCGTCGGAGGCGAAGTTGCCGCGTTTTTCCATCGTCGGCAGCGTCTCTTCGGAGCGGAATTCCTCGAAGCCGAAGTTTTTGTAGACCTGCTTGCGGTTCCAAAACCATTCCTGGAAGGGGTGCATGGCGATGGCGGAATAACCTTCGCCACGGAAGAAGCTGGCGAGCGAGGGCACCGGGCGGCGGATATATTGCTGATAGGGAATGCTGCCATAGGGCAGGAAGGCGTTGGAGAAGCCGGTCAGCGCCTCGAATTCCACATTCGCCGTCATGCCGCCGAATTCCGGGGAAAAGACATTGCCGGACTGTTTGGCGCGGATCGTCGGCATGGGATCGGCGGAGAGGCTCACATTTTCCAGCCGCGTCGGATCCCACAGCGATTCGCTCATCAGCATGATGACATCGGGGTAATCGCCCTTGTTGGCGGCAAAGGCGGCGGGTTCGGATGTCAGGTCTGCAATGGTGTTTTCGCCGTAACCCTGCGGCGCCGAGACATTGGCCATCGGAATATTGAAGGCGAAGGCCATCAGGAAGCCGTTATGGCGGTAATTTTCCTGCTGATCCCACATCATGGGAATGATGTTGAGGCGATCGCGCACCCAGGAATAATGCGAATAGTCCATCAGCGAGGCGAGACCCGCAAGAAGCGGCAGCGCCAGCGCGAGACCGGCGGCGCGTTCTCGCCAGCTCAAGCCCGGTGAATGGCGGCGCGCCAGCAGCCACAGCGCCGTAAGTGCCGCAATCGCGGCGCAGATACCGAGAGCGACGAGTGCTGCCGTCATCGGCTGGGCCTTCAGCATGGTCGGCAGAAGCTCGAGAATCTGGCGGCCGAACAGCAGGTCGGATGGATAAAGCGGATCGGAAAGATAGGTCTGTTTCTGTGCCGAAATCAGCCCCGTCAGCGCGCAGAGCGGCGCAAGCGCGATCAGCGACAGGTAACGCCTGCCAAGAAGTGCATCCAGCGCCACGAGAAGGGCAAGCACGGCGGCAATGGTGGTCATGCCGGGGCGGGCGGAGGAGGTGAGGAAAGCGCCGACATCCGTGAGCGAGCCGCGGGCGATCCACTCCAGCGCCACGACCAGCACGACGGACGCGATCGTCAGATTGGCAAGCGGATAGGCGATGCCCGAAAGCTTGGAAAGGCTCCTTGTCCATGCAGGCGAAAAGACGAAACCAGCCTTTTCGGAAGCCGTTGTTTTTGGCGCCGAATCTCTCAAACCCATACTCCGGTATCGCAGGCGGCACGGCCGATCCGGGGAGGTGAATCGGGTGTCGCAAAAGTGTCATGTAACTGTCACATAAGCGCGATGAACGCGACATGAACTTTGAAGAGTCTGGCCGGTGCGGCGATAACCTTAGCGTGAACGCGCGCGGACGAAGCCTAACGGGCGTCGCCATGCAATTGCCGCGTTGCGGAGCGGGCACGGGCGCGGTATTGAAAAGCCATGAGCGACAGACACGATATAGAGAACCATCTCCGGATTGCCGTCGGGCAGTTCAATCCCACCGTTGGCGACGTGGCGGGCAATCTCGCCAAGGCGCGCGAGGCAAGGGCAGATGCGGCGACGCAGGGCGCCGATCTTCTGCTTCTGACCGAGCTGTTCATATCGGGCTATCCGCCGGAAGATCTGGTGCTGAAGCCGGCTTTCCTGAAAGCATGCCTGAAAGCCGTGGAAGAGCTGGCGGCGGAAACCGCCGATGGCGGGCCGGGCATCGTCATCGGTTTTCCGCGACAGGGTGGGACGGGCCGGCACAATTCCGTGGCACTTCTGGATGGCGGCAAGATCATCGCGCTGCGCGACAAGATCGACCTGCCGAATTACGGCGAGTTCGACGAAAAGCGTGTTTTCTCTGAGGGCTCGATTTCCGGTCCCTATAATTTCCGTGGGGTCAGGATCGGCATTCCGATCTGCGAGGAAATCTGGAACGATATGGGTGTCTGCGAAACGCTCGCCGAAAGCGGGGCGGAAATCCTGCTGGTGCCGAACGGTTCGCCCTATTATCGCGGCAAGCTGGATGTGCGCCATCAGGTGGCGCTGCGGCAGGTTATCGAAAGCGGTTTGCCGCTCGTTTTCGCCAACCAGCTGGGTGGGCAGGATGAGCTGGTGTTCGACGGCGCGAGCTTCGGCTTCAATGCCGATAAGACGCTCGCTTTCCAGATGAGCCAGTTCGAGGCCACACTTGCCGTCACCGACTGGAAACGCACGGCAGACGGCTGGCATTGCGATAGCGGACCTTTCTCGAAGATTCCCGAAGGCGAGGAGGCGGATTACCGCGCCTGCATGCTGGGCTTCCGCGATTACGTCAACAAGAACGGCTTCAAGAGCGTGGTTCTCGGCCTTTCCGGCGGCATCGATTCGGCGATCTGTGCCGCCCTTGCCGTCGATGCGCTGGGCGAGGAGCGGGTGCGCTGCATCATGTTGCCTTACCGTTATACTTCGGAGGAATCGCTGAAGGACGCAGCCGATTGCGCGAAAGCGCTGGGCTGCCGTTACGATATTGTGCCGATCGTCGAGCCGGTGGAAGGATTCCTTTCGGCGCTTTCCGATCTCTTCGAGGGCACGGAAGAGGGCATTACCGAGGAAAACCTGCAGAGCCGCACGCGCGGCACCATTTTGATGGCCGTCTCGAACAAGTTCGGCTCCATGGTGGTGACGACGGGCAACAAGTCGGAAATGTCGGTGGGTTATGCGACGCTCTACGGCGACATGAATGGCGGTTTCAACCCCATCAAGGACCTCTACAAGATGCAGGTCTATGCCATTTCCAGCTGGCGCAACGCCCATGTGCCGCCGGGCGCGCTCGGCCCTTCCGGCGAAGTGATCCCGGCCAATATCATTTCCAAGGCCCCGTCGGCCGAATTGCGCCCCAACCAGACCGACCAGGATTCGCTGCCGCCCTATCCGGTGCTGGACGATATTCTGGAATGCCTCGTCGAAAAGGAAATGTCGGTCGAGGAAATTCTGGCGCGCGGTCATGATGTGGCGACCGTGCACCGGGTGGAGCATCTGCTCTATCTCGCCGAATATAAGCGCCGGCAATCGGCCCCGGGGGTGAAGATCACCAAGAAGAACTTTGGGCGTGACAGGCGTTATCCGATCACCAACCGGTTTCGGGATCGGTGATTGAAGGAAGACGCTGGTAGCGGATGTTTTGCCCGGCGTTGCCGCTCGTTTCTTCTCCCCGCCGGGGAGAAGGTGGCCCGAAGGGTCGGATGAGGGGGCAACGTTGCCGTAACTCACTACCCTTGCCCCCTCATCTCGCTGCCGCGGACTTCTCCCCGGCGGGGAGAAGAAACAAGGGGCATTCGCTCGTTCCACAACCTTCGTGTTTAAGCAAGCGGCGCGGAGAAAACCCCGCGCCGTTCGCTGATCTCAAATAACCTGCCCCACATCGATGCGGTTGCCATCCGGGTCTTCAAACACAAAGGCGCGCAGGCCGTAATCCTTGTCCTGGAGGCCCTTGATGATGCGCAAGCCCTCACTCTTGCAGAGCGCATGCAGCGCATCCACATCGCTCACCATCATATGCGCCACGTTGAAGGGTGCTGCCTTGTGGCTGGGCTGCAATGTCAGATGCAGTTCGGCGTTGCCCTGTTTGAGGATCATGAAGCCGACGGGGGTGCCGTTTTCGAAGGTCTTTTCGAAGCCCAGCACGCCAACGTAAAAATCGTGGGCCTTTTCGATGTTTTTGACAGGAAGCATTGCGGCGATCCGGCCGAAGCGGATGCCGTGATCGGCGATGGTATTCATCGCGGAACCTCGGATCTGGGAGAAACGGCAAGGGTCACGGACGGTGCTGGAGCGCTGGCGTTTTTTCCGGTTTGAATTTGCAGGACGGTGCCTGCCGCCCTAGGATCATAATCGAGGCGATGGCGGATGCAAACGGAATGTCTGCATTGCCCGGCGCTTTGAACGAGACACGGACACGCCCGGGAGGCAGAATGCGCAGCTCCATCGAAATCTTCAACATCCGCACCCGGCAGATGCGGGTGGTGTGGCAGACGCCTGATCTTTTTGAAGCGCCGAACTGGTCGCCGGATGGAAAATATCTGCTGCTGAACAGCGAAGGTCTGCTTTACCGCCTGTCTCTTGCCGGTGATATCGCGCCGGAGAAGGTCGATACCGGCTTTGCCACGCTCTGCAACAATGATCACGGTATTTCGCCGGATGGATCGCTCTACGCCATTTCCGATAAGGTGGAATTTGGCAAGAGCGCCATCTATCTCATGGCCTCGACGGGCGGCGCGCCGCGGTTGATGACGAAAAATCTTCCCTCTTACTGGCATGGCTGGTCGCCGGATGGGAAAGGTTTTGCCTATTGCGGCATTCGCGATCAGGTCTTCGATATCTATTCGATGGATATAACAAGCGGCGTCGAGACGCGGCTGACCCATGGCGAGGGCCGCAATGACGGGCCGGATTATTCGCCTGACGGCGAGTGGATCTATTTCAATTCCAGCCGCACCGGGCGAATGCAGATCTGGCGCGTGCGGGTGGATGGCTCCGCCGTCGAGCGCATTACCGACAGTCCCTATGGCGACTGGTTTCCGCACCCGTCTCCGAAGGGAGACAAGGTGGTGTTCGTTTCCTATGACGGCGACGTTTTCGACCATCCGCGCGATCTCGATGTGCGGGTGCGGCTGATAGACATGGATGGCGGCAATGCTGAGACGCTGTTCGAACTTTTCGGCGGGCAGGGCACGATGAACTCGCCCAACTGGTCACCGGATGGGGATGAGTTCGCTTATGTCCGGTATTTTCCGGTGGAATGATGGGGGTGAGGCGGGCCACATTGCCGCACCACCGGCAGGATGCTTGCATTCGCAAACTTTTTTGCCCATAGCTTGCCTGTCAGGTGCCTGCCCTTGCGGCGGGAGAATCGGGAATCCGGTGAAAGACCGGAACGTGCCCAGCGCTGTGAGGCGGACGTTCTTTTTTTAAAGCCACTGAAGCAATTCGGGAAGGCGAAAAGGGCGGATGAAGCCAAGTCAGAAGACCGGCCTGACGGGATAGACCGAACCGCGCGGACGGCGGCAGGTTGTTGTCGAGGCGGGGTGCGCATTTGCGCCCGGCCTTCGCATTGTTGGGGATAGACGATGCCAGCCAGTTCGTTCGATCATGCGCTCTCGCCCGCCCGCCCGTTTTCCTGTGAGGAACGCGAGGCCATTTACCGCGCCATCGAGACCCGTCGCGACGTGCGCGACCAGTTCCTGCCGGACCCGCTGCCGGACGATCTGGTGGAGCGTCTTTTGAAGGCGGCCCATTCCGCGCCCTCGGTCGGTTTCATGCAGCCGTGGAATTTCACCCTCATCACCGATGGCGCGATCCGTCAGGCGGCCTTTGTGGCTTTCAGCCGCGCCAATGAGGAGGCGGCGGCGATGTTCACGGGCGAGCAGCAGGCGCTTTATCGCAGTCTCAAGCTTGAAGGCATCCGCAAGGCGCCGCTCAGCATCTGCGTCACCTGCGATCCGACGCGCGGCGGCAAGGTGGTGCTGGGCCGCACCCATAATCCGCGCACGGATGTCTATTCCACCGTCTGCGCCATCCAGAATCTCTGGCTCGCGGCGCGCGCCGAAGGCATCGGTGTCGGCTGGGTGAGCATTTTCCACGATAGCGACATTCGCACCATTCTCGATATTCCCGACCATATCGAAATCGTCGCCTGGCTTTGCCTCGGCCGTGTCGATGCGCTCTATAACGAGCCGGAACTGGCGGTGAAGGGCTGGCGACAGCGCGTGCCGCTGGAGGAACTGGTGTTTCGTAACCGCTGGGGCGGGGTGTAGAAGCGTAGGCCTGTGAACAAGGCGGGGCCTTGCCGTGTGTTTCTTCTCCCCGCCGGGGAGAAAGTGGCCCGGAAGGTCGGATGAGAGGGCAAGCTCTCCGAATATCGCTGACGCCGCCCTCTCATCGCGCTGCCGCGGAGTTCTCTCGCTCGGGGAGAAGAAACAAGCGGCGCCTGCTCGCTCCGCGATGTATGTCACTGCTGCGGCTGTATACCCTTCAGTGCCGGGTTCTTCAGGTCGATCCGGCCCGTCTGGTCGGGCAGGAATTTCGGGCCTATGACGCGGACGCGGCTGTCGTTGGGGTCATAGTCGCGTTCGGGAACGGGCTGTTCCTGCGGCTTGGCGGCCTGTTGCTGTTCGGCGGGTTTCTCAGCCTTGTCAGCTTGCGGTGATGGAATGGTGGTGATGCCGGAATAGGGTTTTTCGGGCTGCGGCCGGGCGGCCTCTTCCTGCTTTTGCATTTCCTTGTGATAGGCGGCCATGTTGCAGGCGCAGCCTGGCGCTTTTGTACTGGCGTTTCGATAGGCGAAGGCGGTTGGCAGGTCCCTGTAGGGCTTGCCTGTTTCCGCAGACACCATATCGGCGGTTTCCTGATCCGTCATGGAGTGGAAATAAAGCTCCGTCTCGGTGCCCGGACACATTTTCTCGCACTGCTCCGCCTGGGCGCGGAAATCGAGCGGCGAGGCATTGGACGCGATGGGGAAAAACGAGCCGTCGCAGGTGCGCACGCAGAGTGTGCGAAGCCCGCCCTCGGCGGCGGCGTTGGGGTAGGGCGAAAGCCCCGCCTGTCCCGGCTCATCGTCGTTCTGCGGGCCATTCTGCCGAAAGGCGTCGGGATAACGCGTCACATCCGGAGGCGGAGGCAATTGTGTTTCCGTCTGCGGCAGGGTGTTGCAGCCATTGGCATCGAGGGCGGCGAGGATGCGCTGACGCCTGATGTCGCCGTCGTCGCTACGCGCGGCCGCCATGGCGTCGTCGCGGTCACGGATGATGGCGTCGCGCTCGCTTTCCGCTTCCGCCAGCGCATCGCCGATCTCGGCGCAGATACCGGCATTGGGATTGCCATAGACGATGACGCTGCCGGATGAGCAGCCATAGCCGCGCAGGTCGTTCCTGATCTTGCGGATGACGATATTCTGGCGGGCGAGCGCGTTGGCATAACGGCGCACCTCTGCCGTGTTGCCTATGACGCGGGGCGGCTCGCGCAATTGCGCATAAAGCGTATCGCAGACCTGATCCGCGAAGGCGGCGGCCGGGGCGATGAAAACAAGGGGAAGCAGGAGGCCGATGATGCGGCTGCGGCGGGTCAATTGTTCGATCCGTTCGATGTCCCCGGCCGGTGGCAGGGGCGTTATACTTCACGACATCCGTGTTTCGGGAAGATAACATAAGCTGTTGCCGCAATGCGGCAACAGCCTGTTCAAAATTGCGTTAATGCGGCCTCTATCACACCGAAGGATGCGAGGCCTGCACCACGGCAAACGCCGCCATGTTGACCACGCCGCGCGAGGTGACGCTGGGCGACAGGATATGGGCGGGCAGGGCCGTGCCGAGCAGGATCGGGCCGACATGCAGGCCTTCCGTCAAGGTGCGGGTGACGCCGAGCGTGATGTTGGCGGCATCGAGGTTCGGGAAAACCAGAAGGTTCGCTTCGCCCGTCAGCACGCTGTTCGGCATGGCACGCTTGCGCAGCGCTTCCGAAAGGGCCGAACCGCCCTGCATTTCGCCATCCACTTCCAGTTCCGGTGCGGCTTCCTGCACGATCTTCAGGGCGCGGCGCATCTTGCGGGCGCTTTCGGAATCGCGCGAGCCGAAATTGGAATGGCTGGCGAGGGCGATCTTCGGCGTGATGCCGAAGCGGCGGATTTCCTTGGCCGCGAGAATGGCCATTTCCGCCACTTCCTCGGAGGTCGGGTCGTAATTCACGAAAGTATCGGTGAGGAACAGCGCACCCTGCTGGGTGATGAGCAGGCTGAGGCCCGCGAAGGAACGCACGCCTTCCTGCTTGCCGATGATCTGGTTGACGTCGCGCAGGTGGCGGTCGTAACGGCCTTCGAGGCCGCAGATCAGCGCATCCGCTTCGCCGCGCTTCACCGACAGCGCGCCGATGACGGTCGTGTTGGTGCGCACGATGGTGCGGGCTGCTTCCGGGTTGATACCGACGCGACCGACAAGGGCGAAATAGTCATCGACATAGTCGCGGTAGCGCGGATCGTCTTCCGGATTGACCACCGCGAAATCCGTATGTGGGCGGATGCGCAGGCCGAAGCGCTTCAGGCGCGTTTCGATGATCTGCGGGCGGCCGATGAGGATCGGGATGCCGGTGCCTTCTTCCAGCAGCACCTGGGCGGCGCGCAGCACGCGCTCGTCTTCGCCTTCGGCAAAGATGATGCGCTTCTTTTCGGCGGCTTTCGCGGCGTTGAATACCGGCTTCATGATGAAGCCGGAACGCCAGACGAAACGGTTCAGCTGGTCGAGATAGGCTTCGAAATCGGTGATCGGCCGGGCGGCGACACCGCTTGCGGCCGCCGCGCGGGCAACGGCTGGCGCAATGCGCAGGATGAGCCGCGGATCGAAGGGCGAGGGGATGAGGTAGTTCGGGCCGAAGACCGGCGTTTCGCCGCTATAGGCCTTTGCGGCCACTTCTGAAACTTCCTCACGCGCGAGTTCGGCGATGGCCTGCACGGCGGCCATCTTCATTTCCTCGTTGATCGTGGTTGCGCCGCAATCCAGCGCGCCGCGGAAGATATAGGGGAAGCAGAGAACGTTGTTCACCTGGTTCGGGAAATCCGAACGACCGGTGCAGATCATCGCATCCGGACGGGCCGCACGCGCCGCCTCCGGCATGATTTCCGGATTGGGGTTGGCAAGCGCCAGGATCAGCGGGTTCTCCGCCATGCGCTCCAGGAGTTCCGGCTTCAGCACGCCGGCGGCGGAAAGGCCGAGGAAGACATCCGCGCCGTCGATGGTTTCGGAGAGAACGCGCTTGTCGGTCTTCTGGGCGTAAACTTCCTTCCACTCGTCCATCAGCGTGTTGCGGCCATCGTAAACGAGGCCTTCGATGTCGTGGACCCAGATGTTTTCTTTCTTCGCGCCCATCGAAACGAGCAGGTTGAGGCAGGCAAGGGCTGCCGCGCCGGCGCCCGAGGCGACGATCTTGACGCTCGAGAGCGATTTTCCGGCGAGTTCCAGTGCGTTGGTGACGGCGGCGGCGACGATGATCGCGGTGCCGTGCTGGTCATCGTGGAAGACCGGGATGTTCATCTTCTCGCGCAGCTGGCGCTCAACCTCGAAACATTCCGGCGCCTTGATGTCCTCAAGGTTGATGCCGCCGAAGGTGGGCTCCAGCGCTGCGATGGTGGAGACCATGTCGTTGATGCCGGGCGCATCGATTTCGATATCGAAAACGTCGATGCCGGCGAATTTCTTGAAGAGGACGGCCTTGCCTTCCATCACCGGCTTGGAAGCAAGCGGGCCGATATTGCCGAGGCCGAGCACCGCCGTGCCGTTGGAAATGACGGCGACGAGGTTGGCGCGGGCGGTATATTCCGCCGCTGTTTCCGGATTTTCATGGATGGCGAGGCAGGGGGCGGCAACACCCGGCGAGTAGGCCAGCGCCAGATCGCGCTGGTTGCCGAGCGGCTTGGTGGCCTGGATTTCCAGCTTGCCGGGACGCGGATAGCGGTGGAAAAAGAGCGCCTGTTCCTCGATGTCGGCCTTTGCCGTGTTGGCGGGCGTGTTGTTCTTATCGTGAGAGGTCATTCTTCCACCGTCATGTCTGGTTCAATTCCGGACCCCTGAATACAACAAACTTCCCCGTGGTACAGCCGTTATTTGACCGCACCTTATGCAAATGCGGCCATGGCTTATTCGCGTTTTCGTGAAGGCTTTCGTCATATTCCCTATAAAAACCGGCGTCTGTCATGTTGCTGAAACACGAGTCTGGTTCTGAGAGGTAAGAAAGCCGCAGGGACGCAACCGAACAGGGGGATGAAATCCGTGGCCGGTCAAATCGAAACCAGACAGTTCAGAACGCTTTTCATTTCGGATGTTCATCTCGGCTCCAAGGCGGCCAAGACGGATTATCTGCTCGACTTCCTGAAATATCACGAGGCCGAGACGATCATTCTCGTCGGCGACATTGTCGACGGCTGGCGTCTGCGCCGCAGCTGGTACTGGCCGCAGGGCTGCAACGACGTGGTGCAGAAGCTTCTGCGCAAGGCCCGCAAGGGAACGCGCATCGTCTATATTCCCGGCAATCATGACGAATTCCTGCGGGAATTTCCGGGCATGCATTTCGGCGGCATCGAAGTTGCCGAGCGCATGATTCATGAGGCCGCCGACGGCAAGAAGTACCTGATCATCCATGGCGACGAGTTCGACGTGGTGGTGCGCAACGCCCGCCTGCTCGCTTATCTTGGCGACTGGGCCTATGACGCGGCAATTGCGCTCAACATCGCCATCGCCGCCGTGCGCCGCCGCATCGGCCTGCCTTACTGGTCGTTCTCGGCCTGGGCCAAGCTGCAGGTCAAACACGCCGTCAATTTCATCGGCGAATTCCAGCGCGTGGTGGCCGACGAGGCGCGACGCAACAATGTCGATGGCGTGATTTGTGGGCACATCCACCACGCTGTCATGGAAGACATGGACGGCATCCGCTACATCAACACCGGCGACTGGGTGGAAAGCTGCACGGCGATTGCCGAAAATGCGGATGGCAGCTTCGAGCTGATCACCTGGATGCAAACGAGCGACGTTACCGCCGAACACACATCGGACGAGATGGAGCCGGTGGATATTCCGGGGCTGATCGGGAAGCACGCGGCGTGAGTCGGCGCGTCTGGTTGCAGGCTCACCTGTAAACGAAGTGTTTGGCAAAAATTGTAGCATCCGCATACCGTCATCCCGGCCCTGAGCCGGGATCCAGTGCGATCAAGTCTTTGATCGCGTAAGACCTATTTCTCACGCCGCAGACGCGCGGTGGCTGGATGCCGGATCAGGTCCGGCATGACGGAGGTGAGGCTTTAGAGCGTTCCCAGTAACCTTCCGGTTAGGCACCGGAGAGATGGTGCGAATGCAGCCTCTCGATGCCAGCCCAGTGCGGACCCTTAGCGAGAGTTCTACCCCCACAATTCCCGCCGTGCCGGATAAACCAGCGAACCCTCATAAACCAGCCCCGGCTCACGATCCTGCGCCAGCAGCAGCGGCCCGTCGAGATCTGCGAAGGCCGTGCCCTGCGCCGCCAGCACGGCAGGCGCCATGCCGAGCGAGGTGCCGAGCATGCAGCCGACCATGATGGTGAAGCCGAGCCTTTCGGCCTCAGCCTTCATGACGAGCGCTTCGGTCAGGCCGCCGGTCTTGTCGAGCTTGATGTTGATCGCATCGTAACGGTCGCGCAGGCCGGCGAGGTCCTTCGTGGAATGCACGCTTTCATCGGCGCAGATCAGCACCGGATGGTCGATGCGGGCGAGGATGTCATCCTTGCCGGCGGGTAGCGGCTGCTCGATCAGCGATATCTTCAGTTCTGCCGCAAGCCGCAGATAATATTCGATATTATAATCGTTCCAGCCTTCATTGGCGTCGATGATGATGCGCGCTTCGGGTGCGGCGGCGCGCACGGCCCTTAGACGCGCTTCGTCATCCGCCGTGCCGGTCTTGATCTTCAGCAGCGGGCGGCCTGCGTTTGCGGCCGTTTTCGCGGCCATGGTCTCGGGGTCGGCAAGCGAGATGGTGTAGGCGGTGACGAGCGGCTTTGCCGCCTGTCCAAGGATGCGCTCGGCAACGGTTTTGCCGGTGATCTTGGCTTCGAGGTCCCACAGCGCGCAATCCACCGCATTGCGGGCGGCGCCGGGTTGCATCGCCTGTTGCAGTTCCTGCCGTGTCACACCGCCGGCGATCTGCTCCGCCATCGCCTCGATATCGGCAATGACGCCTTCAATACTTTCGCCATAACGCGGATAGGGCACACATTCGCCGATACCGGTAAAGGAACCATCGCGGATGGTGCACGTTACGACATCCGCGTGGGTGCGGGTGCCGCGTGAAATGGTGAAGCTGCCGGCGACGGGAAAACGTTCCGTTGTGGCTTGAAGGTAACGGGGCATGTTTTTTTCACTTCCGATTGGGCGGCAAAAGACACATGACGCCAAATTTATCACGAATTGTCGGCCGTCACTGTGGCTTGCCGGAGGCCAAAACGTTATGAAACCTTTAAGAATCTCGTGACGGCTGCACTCGCTCGGAGCATTATGCAAGAACAGGACACACGGCAACAGGCGAACCCGGCCGCAATCACCGAAGACGACAGCGTCTCCGGCGGCGGCTTGCGTTTTGTCATGAGCGGTTCCTGGCGCAACAGCAATCTCGCCGGTGTTTTCCCCAGTCTTGAAAAGCTCGAAAAGAGCAAATCCGCCGGCCCGGTGGAAATCGATCTTTCTTCCGTCGAGGCCATCGATACGACGGGTGCATGGATCATCCAGCGCCTGCGCAAGGACCTCGAGGCGAATGGCGCCACCGTCACCGTGACGGGCAATGACCGTATCGAAGAGGTCATCGGCCAGTTGCCCGAAAAGGTGGAGATGGAGGGCGAGGCGCCCAAGAAGGTGGGGCTCGCCGAGCGTATTTTTGCGCCCATCGGCAAGGCCGTCATTCAGAACGGCGCGGATTTCCTGGCGGGCATGTATATTCTCGGCTCGGCCGTGCGCGGCGCGCAGATGAAGCTCGGGCGTGGGCGCGGCGTCTCGCCGGCGGCGATCGTCAACCAGATAGACCATATGGGCGTGCGCGCCGTGCCGATCATCATGCTGATGTCGTTCCTGATTGGTGCGATCATCGCCCAGCAGGGCGCGTTCCAGCTGCGTTATTTCGGTGCGGAAGTCTTCGTTGTCGATCTCGTCGGCATTCTGCAATTGCGTGAAATCGGCGTGCTTCTGACCGCGATCATGATCGCCGGCCGCTCCGGCAGCGCCATCACCGCCGAAATCGGCTCCATGAAGATGCGCGAGGAAATCGACGCGCTGAAGGTGATTGGCCTCAACCCCGTGGGCGTGCTGGTGTTTCCGCGGCTGGTGGCGCTCACCATCGCGCTGCCGCTTTTGACCATTCTCGCCAATTTCGCAGCGCTTTTCGGTGCGGCCATCGTGGCCTTTGCCTATTCCGGCATAACCTTCGAGGTGTTCCTGTCACGCCTGCATGGTGCCGTGGAGGAATCGACCATTGCCGCCGGCATGATCAAGGCGCCGTTCATGGCGCTCATCATTGGCATCGTCGCGGCCGTTGAAGGCATGAAGGTGGGCGGTTCGGCCGAATCGCTCGGCCAGCACGTCACCTCCTCGGTGGTGAAGTCGATCTTCGTCGTCATTCTGGTGGATGGTCTTTTCGCCATCTTCTACGCAGCCATCGATTTTTAGGGAGGGCGCGTTGGAGAAACTGGACCAGAAACCGCATGAGACAAGAACCGGGAAAGACGGACGCGAGGTGGTGCTTTCCGTCGAGGGCGTGACTGTCGGTTTTAACGGCCGCAACGTGCTCGAAAATCTCGACCTCGATGTCTATCGCGGTGAAATTCTGGGCTTCATCGGCCCCTCCGGCGCTGGCAAATCCGTGTTGATGCGCGCGATCTTGCGGCTGCTGCCACGGCAGGCGGGTGCTATCCGCATTCTCGGCACCGATTACGACAAGGCGAGCGAAGACGACCGCATGATGCTCGACCAGCGGCTTGGCGTGCTGTTCCAGCAGGGCGCACTGTTTTCCGGCCTGACGGTGAAGGAAAACATCCAGCTGCCAATGCGGGAATATCTCGACCTGCCGAAGAAGCTGATGGACGAGCTTGCCTACCTCAAGATCGAGATGGTGGGGCTGAAGCCCGATGCGGGCGACAAGTACCCTTCCGAGCTTTCCGGCGGCATGATCAAACGTGCGGCCCTTGCCCGGGCGCTGTCGCTCGATCCCGACCTCGTCTTCCTCGATGAGCCGACGTCCGGCCTCGATCCCATCGGGGCGGCGGAATTTGATATGCTGATTGCGCGCTTGCGCGATTCGCTCGGCCTGACCGTCTATATGGTGACGCACGACCTCGACAGCCTGTTCTCCGTCTGTGACCGCATTGCGGTGCTGGGACAGAAGAAAGTGCTGGTGGAAGGGACATTGCAGGACATGTTTGCCTGCGACGACCCGTGGGTGCAGTCCTATTTCCGCGGCAAACGGGCCCGCTCTGTCGTTCTTCCGGACGGCAGACACGAAAATCCGGTGGAGTAACAAGAAGCATGGAAACCAAGGCGAACTACACCATAGTCGGAATTTTCACGCTGATCGTGATCGCCGCCGCATTCGGCTTCGTTTACTGGATGGCGGAATTCGGTCGTGGCGGCCCGACGGCGCAGCTTGTCGTGCGCATTCCCGGCTCCGCAAACGGTCTTTCCGTCGGGTCTTCCGTGCGCTTCAACGGTATTCCGGTCGGCACCGTGCGCGGGCTTGCGATCGACCGCGACGACCCGGCCTATTCCATCGCCTTTACCGAAGTGCAGGCCGATGCCCCGGTTTTCCCGTCGACACGCGCCGTGCTTGAAATTCAGGGCCTGACGGGTGCTGCCTATATCGAGCTTTCCGGCGGTAATAAGGATGGCGAGCGCATTCTGCAGAAAGCTGTCGAAAGCGGCGTTCCGGCCGAGCTGACGGCCGATCTTTCGAGCGTTACCAACCTGCTCGCCACCGCCGACAAGATCCTGAAACGCGCCGATGGCGCCATCGGCGAATTGCAGGGTTTCGTGCAGGATGCGCGCGGCCCGCTGACGCAGACGGTGCGCAATGCCGAGAAATTCTCCGATGCGCTGGCGGCCAATTCCGATGGCATCAAGAATTTCATCGCCAGCCTTAGCTCGCTTTCCACAACGGTACAGTCGGTCTCGGTGCGTCTCGACGGCACGCTGACGGCCATCGAGGATCTGGTGAAGGCGGTGGATGCCGGCAAGATCGATTCCATCCTGTCGAATGTCGACAAGGTGACGAAGGATGTCGCTTCCGCCTCCAGTGATATTCAGGGCATCATGGAGACGGTACAGAGCACGGCGAAAAACTTCGAGGCGGCGAGCACGGAAGTGCAGACCGTGGTGAAGCGCGCGGATGAGCTTCTCGCCTCCGTTGATCCCGCCAAGGTGGGCACCGTGGTCGATGACGTTTCCTCTGCGACCGCCGATGCGCGCGATGCCGTGGCGAACTTCAAACGGATTGCTGACGATGTCGGTGCCCGCCGTGCCGATATCGACCAGGCGGTTTCCGACTTTACCGAAATGGGCCGCAAGCTGAACCTCGCCTCCAGCCGCGTCGACGGCATTCTCGCCAAGGTGGACGGCATGCTCGGCACCGATGACGCCAATTCGCTGTTTGCCAAGGCGCGCGAAACGCTGACCTCCTTCAAGGCGGTGGCGGACAATCTCAATGCCCGTATCGGGCCGATTGCCGACAATCTGACGCGGTTCTCCAGCTCGGGCCTGAAGGATTTCCAGGCGCTGATCGGCAGCACGCGGGTTACGGTCGACAATCTCAACAATGCCATCACCAATATCGACCGCGATCCGCAGCGGTTGATTTTCGGCGGCGAAACCGTGAAACAATATGATGGCAGAACAAGGCGCTAAGAGGGGTATGGGCCAATGACACGATCGATGAACGGCCGTCAGCGACGCGCCCTCATTCTGGCTCCGCTGCTTGCCGCCTTGATGGCCGGCTGCGCGGGTGCGCCGAAGAACGATACTTTCGATCTTTCCGTCTCTTCGGCGGCGGTTACCCAGGGGCCTTCGCTGAAAAGCCGGCAATTGCTGATTGCCGATCCGACCGCCCTGAAGGCGCTCGACAGCGAAAACATCGTGGTGCGCCTTTCCGGCTCGGAGGTGCAATATCTCGGCAACTCGCAATGGAGCGACCGCCTGCCGCGCATGGTACAGTCCAAGCTGGTGGAAGCCTTCGAGGATACCGGCAAGCTCGGCGGCGTCGGCCGGCCGGGGCAGGGGCTGGCAATCGACTATCAGGTCGTGACCGATATTCGCGCCTTCGAAATCGATACGGCGAGGAATATCGCCAATATCGAAATATCGGTGAAGCTGCTGAACGACCGCAACGGCACGGTGAAGGCGCAGGAGGTGTTCCGCGCCAGCGCCCGCGTCAGCGGTTCCGGCAACGCCAATTTCGTAAAAGCGCTGGATCAGGCCTTTGCCGCCGCCACGCGCGATATCGTGGCCTGGACGCTGAAATCGCTTTAAGCGTTCGGCGTTATTGCCGCCACAGGAAACCGCTTTATGTTCGCGTAGCGCCGGTCACCGATCGGCCTGTGCATAATGGTCCCGATCCGTGAGCCCGATCCGTGAGTTGGTGATGCGATTTCTGCTGCTGCTTTGCCTTATGTTTTCCGCCCTGTCTGGAACGGGCGCCGCCATGGCGGTCGGTCTCCGGCTGATCGACGTTCCAGCCGCGAACGGCAAAGCTGCCATGAAGGCTGCGGTATGGTCGCCCTGCGCGGCCGCGCCGGAAGAGGTCAGGATCGGTCCCTTCCTTTTGCCCGCCGTGCGCGATTGCCCTGTTCCTGAAGGGAAGTATCCGCTCGTCGTCATCTCCCATGGCTTTGGCGGCACCTATTTCAGCCATCGGGACACGGCGGCGGCGCTGGCGGATGCCGGCTTCATTGTTGCGGCTATCAATCACCCCGGAGACAATGCGCTTGAAATGAAGAAGGCCGGAGAGCTTTCCGCGCTGACGGGCCGTCCGGCGGATATTGCCCGGTTGCTGGATCATCTGCTTGAAGGTTTTAGTGACGCCGGTTCCATCGATGCCGGGCGGATCGGCGTCTTCGGATTTTCGCGCGGCGGTTATACCGCGCTGGTGCTTGCCGGCGGTACGCCTGATTTTGCCAATGCCGGGCTGCCCTGTCCCGACCCTCAGGCGCCGATTTGCACGCAGATGCGGCAGAAGACGACATTGCCGCAGCATGGCGGTCAGGATGCGCGTGTGAAGGCTGTGGTTGCCGCCGACCCGTTGAATGCCTTTCCCGGCGCGGGCGACCTGAAGAATATCACGATCCCCGTCCAACTCTGGAGTTCGGAACGCGGCGGCGATGGTGTCGCGCCCCAGGATGTTGCAACGCTGCGCGACGATCTGTCGGTGAAACCGGACTATCGGATGGTAAAAGGGGCGGGGCACTTTTCCTTTATCGCCCCTTGCCCCGCCGAGATGGAAAAGGCCGTGCCCCAGATTTGCAGCGATGCGGCGGGTTTCGACCGGGCGGGGTTTCACCGCAGCTTCAACGCCGAGGTGGTCAGCTTCTTCAAGGCGTCGCTGCTCTGAGGCGTTGTTCCTTTCCGTGCCGGTCAGGCGGCGTCCTGCTGCGACTTCCATTCCGGCAGCGGGAAAACCCGGTCGTAGCTCCAGTTGAAGACAAAAGCATAGACCACGTAAAACAGCGCAAACGAGATATCCATCACCAGCGCGTGGGCAAGGCTGATATTCAGATACCAGGCGATGAAGGGCATCAGCACGATCAGCAGACCGAGTTCGAACAGCACGGCATGGGCGACCCGGAGGGCGGGCGTCTTCAGCGTCGTGCCTTTCAGCCGCTGCATGGCGTGGTCGAAACCGAGATTGTAGACATAGTTCCAGACCGTCGCCAGCGTGGCGCTGACGAGGCCGACAATGCCGATATCTTCCATAGGTATGCCAAACAGCAGCGCGCCCAAGGGAATGACGAGAAGAAGGCCGATGATTTCGAAACTGAGGGCGTGGCGGATACGATCTTGCAGGGAACGCATTTCATTCTCCGGTATGTGACCGGGCCGTCCCGCATGCTGTTGCCACTGTGGCCGAGGTCGTCCTCGCGCTGAGGCATATAGAGGTTTTGAGCGGAATTTTCAAGCGCGGGCGTTGAGGCAGTCAATGTCACGGGGAGGGCGCCACTTGTTTCTTCTCCCCACCGGGGAGAAGTCCGCGGCAGCGGGATGAGGGGGCAAGCTCTCCGCATATCTCTGCGCTAGCCCCCTCATCCGACCCTTCGGGCCACCTTCTCCCCGGCGGGGAGAAGAAACAACCGGCAGCGCCTTGACCTCTCTCGGAGCAAAGAGAGGGCAATGCGGAACAAGACCGGCGCATTTTCGTTATCGCTCATGGAAGGAGGCGTGCCATGCAGCAGAATTCCTCTGAGGGGAGAACGATAAAGGCCGCCAACACGGCGAAGGTTTCGACTTACACGCCAAGCATCATTTCTCTTAAGGGAAGTTATGTGGCGATGATATTTCGCAGACCGCTTTGCCGAAATCCGCTGGATGTGCGGAAGAAATAAGGGCGACGGCATTTGCCTGTTGTCTGCCACGCACATCGATGACGACGACTGCCGAAATGATCATGAGCTTTAGATGTCTCTAAAGTGTGATTTTCAATCCGGCCCGTCTCCACCTAGACTGGAGATCGCCACCAGAGCGAAGGGAGAATGACATGAAATCAGTTCTCATTATCGCCGCTGTCTTTGGTTTTTCCGCCAGTGCAGCGCTTGCGGAATGCGCAGGTCATCAACAGATCAACGCTTCCGTTCCTGCCGTAGACCGTGAATTCAAAACCGCAAGCATCGTTCCGCCGACAGATCCGGTGGAAAAGCCAGTCGTCATCCTGAAAAAGACCGACCGCCTTCCGCCAGCGGTTGCGACGACCGGTGAACCAGAAGCCGCAATGCAACGCATGCAATAAACACGCACAACAACCTCTTCATTCTAAAAATCCCGTGCGTGAGTTGATCCGCACGGGATTTTGCTTTCGGGAGGAAAGTGGGGCAGCCTCCGCTTTCACATGCTTGTCGGTTCCTTGCATCGGCGACTAGCTATCGAGTTTCAGCGATAGCTGTTTTGGCCCTTCGTTCTTTTTGAGCACGTAAAGCGGCCGGGTGATGATGACTTCCGTTCGCCGCTGCAGCTCGCGCCGCCGCTCGAGCGCGCGTTCGCGCATATCGCGGGAGCGGGCGACAACGGAAAGGGCATTTTCTATGGCTGCGTCTGCTGTGTTCATCGCTGACCTCCATAATGTTCACTTTATGTTCTCATTATTGGCGGCTTGTGTCA
The DNA here is from genome assembly GCF_027871605.1 of Agrobacterium sp. CFBP 3001. NCBI lineage: Bacteria > Pseudomonadati > Pseudomonadota > Alphaproteobacteria > Hyphomicrobiales > Rhizobiaceae > Agrobacterium > Agrobacterium sp. CFBP 3001. Next base: position 22,075 of record NZ_JAQAHD010000034.1, read on the forward strand.
ACACTATGGCAGGGTTGCCGGCAGGCGGTTTGGCGCCCGGCGCGATGAACGCGGCGCGAAGGCTGCGTCCGGGTGCCGTGCGGGATCGACTTTGCCCAGACGTCGGCCTTCACAGCACGAACCTGTTCCGGCAGTGTCTACAGGGACACTCCGGACCTGCTGTGTTGATTTTTACGATGATGGTTCGACGACGCCGGCGCTGATCCGCCGGCTTGAGGAGGGTATCAGGAGAGGGGACGTTGATCCGGCGCGGGAGCGCCGCCGGCGGACAATAGATCGGTGAGATGCTCGCTGGCGAGCGCGACGATGGCAAGGGCGGCTTGCTGGCGGTTCCAGCCGGCATGTTCGGCTTTTTCGATCAGCCCGTGAATGGAAGGTTCCAGTGCGAACTGGCACTCGGCCTGATAGTCCATGGTGTCGATCGAAAGCGACGGGGAATTGATTGCGGCCCGCATCCTTTGGTCTCCCTGTTTTCCGTCATGTCCACATACGCGAGACGCAAATCGGAACATGCACATTCAGAGGCCGGTGATATCGGGTTGCTCATGAGGCCCGCATATCACTGGCAGCGAATCCCCCAGCAGGCGGACGTTAGCGGCAAGTCTTGATCGCTGTCAACGCGTGCGCGGCGGCGATGACGTCGCCATCTAAGTTTTCAGAGCCTTCCGTTCCGGAAAGGCTTTCGCCGCCAGATCAGCAGCGCCATCACATAAAGCGCAAAAAGCACGAACCATGTGACGGGAAGCACCATGAAAAGCGCCGCATAAGCGCAATTTCCTTCAAAACAGGAGCCGAGAAATCCGGAATCGGCGAGCGCTGCCGACAATAAAAACGCACATATCCCGCTCCCGACCGCGCCGAGAATGAAAAGCAATATGTTGATGAGCAATCTCATGGTCCCGATCATAAGGACGATTGAGACAGCTTTGGGGAAACGGGCGGTGCCGCAACGAGATTCCTGTCTCTTGAGGATATCGTTGCCGGCGGCAGAGGATGGCAATGCGAAAGTGAGGGGCCGCACAGGCACAAGCGATCATGCGATGCTTTAATTTAGCATCGCAACGTCTTGTCATTTCAAGAAGAATTTGGTGGGTGATGTAGGGCTCGAACCTACGACCCGCTGATTAAGAGTCAGCTGCTCTACCAACTGAGCTAATCACCCGACCGGCACCGTGTGGCGGTGTGAGGGGGCGTATAAAGGGGAAGTTTGGGCTTGTCCAGCGCGGAAATGAAATTTCTTCGATTTTTGTGACGAAAAAATTTCAATCGCGCTGGAAAAGTCTGGAAATCCGGGGTTTTACGGATTTTTCCTTTTATTCATCCGCGCCTGAAAGCCCGGCCGATAAGGATGAGGATGCAGGCGCCGATGAAGCCGGCGATGAGATAACCGAGCCAACCTTGCAGAACGATTCCAAATACCGAAAGGATGGCGTTGGCGACGATCGCGCCGACGATTCCAAGAAGGATGTTCATGAAAACACCCATATTGCTTTTCATGAATTGTTCGGCGAGCCACCCGGCGACACCACCGATGATGATGGCTGCGATCCAGCCAATGCCAGCAGATTCCATGATTTCCTCCCATGTTGCTGCATCATCAAAGGTGATGATTCTTGTGGTGAAAAGCAAGGCAAACTCCTGAAAACCTCGCTTTATGCGGGTGGTTTTCCGCGCGGCAGGCGCTAAAAAGCCTGATGCGGCGCAAAGAGACGAAAGGCATGGATGTGCGGTTGATGTTCGGCGGATTGATGTACGGCAGAAGGATGTTCGACGGCCTGGTGCGGGATCGACGGCAAAGGGGCGCCATGGCGGTGATAATGGCCATGGTGCTTTTTCTGTCCGGCGGTCTTTTGTCGGCAATGCCGGCGGCGGCGCAGGGGGAAACAACATCGCCCGCCCCGGTGGCTATCCAGGCCTCGACCGTCGAACAGGCGAGGGCGGAGCTGGAGAAATGGAAGGCCGATGTAGCGGCGATCGCCAAACAGGTGGAAGCGGGCGGCAGCGACGATGCGCAGCTTGTGGACCTGAAGGGCCGCGCCGACACCATTGCCGCCGATGCCGCCGCCGCCAACACCAAGCTGCGCACCCGTCTCGACCAGATCAAGACCCGGCTGGATGCGCTGGGTGCGGCGCCCGCGGACGACCAGCCGCCGGAAGCCAGCATGGTGACGGAGGAGCGAAACCGGCTGACGGCGGAACGGGCCGAGGTGAATGCGATTGCCGGCGAGGTGGAGAGCACGGCCACCAATGCCGCGCAGATTTCCAATAACATCACCGCCGTTCGCCGTGCGCTTTTCGCCGCCACCCTGTTCAAGCGCACCGAAGTTTCGGCGCAGACGCTGGGCGATGCCTCCTCCGCCTTTCTGACCGAATTGACCAACCTCAACAACGCTTTCAGCAGCTGGGCGAGCTTCGTCTGGAATTACAAGCGCCTGCCGATGTTCGGGGCGGTGACGCTGTCGATCATGGCCGCCCTGCTGTTTCTCGTGGGCGGTTACCGGTTTTTCGGCAGCCGCATGGACCGGCGGGCCTTTACGGGCGAGCCTTCCTATCTGAGACGGCTTTCGGTGGCCTTCTGGTCGACCATGGTGCAGTCGCTGTCGCTGTTCCTGTTTCTCGTCACCTCCGCCTTCTTCCTCGATAATTTCAACGTGCTGCGGTCAGATATCGCGCCGATCCTGTTCGGGGCGATGGCGATCACCGGTTTCGTTTATTTCGTCTCGCGGCTGAGCTACGCGATCTTTGCGCCGACGCAGCCGGAATGGCGTCTTCTGAAGGTGTCCAACAAGGGCGCGCACACCCTGTCCTCGGCCGTGCTTTTAATGGCGCTCGTCAACGGGCTCGATTACCTGCTCGGCACGATCAGCGAGACGCTTTATTCGCCGTTGATCGTCACGGTTGCCAAGAGTTTCCTCGCCTCGATCATCATCGGCCTTATCCTGCTGACCGTATCGTTCCTTCGGCCGGTGATCAGCGAGGGGCAGGATTATGACACCGGCAACCAGCGCCTGCCGCGCTGGCTGGTCATCCTGCTGCGGGTGGGCGGCCTCATTCTCATCGGCGCCTGCCTGACGGGTTATGTCGGGCTTGCGCGCTTCCTCGCCACCCAGATCGTCGCCACTGGCGCCGTGCTGGCGACGATGTATATCGGCATTCTCTCGGGCAAGGCGATTTCGCGACAGGGCGCCTTTGCGGAATCGCTTGCCGGCCGTTATCTCGCGCGGCGTTTCGGTCTCGGCGTGGTGGCGCTCGATCAGGCCGGCCTTGCCGCGGGGCTTGGCATTTATGCCGTCGCGCTTGCCTTCGGCGTGCCGCTCATCCTGTTTTCCTGGGGCTTCCAGCCGGGCGATATCGAAAGCTGGGCCTATCGCCTGTTGACTGGCATCACCGTCGGCAATGCTTCGATTTCGCTGATTGGCCTCTTCGGCGGCGTTCTCGTCTTCGCCATCGGTTACATCGTCACCCGCTGGTTCCAGAAGTGGCTGGACAATAACGTCATGGCGCGCGGCCAGGTGGATGCCGGGGTGCGCAACTCGGTCAAGACCGGTATCGGTTATCTCGGTATCGCGGTGGCTGCCATCTTCGGCGTGTCTTCGGCCGGTCTCAACCTCTCCAGCCTGGCGCTGGTGGCTTCGGCCCTTTCGGTCGGTATCGGTTTCGGCCTGCAGAACATCGTCTCCAACTTCGTCTCCGGCCTCATTCTGCTGGTGGAACGCCCCTTCAAGGTGGGCGACTGGGTGGTGACAGGCACGACGGAAGGCACCGTCAAGCGGCTTTCCGTGCGCGCCACCGAGATCGAAACCTTCCGCGGCCAGTCGATCATCGTGCCGAATTCGGAGTTCATCAATTCCTCGGTCGGCAACTGGACACACCGCAACCGCATCATGCGCGCGGAAATTCCCGTTTCCGTCTCTTACGATTCCGATCCGCAGAAGGTGATGGATATTCTGCTGGAACTGGTGCGCGCCCAGCCGCCGGTGCTGCGCAATCCCGAGCCGCATGTGGAGTTTCTGCGCTTTGGCGATTTTTCGCTGGATTTCGAACTGCGTTTCCACCTTGCCGATCTCTCCAACGGTCTTGGCGTGAAAAACGCGCTCCGTATCGCAATCCTCCAGCGCTTCCGGGAAGAGGGGATCGACATCCCGTTCCCGCAGCGCAACCTCAACATCCACGTGGAAGGCGACGCCAACCCGCAGATGCTGGCGGCGCTGCTTTCAGAGGAAGGCGACAAGGCGGTGGTGGCCCATACGGGGGCGGCAGCGGCAGAGAAAGAGGCCTCGAAGAGCGAGAAGCTGACTGAGCCGAAGGAGAAACCCGACGCGAAAGCGTAGATCGCTGTTGCTTGTGGACGTCGAGTTCCGGGCAGCGGGACGAGGGGGCTAGGGTAGACGTATTTAGACAGCTTGCCCCCTTCATCCGACCCTTCGGGCCACCTTCTCCCGACGGGGAGAAGAAACGAGCGGCAAAGCTGTGCTGCATTCATCCGGCGTGCTCCGCATTTTCTTCCCTGTCGCAGCACCCTATGGCCATGTCGCAATCAGGCGGCTGAACAACCCGCAAGCGCTTCATATTCCTCCCATCCAATGTCGGCGGAATAAGGCAAGGCCGGCGCTTTTCAGGGGTTCTGTAAATGAAGACACATGCACGGGCGGTGGTGATCGGTGGCGGCGTCGTTGGCGTTTCGACGCTTTATCATCTTGCCAAGAAGGGCTGGAGCGACAGCGTGCTCATCGAGCGCAAGGAGCTGACTTCGGGTTCCACCTGGCATGCGGCCGGGCTTCTGCCGCTGTTCAACATGAGCTATTCGGTTGGCCAGATTCACAAATATTCGGTGAAGTTCTATGAGGAGCTTCAGGAAGAGACCGGCATGAATGTCGGCTTCTCCAAGGTCTCGAATATCCGTCTCGCCCGCACGAAGGATCGCTGGGACGAATATATGTATTATGCCGGCATCGCCGAGACCATCGGCGTGCGCGTCAACATGCTGACGCCGGAGCAGGTGAAGGAAATCTGGCCGCTCTGCGAGACGGACGGCCTGCTCGGCGCCATCCAGCATCCTGATGACGGTTATATTCAGCCTGCCGATCTGACGCAGGCGCTCGCCAAGGGCGCGCGTGACCGCGGGGCGACCATCTATCGCAACACCACCGTCACCGCCATCGAGCAGCTGGAAGACGGTCACTGGAAGGTGACGACCGACAAGGGCGAGATCATCGCCGAGCACATCATCTCCTGCACGGGCTCCTTTGCCCGCAAGACCGGCGAGATGGTTGGCATCAACATTCCGGTCATTCCGGTCGAGCATCAATATATCGTCACCGAGCCGCACCCGGCCATTCAGGAGCGCCGCCGCCAGGGCCTGCCGGAAATGGGCGTGCTGCGCGAATCCGACTCCGCCTGGTATATGCGCGAGGAAGCGGGCGGCCTGATCCTCGGTCCTTATGAAGTCGGCGCGCCGGTCTGTTATGTTGACGGTCCCTCTGATGACAGCGAATATGAGCTGTTCCAGGAAGAACTCGACCGCCTGATGCCGCATATCGAAACCGCCATGGTGCGCGTTCCGGCCTTCGGCGAAGTGGGCATCAAAAAGGTCTATAACGGCGCTATCGCCTATACGCCTGACGGCAACCCGATTGTCGGCCCGGCACCGGGCCTGAAGAATTTCTGGCTGAACGAAGGCCATTCCTTCGGCATCACCGCTGCTGGTGGCGCTGGCTGGCAGCTGGCGGAATGGATCGTTGATGGCGAGCCGACGCTCGATCTGATGGGTGTCGATCCGCGCCGCTTCGGCCCTTACGCAACGGAAGGTTACCTCATCGCCAAGAACGAGGAAGCCTATGCCAATGTCTTCACCATGCATTACCCGGACGAAGAGCGCTCCGCCGCCCGCCCGCTGAAGACGACGCCGGTCTATGACCGCCTAAAGAAGCTCGGCGGCGTGTTCGGCTCCGTCTATGGCTGGGAGCGCGCCAACTGGTATGCGCCGGAAGGTTATGCGCTGCGCGAGGAAGATCTCGGCGTGGGTGCCGATGTCATCACGAGCCACAACCATGCGCCGGCCCTGGATGACGGCCGTATCGTTGAGAAATGGTCGTTCCGCCGCTCGAACTATTTCGAACATGTCGGCAACGAGGTGAAGAATGTCCACCAGAATGTCGGCGTGCTCGATATGTCGGCCTTCGCCAAGATGGAGGTCTCCGGCCCCGGTGCGCGGGCATGGCTGGACAGCATTCTCGCCAACGCGGTGCCGAAGAAGCGTGGCCGTATCGCGCTCACCCATCTTCTGACGCCGAACGGCGGTGTGAAGGCGGAATTCACGGTCTATGAATGGGCGCCGGGCCGCTTCTACATGGTTTCGGCCGGTGGTCTCGAAGCCCATGACCACGACGTGCTGCGCCGCCTTGCGCCGACCGATGGTTCGGTTGTGCTGCAGCCGATCACCCAGAAATACGGCGTGCTGGTTCTTGCCGGTCCGAAGTCGCGTGATCTGCTTAAGAAGTTGACCCGCACCAGCCTTGAGAACAAGGACTTCCCCTGGCTCACCGGCAAGCAGATTTCCGTCGGCGTTGCAACGGCGCATGCGCTGCGCGTCAACTTCGTGGGCGAGCTTGGCTGGGAACTGCACCACCCGATCGAGATGCAGAACTACATCTTCGACCGGCTGATGGAAGCGGGCGCTGAATTTGGCATCAAGCCTTTCGGTATCCGCGCCATGGTGTCGATGTCGCTCGAAAAATCCTACCGCAACATGGGACGCGAGCTTTCGGTAGAATATAACGCCTATGAATCGGGCCTCGACCGCTTCCTGCGCCCGGAGAAAAGCTTCATCGGCCGTGATGCGCTGGTGGCTTACAAGGAGGCCGGCGTGAAGTGGGTGTTCTCGACGCTCACCGTGTCAGGCAATACGGATGTCGATGCGCGCGGTTCGGAGGCAATCGTCGATGAAAGCGGCGCGCTTGCGGGCCGCGTGACGAGCGGCGGTTTCGGCTGGCGTCTCGGCAAATCCATCGCGCTCGCCATGCTCAAACCGGAATATGCGGCCGTGGGCACCAAGCTCAAGATCCGCATTCTCGGTACGTCCTATGATGCCGAAGTGGTGGAAGAAAGCCCGTTCGACACGGACAATGCGCTTCTGCGCGCCTGAGACAAATATCCCTCCCAAAGTCGGAATACGGCCCCTCGCGGGCCGTGTTTCCGTTTAGGTAAGCATGTGCTCAACTGCTTTTCCGGCAAAAGTGTTATTAATGATTTTGAAAAATGAGCCTGCTATCTTTCCCTGACATACGATGGGGGATCGGGGCAGAATGAATTTTCTAGGCATTACGGGCATGCAATATTCTGGCGTGCCTTTTACCAACAGCCGCATCTTGCTGGCGGAAGATACCAATGTGTTCACCCAGATGGTGAGCATGCGCCTGAAGGAACTGCTGGGCGTTACCGTGGAAGTGTGCCGCAATTTCGAGGAATTGCAGGCCTGTTACGAGCATTCTCCCGAACCGGTGACGCTGGCGATTTCCAACATCAACCTGCCGGGGGCGGAAAAGGGCGAGGCGCTGGAATATCTGATCGATCTTTCGATCCCGACCATCGTTTTCACCAGCACTTTTCATGAGGCGACGCGCGAAACGCTGATCGCCAAGGATGTGGTCGATTATATTCTGAAGGACAATATTTTCGCCGTGGATATGCTGACGGAATCCGTCTGCCGCTTTCTCACCAACCATCGCCATCACGTGCTGATCGTCGATGACAGCCCGACGGCGCGGGCGCTGCTTTCGAGCCGTCTCAAGCGTTATAATTTCCGCGTCAGCCTGGCCGACAGCGGTGCGAAGGCGCTCGATATTCTGAAGGCCAATCCCGATATCGGCCTCGTGGTGACCGATTACAACATGCCCGATATTGACGGCTTCGAACTGACACGGCGCATCCGCACCATGCGCGGGTCGCATGAGCTGCGCATCATCGGGGTGTCTTCCTCCACCAACCGGCTGCTTTCCGCGCGGTTTTTGAAGGCGGGCGGCAATGATTTCATGCTGCGCCCCTTCATCGACGAGGAGTTTTATTGCCGGGTCAACCAGAACCTCGATACGCTGGTTCAGATACAGCTGGCGAAAGCGGGGGTAAGGCCGGCGGCCTGAGCCCAGGCTTTTCCCGCTAAAGCTGCGATTCCAGCGGCAGGAAGCGCATGATACCGGCAACGATGCGGCGGCTGATGGCGGCGTCGGGTTCGCGCCGGTATGTCCTTGTCCGCCCCTGTTCTTCCGTCATCCAGACGATGTGCCTGCCTTTGTCGATTTCAAGCTCGAAGCTCATGGTGCGGCGGATTTCGCCGGCAAATATCTCGTCCATACAGGCAACCAGCGGCGCCGAGTTGAAGACGACGCCCATTTCCGTATTCAGCGAGGCGGAACGCGGATCGAAATTGAGCGAACCGATATAGCCGGTCCTGCCATCGCGGGTGAAGGCCTTGGTGTGCAGGCTCGCCTGTCCCGAGCCGCGCAGGGTGAAGTTGGACTGATCCGCCTGCGCGCGCAGCTCGTGCAGGCGCACCCCGCCGGAGAGAAGCGGTTTTCGATAGCGGGCATAACCGGCGTGCACGGCGGCCACATCTGTCGCGGCCAGCGAATTGGTGAGGATGGCGACCGACACGCCGTTTTCTGCGAGCTGTTGAAATATCCCCACACCCTGTTTGCCGGGAATGAAATAGGGGGAGGTAATGTGCAGACTGTCGCTTGCCGCCTGCATCAGCGGCAGCAGGCTTTCCATCAGGAAGTTATGACCCTTGCGGCGTTTGCCCGCCGCCTTTTCCGGCGGGTCGGCGAGGATATCCGCCGCCTCGACCCAGTGCAGACGGTCCGACATCAGGAAATGGTCGCGGCCATACTGGCTATCGACCCGCTCCAGATAGGGTTTTGCCGCTTCGCTTTTCGGCAGGGCATCGAGTTCGCGCCGCAGCTTTGCGAGTTTGCTCGGTCTGCGCGCCAATAGCGAACGCACGGGCACGGAAACGGCGCTGTTCCAGTAATCGTCGAAGATTTCCGTGGCGTCGGCGACGATGTTGCCGAAGCCGAGAATATCAAAATCGTGGAAATTCGCCCGCTCGGCGGCGTCGAAATAGGCGTCGCCAATGTTGCGCCCGCCGACGATCACGGCCCGGCCATCGGCAATCCAGGCCTTGTTGTGCATGCGCCGGTTGACGCTGCGGAAGCGCAGTACCAGCTCGATGCTTCGATGCAGAATGTTTTCCCGCGCCCGGGTGGGGTTGAACAGGCGCAACTCTATATTCGGATGGCTGTCGATGGCGTGGAAGATACGGTCGGAGATGGAGACGCCGAGATCGTCGAGCAGCAGACGCACGCGCACGCCGCGATCGGCGGCGGCGATGACTTCACGCATCATCAGCCGTCCGGTCAGGTCGGCATTCCACATGTAATACATCAGGTCGAGGCTGCGCCCGGCGGCACGCGCCGCCGCCACGCGCACCGCAAAGGCATCGAGGTTGGAATGCAGCAGGCAGAGCGCATTTTTCTCGTTCCAGCCGTTTCTTATCGATTGCCAATGCCGGTCCAGCGTCGTCGCGTCTTCGGCAAGGGGCAGGGCGGTGGAGGGGCGCTTGGGAATGGCCTTTTCCCGCTGTTTGCCGATGACGACAAACAGGCTCGGCCCAATGACCATAAGAAGAATGATGATGAAGACCGTAAATGCAGTCACTTGTTTTGATCGCTCCCGGCCCGAAGAGTATCAGGCGGGATGAAAACGCGCGAGGGGATAAAGCGTTCACGGCACCTCGTGCCATCAGCGTGAAAAAGACGCGTCTTCCACGCGCCGAAAGGGCTTGTGAATCACATAAGTGTGTGCTTATGTGTTGCTATGACAGAGAAAGATATTTTCCGGGCGCTGGCCGATCCGACGCGCCGCGCCATTTTCGAAAGGCTGGCGGATGGCGCCATGAACGCTTCCGCCCTGCGTGAGGGGATCGAGATCAGCCAGCCGGCCATGTCGCAGCATCTTTCCGTGTTGCGCGGGGCAGGGCTGGTGGTCGAGAAGCGGCAGGGCCGTTTCGTCAATTATGAGGTGGATCCGGACGGGCTGACGCGCATTGCGGCCTGGCTCGGCAAATATCGCGCCTACTGGCCGCAGCGCATTGAGGCTCTCAAACTCCTGCTGAAGGATATGGACCAATGAACAGGCAGACACCGGAAGCGCCGAAAAACGGCATCGAGCTTGAATATGATCTGGACGAGCCGCCGCAAAAGGTCTGGCGCGCCATCAGCATTCCGGCGTTTCGTGAAAACTGGCTGCCGAAGGAGGCTTTGGCGGAGCCCGATGCGATCGATATCAAGCCCGGTGAGGAGGTTCGCTACCGGCTGCGCGAGGATAATCCGCCATTTCTGGAAAGCACCGTCACCTTCAGGATCGCGGCGAATGCCCATGGCGGCACCAGCCTGCGCATCATTCATGACCTGCCCGTCAATACCGGCCGGATGATAAAGGCCGCCGCAAACCACAACGGTTCGCCGATCAAGCTCGCCGCCTGATCCGTAACCTTCCCCGACATTTCAACGACAGGAGTTCGCCGATGCGCGAAGCGATGCAACTCGTCCCTATGGTAGTCGAACAATCGTCAAGGGGAGAAAGGTCTTTCGATATCTATTCCCGGCTGTTGCGGGAAAGGATCATCTTCCTCAACGGCGAGGTGAACGATGCGGTTTCGGCGCTGGTCTGCGCGCAATTGCTGTTTCTGGAGGCGGAAAACCCGAAGAAGCCGATCCATCTCTATATCAATTCGCCGGGCGGTGTGGTGACCAGCGGTCTCGCCATGTATGACACCATGCACTATATCCGCGCACCGGTTCATACGCTCTGCATGGGAACGGCCCGCTCCATGGGATCGTTTCTGCTGATGGCGGGGGAACCGGGCGAGCGGAGCGCCCTTCCCAATGCCAGCATCCACATTCATCAACCGCTGGGCGGTTTCCAGGGGCAGGCGTCGGACATGCTGATCCATGCCGAAGAGATGCGGCAGACCAAGCACCGTATGACGCGGCTTTATTCCGAACATTGCAAACACAGCTATGAAAAATTCGAAGCGGCCATGGACCGCGATTTTTTCATGACGGCGGAGGAAGCCCAAGAATGGGGCCTGATCGATCGCATTCTGGGCGTTCGTGAGGATATCGCGGCATAAGCCAGACGGTTATTCGGATTTCCTGCATATATTGGCGCCCACAGGCGGGACCTCCAGACTGCGCCGGTCCAATTGTGCAAGTACCTCGCCGAAACCGAAGCGGGATGTCCAGCCCAGACCCTCTGCGGCGCAAGCGGGCGAATAGATCCGGTCAATCGTTGCCGGCAGCGCCCATTCCCTTTGCGTGAAAGCGTCGGCGATGGCCGGGGTCCGCTGCTGATGTCATGCTCTAGCCTGTGCTTGAATCCAGTCGCTCGTGGAAAGTATCCCTCCAATGCCGGCAGATCAGTATTGTGTCCATGCCACCAAATTTAGCCCGCCATTTGTGAAACGATGCTGATCTGCCACTGAACTTTTATCCAGCGGCGACTAGAGTCCCGGCAGGGCTGAACCGCCCCAGGTTTCTGGACCATCTGAGGCTAGAGTTTTCCGGCTTCTTGAACCGCCCCAGGTTTCTGGACCATCTGAGGCTAGAGTTTTCCGGCTTCATTCAGGGAGGCGGGCTGGTTGAGCCTCCTGATTTCATCAGCGAGATCGGTACCTTATTGC
>NZ_JAQAHD010000035.1:0-33089 GCF_027871605.1 Agrobacterium sp. CFBP 3001
CGGCCTTTATGCTATAATAAAACAAGTCAACGCGGGGTGGAGCAGCCCGGTAGCTCGTCAGGCTCATAACCTGAAGGCCGCAGGTTCAAATCCTGCCCCCGCAACCAAATAGCAAAACAAAACCCCGTGCACCCGCGACGGGGTTTTTTGTGTTTCTGGACTTATGAAATTGTGCCGTCAGGGAGAAACTAGGCCGCTGATCACAAAGCCAATCCCACAATCTCCTTCCATGAACAAAGCCATCTTCGCCATTGCCATCGATCAGAAAACGGTGATGATGCGCCATCATTCCATTTCGGATAAAAAATGCCGTGACCGCTGATCCCTTGCATATCCTCAAGACCGTCTATGGATACGATGCGTTTCGTGGAAGGCAGGCCGATATCATTCGGCATGTGGTGGCGGGAAACAATGCCTTCGTTTTGATGCCGACGGGCGGTGGGAAGTCGCTTTGTTACCAGATCCCGGCGCTTGCTCGTAATGGCATGGGGTTGATCGTCTCGCCGCTCATCGCACTGATGGTCGATCAGGTTGCAGCCCTGCGTCAGGCCGGCGTGCGGGCCGAAGCTCTCAATTCCGACCTTTCTCCGGAAGAGCGGCGCGCGCTTTGGCGGGATATGCGGGCCGGCAAGGTCGATATTCTTTATGCCGCGCCGGAAACCCTGCTCAAGCCGGATGTCCTCGATGCGCTGCAATCCATCGACCTGTCGCTGATCGCGGTCGATGAGGCCCATTGCCTGTCGCAATGGGGGCATGATTTCCGGCCGCCCTACCGCCAGCTGGACACGCTGATCGAGCGTTTTCCCGATACGCCGCGCATGGCGCTGACGGCGACGGCCGACGAGCCCACGCGCGCCGAAATTCTCGGCCACCTGGGGATTGAAGAGCACGATGCCTTCATCGCCGGGTTCGACCGGCCCAATATCCGCTATGCGATCATGGAAAAGGATAATCCGCGCGCGCAGCTGAAGCGCTTTTTGAAGGATCGCGACAGTGAGAGCGGTATCGTCTATTGCCTTTCCAAACGCAAGGTGGACGAAACGGCCGCATGGCTGCGGGAGGAGGGTCGCGATGCGCTACCCTATCACGCTGGCATGGACAAGGCTGCCCGCGAGGAGAACCAGACCCGTTTCCAGCACGGCGAGGCGGTCATCATTGTCGCGACCGTCGCTTTCGGCATGGGCATAGACAAGCCAGATGTGCGCTTCGTGGTTCATATCGACCTGCCTGGCAGCATCGAGGCCTATTATCAGGAAACGGGCCGAGCCGGTCGCGATGGTCTGCCGTCGGACGTGCTCATGCTGTACGGCTACGAAGATATTGCCCTGCGCAATCGTTTCATCGAAGAATCTGATGCCGCGGATCAGCGCAAATATATGGAGCGTCAGAAGCTCGATGCGCTGCTTGGCCTCGCAGAAACGGCGAGTTGCCGCCGGCAGGTTCTGCTCTCCTATTTCGGCGACCGGTGTGAGCCCTGCGGCAATTGCGATACCTGCGCCGAGCCGCCGGACCTGTTTGATGGGACTATCGCCGCTCAGAAACTTCTGTCCTGTATTTATCGCACGGGTGAACGTTTTGGCCAGGCCTATGTCATCCGCGTATTGCTGGGTGTCGAGGACGAGCGGATTTGCCGCTTCGGACATGATCAAATCACCACCTACGGGATAGGCAAGGAGCATGACAACCGCACATGGCGCGCCATTTTGCGTCAGCTGGTTGCGTTACGCATGATTGAAGTGGATCTGTCCGGACATGGCGGCCTTTCCATCTCCGAGGATGGACGGCGATTCCTGCGCGAAAAACCGGCATTGATGCTGAGGATCCCATCCGCTCCCCGTTCCGCACGGCAGCAGACGCCCCGCAACACGGCATCGACGGTCTTGCCGGAATCCGATCGCAGTCTTTTTGAGGCGCTGCGTGCGAAGCGTATGGAAATTGCCCGGGCACAGAACGTTCCGCCCTATGTGATTTTCCACGACAAGACCCTCATAGAACTTGCGGCGGCAAAACCGGCCTCGGCGCAGGAAATGGCTGGGATTCCCGGCGTCGGAGATACCAAGCTCGAGCGATACGGACCTGCCTTTCTGGCGGCGATCATGCAGCACGCCGCTGGCGAATGACCGGCAGATCCAAATTAATAGCCGAGTAATAAAACCGCAGAGCGTTGCGAAGGCTCAGCCGGTCGTGTCCTTGAACAGAACGTTCTGATCGATGAGATAGCGCGAAAACAGGGGCAGGCTCGCGCCGCCGATTGCCCGCGCCTGGCTACCAACCGCGCCTTCGATGATGTCAGGCACCGTGACACCCTGCAGATCGTGGTGTTTAAGGGCAAGGCGGGTGGCGGCGACGATTCTGGTTCTGACCCAGTCGGGAAAACCGCCATCGATGATGACGCTCGAAAAATCGATGATGGAGGCGGCGGCAATGACGGCCTGCGCCAGCGCCGCGGCGGTTTTCCTGATCCAGCTTTCCAGCGGCTCGCCGAAATCGATCCACTCGTCCGGAGAAAACCACAGGGGGCGCGGATCGATGCCCTTTTCGCGCAGCATGTTTTCCAGAACGAAGATCGACGCGATTTTCAGAAGCTGGACGGTATTGCCGTCCTGCCCCTGCACCGGCAGGGGGCCGATGGCGCCGGCCGTTCCCGTCTTTCCGGAAAATAGCGCCGAATTCAAAACAACGCCGCCGCCTATGAAGGAGCCGATGAAGACGTAAAGAAAATCCGGATAGTGCTGGCCTGCGCCAAAAACCAGTTCGGCGCCGCAGGCGCTGGTCGCGTCGTTCTGCAGAAAAACCGGATAGCTGACGTTTTCGGCAATTTCCGACCGGATATCGACGCCCCGCCATCTCTCCATTTCGATCTGTGGAGCGCCCACTTCCTGCGCCCAGTTCCACAATTCGAATGGAGCGGCGATGCCGACACCGGCAATTTTCTCCCGCTCGGCAGGGGAAAGCTTCGATTCAAGTTCCGTTATGCCGTCGATTACGAAAGGTAGTATCCATTCCGGAAGAGGGTAGGGGTAGGTTCTGCGCAGCTTGAGCCTGATCCGGCCGACAAAATCCATCAGCACGAGATCGACGCTGCGTCGGCCGATCTTCACACCGAAAGAAAAGACGGCGTCGGGATTAAGCCGCATCGGCGTCGATGGCTGGCCGACTTTGCCACGCAGTCTTTCACCGCGAATGAGAAGCCCGTCCTTTTCAAGCGAGCGCATGATGACCGAGACGGTCTGCGCTGAAAGGCCGCAAAGTCTTGATATCTCCGCTTTTGACAGTCCGCCGTGACGGCGAACGAGAGACAGCACGAGCCGCTCATTATAAGCGCGCACTCCGATCTGGTTGGCGCCGCCGCTTATATCCATGGTGGTGGGCGACGCCGGCGGCGCCGTCTCGACAGATTGTCTCATAGTGTCATCCTCCCGCCCGCCCTATCCGCCGTGACCGATACAGCAGGCTTTATGGCAATCTTGCTATCGCAACGTTAAACGACGTGGCGATATTCCTCCCTGCCGCATATCAGAATGCCATAGGGAATTAATAATTCAACCGGATTTATTTATTGACAGGCGTTTCCTTTGGTGGTTCCATCTGAGCCAACGGTCGTCGATCTCGGAGGAGACGGGATCGTCGGGTAACCGTCACGGTGCTCAAATATCCATTGGGAGGATCTCATGAAGACCACTGTTTCCGCTCTTCTGGGCGCGCTTGCGCTTGGCGTTTCTTTCGCTTCCGTTGCGTCTGCGGCCGATACTTCGGTTTGCCTCATCACCAAAACCGATACCAATCCCTTTTTCGTCAAGATGAAAGAAGGCGCGACCGCCAAGGCTAAAGAACTTGGCGTGACGCTGAAATCCTATGCAGGCAAGATCGACGGCGATTCCGAAAGCCAGGTAGCCGCCATCGAGACCTGCATCGCCGATGGTGCCAAGGGTATCCTGATCACCGCATCGGATACCAAGGGTATTGTTCCGGCCGTTCAGAAGGCGCGTGATGCCGGTCTTCTGGTCATTGCGCTCGATACGCCGCTGGAACCCGTCGATGCCGCCGATTCCACCTTCGCCACGGACAATCTTCTGGCTGGTGAGCTGATCGGCAAATGGGCTGCCGGCAGCCTCGGCGACAAGGCAAAGGATGCGAAAATCGCCTTCCTTAACCTTACCCCCTCCCAGCCGACGGTGGATGTGCTGCGCAACCAGGGCTTCATGAAGGGCTTTGGCATTGACGTGAAGGACATCAACAAGATCGGCGATGAAAACGATCCGCGTATCGTCGGCCATGATGTCACCAATGGTAACGAAGAAGGCGGCCGCGCGGCGATGGAAAATCTGCTGCAGAAGGACCCGACCATCAACGTCGTCCACACCATCAATGAACCTGCGGCTGCCGGCGCTTATGAGGCGCTGAAAGCGGTCGGCCGTGAAAAGGATGTTCTGATCGTTTCCGTCGATGGCGGTTGCCCGGGCGTCAAGAACGTCGCGGAAGGCGTGATCGGCGCGACCTCGCAGCAATATCCGCTGCTGATGGCGGCGCTTGGCGTCGAGGCCGTCAAGAAGTTTGCCGACACCGGTGAAAAGCCGAAGCCGACTGAAGGCAAGAACTTCGTCGATACCGGCGTGACGCTGGTAACCGACAAGCCGGTCAAGGGCCTCGACTCCATCGATACGAAGGAAGGTCTCAACAAGTGCTGGGGCTGATGCCTCGCCGTTGAAACCCGCGGGGGCATTCGTGCCCCCGCCCTTGGACGAGAATGATTCAGGCACGATCCGGGGGATCGGACAAAGGAACAAACGAGCGCGTCACGCGTCCTGCGGGGATGGCACAGGCCGCTTCACAACACTTTGAAATCTATGCATCATTCTCTTCGGAGATAGACCCGGTGTCAGGGCTGGTGCGATAGAGCGATCGGGAGGAAAATCCATGAGCGATCAGCCGGTGCGGGCTCAGCCGCATAATGAATTTGAAAAAGTGCTTTCGGGAAGCTCGACGCAGGTCGCCGCTTTCGATACGCACGACAAGAGTGTGCTGGAAAAACTGCAGCACTTTCTCCACTCCAGCCCGGCGGCCGTTCCGCTTATCGTTCTGGTGCTGTCGCTGATTGTTTTCGGCCTGCTTCTCGGCGGCAAGTTTTTCTCGGCCTTCACGCTGACCCTTATTTTGCAGCAGGTCGCCATCGTCGGTATTGTCGGCGCGGCGCAGTCGCTGGTCATCCTGACGGCGGGCATCGATCTGTCGGTCGGCGCGATCATGGTCCTGTCTTCCGTTGTCATGGGACAGTTCACCTTCCGTTACGGCTTACCGGCGGAACTTTCCATTCTCTGTGGCCTTGCCGTCGGCGCATTTTGCGGCTTCATCAACGGTATTCTGGTCTCGCGCATGCGCCTGCCGCCCTTCATCGTCACGCTCGGCATGTGGCAGATCGTCTTGGCGACCAACTTCCTCTATTCCGCAAACGAGACGATCCGCGCCCAGGATATCGCCCAGCAGGCGCCGATCCTGCAATTCTTCGGCGCCAATATCCGGGTCGGCGGCGCGGTCTTCACCTATGGCGTCATCGCCATGGTTCTGCTCGTCGCCCTGCTCTGGTATGTGCTGAACCGCACCGCCTGGGGCCGCCATCTTTATGCTGTCGGTGACGATCCGGATGCCGCCGAACTTGCCGGTGTCAACGTCAAGCGCATGCTGACCACCGTTTACACGCTGTCCGGCCTCATCTGCGCCTTCGCTGGCTGGGCCCTCATCGGCCGCATCGGCTCGGTTTCGCCGACCGCCGGTCAATTCGCCAATATCGAATCCATTACCGCAGTGGTTATCGGCGGCCTGTCGCTGTTCGGTGGACGCGGCTCCATCATGGGCATGATTTTCGGTGCCCTGATCGTCGGCGTCTTTTCGCTCGGCCTCAGGCTCATCGGAACAGACCCGCAATGGACCTATCTGTTGATCGGCGTCCTCATCATCATGGCTGTCGCAATCGACCAGTGGATCAGAAAGGTAGCAGGCTGATGGCAAAAGAACCCATTCTCACAGCACGCAATCTCGTCAAGCGCTATGGTCGTGTGACCGCCCTCGACCACGCCGATTTCGATCTCTATCCGGGCGAAATCCTGGCGGTGATCGGTGATAACGGCGCCGGCAAATCCTCTCTCATCAAGGCGATTTCCGGCGCGGTGACACCCGATGAAGGGGAAATCCGGCTGGAAGGCCAGCCCGTCCAATTCCGCTCGCCGATAGAGGCGCGCAAGGCTGGCATCGAGACGGTCTATCAGAACCTCGCGCTTTCGCCGGCGCTTTCCATAGCCGACAATATGTTTCTCGGCCGCGAAATCCGTAAACCCGGCATTCAGGGCAGCCTGTTCCGGGCCCTTGACCGCCCCGCCATGGAAAAATTCGCACGCGAGAAACTGTCGGAACTCGGCCTGATGACGATCCAGAACATCAATCAGGCGGTGGAAACCCTCTCCGGGGGTCAGCGTCAGGGTGTGGCGGTGGCGCGTGCAGCCGCCTTCGGCTCCAAGGTCGTTATCCTCGACGAGCCGACGGCAGCACTCGGCGTGAAGGAAAGCCGGCGTGTTCTGGAGCTTATTCTGGACGTGCGTTCGCGCGGCCTGCCGATCGTCCTCATCTCGCACAACATGCCGCATGTTTTCGAGGTCGCGGATCGCATCCATATCCACCGGCTCGGCAAGCGCCTGTGTGTTATCAATCCGAAGGACTACTCCATGTCCGACGCCGTCGCCTTCATGACCGGCGCCAAGGAAGCGCCGAAGGAAACGCTTGCCGCATGACGCTGAAGCTTGAAACCATCGCCGAAGACGTTCTTCGGCGGGCAGAAGGTAGATCCCGTTTTATCGTCGCTATTGCCGGTCCCCCTGGGGCCGGCAAATCCACGCTGGCGGATGCCCTTTGTGATGCTTTGCTGGCACGGGGCGAAACGGCCGCCGTGCTGCCCATGGACGGCTTCCATATGGACAATGGCATCCTTGAAGAACGGGGGCTGCTGCCGCAAAAGGGCGCACCCGAAACCTTCGACGTGCGTGGTTTCCTCGATATCGTCTCCGCCGTCCGCAAGGGCGGGCAGGAGGTGCTTGTTCCGGTTTTCGACCGTTCCCGTGAAATCGCGATAGCGTCCGCCCGGGCGATTGCGCCGGAAACACGCTTTATCCTTGCTGAAGGCAATTATCTTCTGCTGGACGAGGCGCCGTGGACAACTCTTTCCAAAAGCTTCGACCTCACCGTTTTTGTAGGGCCGTCCGTCGACGTGCTTGAGGAGAGGCTACGGAAAAGGTGGCAGGGCTATGGTCTCGACGAGGCTGCGATCCACGCCAAACTTTTCGAAAACGATCTTCCGAACGGAAAAAGGGTGATTGAGAACGCCCGTCCCGCCGATATCCGCATCGATATCTGGGAATAGATTAACGCTTTTCTCTCTTTGAGCGGCGGCATGCATGCGCCGTTAAGCCTTTGTTGACCATGTGTTGAATCTTTTTGATCCACAGGGTGGGGCTTTTGTGTGTCTATTCATTGACGCGAAAATTTCCTCATATACTATATGTGGTGTTCGAGGTTCTTCCGATTCGCAAGGGTTGGGAGCTAAGATGGGAATTCGGTGCGTAACGCCATCATGGTGGAGCAAGGCCGAAACTGCCCCCGCAACTGTAAGTGGTGAGCATCGTTCCGATTTGGGTCACTGGGGCTGAAAGCTCCGGGAAGGCCGGAATAGATGTTGTGACCCGCAAGTCAGGAGACCTGCCTTGAGCGCAAACGTCCACGGGCGGGGTGTCCGGAGGAAGGTGTATGACGCAAATGATTTGCGAGCGCCCTTTTCTGCCCCCTCCAGAACAAGCTTCGGGGTGAAGTCATGCCAGTGCATTTGTTTGAGTTGCTGCGCTCGTCGGCGTAGAGAGCGATTTTACGCGGCTAAAGCCGCGCACGCCCACCTTAATGACAGATCCATCGCCGCCCGATTGCGATTGCAATCGGCAATGTTGAGCCGTGTCCGAAACCGGCTTCTAGAGAGGAAATTATGACCGTCACCGTTTACAGCAAGCCCGCCTGCGTCCAGTGCACCGCCACCTATCGTGCGCTCGACCGCATCGGCGTCCCCTATGAGATTGTCGATATTTCCGAAGATGCGGATGCGCTCGATCATGTCCGCGGTCTCGGCTACATGCAGGTGCCCGTCGTTGTTGCCGGTGAGCGCCATTGGGCGGGTTTCCGGCCGGATATGATCGGCTCGATCAGCTGAGGCGGCGGGGCGATGGGCCTGATCGTCTATTATTCCAGCCGCTCTGAAAACACCCATCGTTTCCTTCTGAAACTGGGACGGCGTCTGTTTCGCCTGCCGCTCGGCGCGGAGGACGACGTACCGCATGTGTCGGAGCCCTATGTGCTGGTCACACCCACCTATGGGGGTGGTGGCACCAAAGGGGCCGTGCCGAAACCGGTCATCCGGTTCTTGAACGAGCCCTCCAACCGAAATCTCATTCGCGGCGTCATCGCGGCGGGAAACACGAATTTTGGCGCAGCTTTCGCATCCGCCGGAGATATCGTCTCGCGCAAATGCGCCGTGCCGTTTCTCTATCGCTTCGAGCTTCTCGGCACGGAGGAAGATGTCGCCAACGTCAAACATGGATTGGAACGATTTTGGACACGCTGACCTCAAGCGCGCTGCGCAAGGACGCCAAACAGCCGGCAGCCACAACCCAGAAACCGCTCGATGCGGCTCTGGACTACCATGCGCTGAACGCGATGCTGAACCTTTACGACGAGAACGGAAAGATCCAGCTCGACAAGGATCGCCTGGCCGCTCGGCAATATTTCCTCCAGCACGTCAACCAGAACACCGTGTTTTTCCATAACCTTCGGGAAAAGCTAGATTATCTGGTGACGGAGGGATATTACGAGCAGGAGGTGCTGGACCAGTATTCCTTCAATTTCGTCCGCGACCTCTACGACGAAGCCTATGCCCGGAAATTTCGCTTTCCGACCTTTCTCGGCGCCTTCAAATATTACACCTCCTACACGCTGAAGACCTTCGACGGAAAACGTTATCTGGAGCGTTACGAGGATCGCGTCTGCATGGTGGCGCTGGCCCTTGCGCGCGGTGATGAGCAGCTTGCCCGCAATCTGGTCGATGAAATCATTTCAGGCCGCTTCCAGCCGGCAACGCCGACATTCCTAAACGCCGGCAAGAAGAGCCGCGGCGAGCTGGTTTCATGTTTTCTGCTGCGTGTGGAAGACAATATGGAAAGCATCGGCCGCTCCATCAATTCGGCCCTGCAGCTTTCCAAGCGCGGCGGCGGCGTGGCGCTGTCCTTGACCAATATTCGCGAATTCGGCGCGCCGATCAAACAGATCGAAAACCAGTCGTCCGGCGTTATTCCCGTCATGAAGCTGCTGGAAGACAGTTTTTCCTACGCCAACCAGCTTGGTGCGCGTCAGGGTGCCGGCGCGGTCTATCTGCATGCTCACCATCCCGATATCATGCGCTTTCTCGATACCAAGCGCGAAAATGCCGACGAAAAAATCCGCATCAAGACCCTGTCGCTCGGCGTGGTGATCCCCGACATCACCTTCGAACTCGCCCGCAACAACGAGGATATGTATCTGTTTTCGCCCTATGATGTGGAGCGGGTCTATGGCGTGCCGTTGACCGAGATTTCGGTCAGCGAAAAATATCATGAAATGGTTGCCGATAGCCGCATCCGCAAGAAGAAGATCAAGGCGCGCGAATTTTTTCAGGTGATCGCCGAAATCCAGTTCGAGAGCGGTTACCCCTACATCATGTTTGAAGATACGGTGAACCGCGCCAATCCGGTTGCCGGCCGCATCAGCATGAGCAATCTCTGCTCGGAAATCCTGCAGGTCAGCGAGGCAAGCGAGTTCAACGCCGATCTATCCTACAGCCATATGGGCAAGGATATTTCCTGCAATCTCGGCTCGCTCAACATTGCATCAGCAATGGATTCTGCGGATTTCGGCAAGACCATCGAGACCTCCATCCGGGCGCTGACGGCGGTGTCCGATATGAGCCACATTTCCTCCGTTCCTTCGGTGGAAAAGGGCAATGATGCCAGCCACGCCATCGGGCTAGGCCAGATGAACCTGCACGGCTATCTGGCGCGCGAACGCATCTTTTATGGTTCCGAAGAAGGCGTCGATTTCACCAATATCTATTTCTACACCGTCACCTATCACGCCATCCGCGCCAGCAATCGGCTCGCGGTAGAGAGGGGCCAGAGCTTCAAGGGCTTTGAGAACTCCAAATACGCCTCGGGCGACTATTTCGACAAATATACCGATCGGGAATGGTTGCCCGCTACGGAAAAGGTCCGTGACCTGTTCGGAAAAGCCGGCATTGCCATTCCAACGCAGGAGGACTGGAAGGCTTTGAAGCAGGACGTCATGGCGTCAGGTCTCTACAATCAAAACCTTCAGGCCGTACCGCCGACGGGCTCGATCTCCTATATCAACCACTCCACTTCCTCCATTCATCCGATCGTCTCGAAGATCGAAATCCGGAAAGAAGGCAAGATCGGCCGCGTTTATTACCCGGCTTCCTATCTCTCGAACGACAATCTCGAATATTATCAGGACGCCTATGAAATCGGCCCGGAAAAGATCATAGACACCTATGCAGCCGCGACCCAGCATGTCGATCAGGGCCTGTCGCTGACGCTGTTCTTCCGCGATACGGCAACGACGCGCGACATCAACCGCGCGCAGATTTACGCCTGGAAAAAGGGCATCAAGACCATCTACTACATCCGTTTGCGCCAGATGGCGCTGGAAGGCACGCAGGTTCAGGGCTGCGTTTCCTGCACGCTCTGAATTGAGGACAAGACAATGAACATCGCCGTAAAACCCGCGTCCCGCATCCGCGCGGTCAACTGGAACCGCATCGAGGACGACAAGGACCTCGAAGTCTGGAACCGCCTGACCTCGAATTTCTGGCTGCCGGAAAAGGTGCCGCTATCCAACGATATCCCCTCCTGGGGAACGCTGAAACCGGAAGAACAGAAACTGACAATCCGTGTTTTCACCGGCCTGACATTGCTCGACACCATCCAGAACGGTGTCGGCGCGGTGCGCCTGATGGAGGATTCGGCAACGCCGCATGAGGAGGCGGTTCTCTCCAACATCTCCTTCATGGAGGCGGTGCACGCCCGCTCCTATTCGTCCATCTTCTCGACGCTCTGCCTCACGCCTGACGTTGACGACGCCTATCGCTGGTCGGAGGAAAACGAGTTCCTGCAGCGTAAATCCGCGCTCATCATGCGGGAATATGACAGCGGCGATCCGCTGAAAAAGAAGATCGCCAGCGTGTTTCTGGAAAGTTTCCTGTTCTATTCCGGCTTCTATCTGCCGATGTTCTGGTCAAGCCGGGCCAAACTCACCAATACGGCGGATTTGATCCGCCTCATCATTCGCGATGAGGCCGTGCATGGTTATTACATCGGCTACAAGTTCCAGCGGGCGCTGGAGCGTCTCAGCGAAACGCAGAGACAGGAGATCAAGGATTTCGCCTTCGATCTCCTGCTCGAACTTTACGACAACGAAGCGAAATATACCGAAGACCTCTACGACGGCGTCGGCCTGACGGAGGACGTCAAGCAGTTCCTGCATTACAACGCCAACAAGGCCCTGATGAATCTGGGTTATGAGGCGCTGTTTCCGGCCGAGGCCTGCCGGGTCAACCCCGCGATCCTCTCGGCACTTTCTCCGAATGCCGATGAGAACCACGACTTCTTTTCCGGTTCCGGCTCGTCCTATGTCATCGGCAAGGCGGTTGCGACCGAAGACGAAGACTGGGATTTTTGAAGCCGGCTTGTCGGCAGGACCCGCAAAACTATTGCGGGTTCACCACCTGGCTCGCAAGGCGGAAGGGGCTGGCGACGGTGGCGCCGATCGCATCGAAAACGAAGGCTCCCGCACTGTTGATATCACCCCCGCGCCTGCTTGCCTCAAGTTGAGGCACCATGGAGGCCAGCGCCGCATAGCGGTCGTGGTTGAGCGGGTCCGACGCCTTCAGATTGGAGATGTCGACGAATTGCACGCCCTCCTTAAGGGCGGCTTCCTGCACTTGGCGGTCAGTCACATCCAGTGCGCCGATACGGGTAACGTCGGCGCCAAGGATGGAAGAGGCTTTCAGCGCACGGTCATCCTTGGAAACGAGAACGGTGAGCGGCGGGCTGAGCCGGCCGACAACCTCGATCTGCTTGCGGAAGACATCGGCGTCGATATCGGGCGCAGCCAGCACCACCTGCAGCTTGGCAATGACATCGTTTCTGCCCTGGAAGCGCAATTGCCGCAGCGCCTCCATGACCAGCCAGCCGCCCATGCTGTGCCCGAACACGACGACGCTTTTTTGGGGGGTCTGCCGGGTGAGATCGATCAACATTGCGGCGAGCGCATCGCGTGAAAAAGTCGCGGACTCCTTGTCGGCCACATAACCGGCGACGGAGGCTTGCGACGGCCAGGAAAAGACCAGCGGCACGCCGTTCATATTGGCATCTGCCGCCATCTGCGCCGCGCGGAACAGAGCTTCCTGATAGCTGTAATTATAGCCGTGCACGAAAAGTGCGATCTGCTTGCCAGAGCGGGCTATGTCGCCAAGATCGGCATTAAAGCGCGTCTTCGTCAGCATATCGGCCCTGGTGACGACGAAGTCTTTGTTCGGGTCCGGCTTGCCGCTGGCCCATTCGATTTTCCCGCTTTTATGGGTTGGCGGAATGGAAATATCGAAACTGGCGTAGTTCGGCTCCATTGCCCGCTCCGTGCCGAAGCCCTTTTTCGCGTCCGTGTTTTTCTCCCGTGTGCTCGCCACGAAGGCGGTCACGATTTTCGTGTCTCGGGTCCTGGTGTTGACGGCCTCCAGCACATCCGCCCCCGGTCGGCCTGCGCAGGAGGAGAGAAGACCGAGGGCGAGAAAGAGAGAAAAGATCAGGCGCATGAATGGGCTACCGGTGATGAGGACCGGTTCATAAATAACCGGCGACTAAAAAAGTTGCTACTGAAGAATGAATTGCACTCTAGCGGCTGTCTTCGGTGCGGACGGACGTTCCCCACCTTGCTATCCGTCCCTCTTCGTTTTAGGCCGTACACATGACGAACAAGGTGTCGCTTTTACGGCTGAAACTCACAGACTTCCGCAATTATGCGGCGGCCGCGCTCACGCTCGATGAACGCCATGTTGTGCTGACAGGCGACAACGGTTCAGGCAAGACCAATCTTCTGGAGGCCGTCTCCTTTCTTTCACCCGGAAGGGGCCTGCGCCGCGCCACCCTGTCTGATGTGACGCGGGTAGGGGCCGAAGCCACCGGCTTCTCGATCTTCGCCG
Organism: Agrobacterium sp. CFBP 3001; assembly: GCF_027871605.1. Taxonomy (NCBI): domain Bacteria; kingdom Pseudomonadati; phylum Pseudomonadota; class Alphaproteobacteria; order Hyphomicrobiales; family Rhizobiaceae; genus Agrobacterium; species Agrobacterium sp. CFBP 3001. The sequence goes on from NZ_JAQAHD010000035.1 coordinate 13,337, forward strand.
ATGTCGAGGGCATGGATGGCGAAGTTGCCATCGGTACGGGAATTGAAGGCGATGGCGAGGTGGTGTCGCGTCGCTTGAGACTGAACGGGACGCCGGTGAAATCCGTCGATGAACTGACCGACCATCTGCGGGTATTGTGGCTGACGCCCGCGATGGACGGCCTCTTTACCGGCTCGTCCTCGGACCGCCGGCGTTTCCTCGACCGGCTGGTGTTGTCGCTCGATCCTGCCCATGGAAGGCGGGCAAGCGATTTCGAAAAGGCCATGCGCGGCCGTAACCGGCTACTTTCGGAAGGCCGCTTCGATCCGGTCTGGCTGGACGGCATCGAAAAGCAGATGGCCGAACTCGGCATCTCCATGGCGGTCGCGCGTTATGAGATGCTCGGCCTCTTGAAGAGCCTCATCGAGGGGCGGGCTGGCAATGCCGCTTTTCCCTCGGCGGCGCTTTCGCTCTCCGGTTTCATGGACGATGGGCTCAATCGTCCCGCCGTCGATCTGGAGGATGAATACAGGCTTATGTTGCGCGATGGCCGGTATCGTGACGCCGCTGCTGGCCGCACACTGGATGGGCCGCACCGCGTCGATCTCTTCGTGCGCCATGCGGAAAAGGACATGGAGGCCGAGCGCTGTTCAACCGGGGAACAGAAGGCGCTGCTTGTGGGGCTGGTGCTTGCACATGCGCAGCTGACCGCCAATATGACTGGCCATGCGCCGGTTCTGCTGTTGGACGAGATCGCCGCCCATCTGGATGAGGGCAGGCGGGCGGCTCTGTTCGATCTCATTCATGCCCTTGGCGGCCAGAGTTTTATGACCGGAACGGATACGGCGATGTTCTCCGCCCTCGGCGACAGGGCGCAATTCTTCAATGTATCCCACGGGAGCATCACGGCATGACGGCTAAAAGATGGAGGGCGACATGGAACCGCTGAGCCCGGAAGAAATCGAACGCTACAAGCGCCATATCCTGTTGCCGGAAATCGGCGGCGCGGGCCAGCAGCGGCTGAAGGCGGCGCGTGTGCTGGTCATCGGGGCTGGCGGACTCGGTGCTCCCGTCCTGCATTATCTTGCCGCCGCCGGTGTCGGCACACTCGGCATGATCGATGACGATGTGGTTTCCCTGTCCAATCTGCAGCGACAGGTGATCCACGATACCGGTACGATTGGGGAGCTGAAGACGGAGAGCGCGCGCAAGGCCATCGCCCGGCTCAATCCGCATGTCCGCACGCTTGTTTATGAAGAGCGCTTTTCGCAGGTCTGGGCGCATGACCATCTGCCATCCTTCGATCTTCTGATCGACGGCTCGGACAATTTCGATACGCGTTATACTGCCGCCGATGCGGCGGAGGCTGCGAAAAGACCGTTGGTAACGGGAGCTGTCGGCCGTTTCGATGGTTCGGTGACGGTGCTGAAACCCTATGAGGCGAATGCCGAGGGTGCTCTGCTGCCCGGCTATCGCGACCTGTTTCCGGAACCGCCACCGCAGGGCCTCATTCCCAATTGCGCGGAAACAGGCATTGTCGGCGCGCTGACAGGGGTTATCGGCACGCTTATGGCCATGGAGGCCATCAAGGTTATCACCGGTGCCGGCGAGCCGTTAATCGGCCGTCTGCTCCTCTATGACGCCCTGTCGGCCTGTTTCGAAACCGTGCGATACAAGCGGCGGGCAACTGGGAAGAAACCATGATGGAGATCGCTAAGATCGGGGAAGAATTCAATCGCTGGCAGGAATTGCTGGCACTTATCATGTCCTCCTTCGCCTATATGGATGGCGTCATTGATCCGCCGTCGTCGGCTCATCGCCTGACGCTTGAAAATCTGGCGGAGAAGGCAAGGGTGGAGATCGCTTTCGTGGCGCTTGATGGCGATGAGATTGTCGGCTGCCTGTTTTGCCGGCCGGAGCCGCCCGCCTGTCTTTATGTCGGCAAACTCTGTGTTTCCCCGAAAGCGCAGGGAAAGGGTATAGGCAAGATGCTTCTGGAGCAGGCCGAAGCGCTGGCCCGCGAATTGGCGTTACCGGCGCTGCGGCTGGAAACCCGTATCGAGCTTATCGCCAATCATACCAAATTCGCCGCCTGGGGTTTCGTCAAGACCGCCGAAAACGCCCATGCCGGCTATAACCGCACGACCTCGATCGAAATGACCAAATTCCTGGGCTGAACCAGCTCAGTTCCGCCCCGGCAGCACCCGGTTCGGCGGACGGTGTCCATCGAACAGCGTGCGGATGTTGATGATGACCTTATCGCCCATTTCGATACGGCCTTCGATCGTCGCAGAGCCCATATGCGGAAGCAGCACGACCTTGCCTTCCTTGGCGAGCTTGATGAGCTTGGGGTTCACCGCAGGCTCATTCTCATAGACATCGAGACCGGCGCCGGCGATCTTGCCTTCGCGCAGGCACTGGATCATTGCCGCTTCATCGATGATATCGCCGCGTGCGGTATTGACGATGTAGCTGGTCGGCTGCATCAGCGCCAGCCGCCGCGCTGAAATCAGGTGATAGGTTGCGGGCGTCGAAGGGCAATTGACGGAGACGATATCCACCCGCGCCAGCATCTGGTCGAGGCTGTCCCAATAGGTCGCCTCAAGCTCCGCTTCCGTCGCTGGATTGACGCGTTTGCGGTTGTGATAATGAATGGAAAGGCCGAAGGCCTTGGCACGCCGCGCAACCGCGGTTCCGATGCGGCCCATGCCGACAATGCCGATGCGCTTGCCGGAAATGCGCCGCCCGAGCATCCAGGTTGGTGACCAGCCCAGCCATTCGTCCGCGCCATTGGCGAGCACCCTTGTACCTTCGATCATGCGGCGCGGCACGGCGAGCACCAGTGCCATGGTGATATCGGCGCTGTCCTCGGTCAGTACATTGGGCGTATTGGTGACGGTAATGCCCTTTCGGGCCGCCGCATCCACATCCACATGGTCGATGCCGTTGGAAAAGCTGGCGATCAGCTTCAGTTGCGGCCCTGCCTGCTCGATCATCGCGGCGGTGATGCGGTCGGTGACGGTCGGCACGAGCACGTCCACCCTTCGCATGGCGGCGACAAGCTCCGCCTCGCTGCGCGGGGTATCGTCGATATTCAGTTCGGCATCGAAGAGTTCGCGCATTCTGGTTTCAACGACGTCAGGCAATTTGCGGGTGATATAGACTGTCGGTCTCTTCTTGTGGGTCATCGTTTGCCGCTGCCTTGTTCAGAAGTCATTAACCAGAAAGAGCGATAATTTCTTTCAATCAGGGCGTTTCTACCAGACCCACCGGCGAAGACAAACAAAACTCGCTGAAGCTTGAGGCATGTGGAAACGAGCCTCCTTAAATATCATCCGGTTTGCAGAAGGCGGGAAACGGAAATGGGCATGCGCAGTGTGGTTTCTATCGTTTGCATTGCATTGTCTCTGGGCCTCCTCGGTGCGGCAACCGACGCCATGGCGCAGGGTGCCGCCAAAGGCGCAAGCGGCCTGCCGCTCCCGCGTTTTGTCAGCCTGAAATCCAAGCGCGTCAACATGCGCATCGGACCGAGCACGGATTATGCCGTGTCATGGATGTATCTGAAATCGGGAATGCCGGTGGAAATCATTCAGGAATATGAAAACTGGCGGCGCATCCGCGATGCCGACGGCACGGAAGGCTGGGTCAACCAGGCTCTGCTTTCCGGTGAGCGCACGGCCGTTGCTGCTCCTTGGATGCGTGGCAAGGGTAAGGAAGTTTATGTGAACATGCGCCGTGAGGCGCAGTCAGGCGCTTCCGTCGTTGCTCGGCTTGAGCCGGGCGTCGTCTTCAGGATCGGTGAATGCAATGGCGACTGGTGCCGCGCCGAGGCCGGCCAGGCCTCGGGCTGGGTTTCGCAGGGCGAAATCTGGGGTGCTTACCCCGGTGAAGCCTTTAAATAAGGCCGTGCTTCTCGCCAAGCGCCTTGAGCGATGACATCGGGCGCGGGCCAACCTGCTGAATGACGGCGGCAGCGGCAAGGCAGCCGAGCTTGCCGCAATCTTCGAGCGACCGGTCCTGCGTATAACCGAACAGGAAGCCCGCAGCGAAAAGATCGCCGGCGCCCGTCGTGTCCACCACGTCATGCACCGGATAAGCTTCGACCTTCACACGTTCCGTGCCGCGCAGGATGACGGCGCCTTCCTCGCTCATCGTCACCGCTGCGATCTTGCAGTCGGCGGCGATTTTGGTCAGCGCAAGCTCGAAATCGTCGGTTTCGTAAAGCGAAAGCGCTTCCTGCTTGTTGGCGAAAACAATGTCCACAGTACCGGAACGCATCAGGTCGAGGAATTCGTCGCGATAGCGGCCGACACAGAAGCTGTCGGAAAGCGTCATGGAAACTTCGCGGCCGTTTTCATGGGCAATGCGGGCGCATTCGCGAATGGCGTCCTTGGCGCGCGGCGGGTCCCAAAGGTAACCCTCGAAGTAGGTGACTTTCGTATCCGCCACCACGTCTTCTTCCACGTCTTCAGGACCGAGATCGACGCAGGCGCCGAGATAGGTGTTCATCGAACGCTCACCATCTTCGGTCACGAAGATCATCGAACGCGCAGTCGGCGGGAAGGTGCCTTCCGGCTTGGTTTCGAAATAGACGCCCTGCGCGCGGATATCGTGCTGGAAGATTTCGCCGAGCTGGTCTTGTGCCACCTTGCCGAAATAGGCGGCCTTGCCGCCGAAATTGGCCACACCCGCCGCCGTGTTACCAGCGCTGCCGCCGGAGGCTTCGAGAGCCGGTCCCATCAGCGAGTAAAGCAACTCGGCCCGTTCCGCATCGATGAGGTTCATCGCGCCTTTGGTAATGGCATTGTCGTTGAGGAAGCGATCGTCGCAGCGGGAAATGATGTCGACGATGGCATTGCCGACAGTCAGTACGTCGAATTTCGTCATAGGCCCTATCCGTTTCGCACGGGGTGTGCGTATTTTTCGAAAGGTCTTAAACATTTCTGGCGGCAAGAAAAGCCCAAACAGAAAATATGCCGTTCTCCGCGAGGAGCGAAAACGCGTCATCTGCCTGTAATGTGGTTAAGCTATTTCATTTGTCAGAGCAAAAGGTGTGTGAATGCATACCGGAATGGAAGACATCATGGTCTTCTTGCTCAACCGTTATCTCCGCCACGGATGTACTGGCGGCATATAACGGACATAAAAGGCGGGGGAGACCCCGCTTTTTCTTTTTGGGCAACGTTCGGCCTTGCGAATTTTACGGGCCAAGACGCGCTTTCTGCCCAAAGCGGCTCACGAGTTTTGTCTTTCTTGGACGCGATGTGGCGAAAACAAAGAGTGGGAGCGTTTTCGCGATTCCATTCCCGTGGAAAAGGCTCTAAAGCGGAGTATCTCCCGCAAAGCCGCGAAAGCTTTCCCTCCATGTCTGCCGTTGCCGCGAATGTCGCCCCGATTTTCATTCTCATCCTGATCGGCTGGCTCACCGTCAAGGCCGGTCTCTTCAGGGCCGATGCCGGCGATATTCTCAGCGATTTCGTGTTCAAGATCGCCGTGCCGACCTTGATCTTCCGCACACTTGCGGAAGCGAATTTTCACGGTGCTTCGCCCTTCCGGCTCTGGATCACCTATTTCGCTGGCGTGGCCATCACCTGGACGGTCGGGCATATCGTCACCCGTTATGTCTTCAAGCAGGATGTCCGCATCGCCGTTATCGCCGGCATTTCCTCGGCCTTTGCGAACAATATCTTCATCGGCCTGCCGCTGGTCGGCAGGTCAGTGGGGGATGAGGGGCTGGTCGCTCTCTCCATCCTGCTGGCCATCCATCTACCTGTGATGATGATCGCTGGCACGATCCTGATGGAAAACGCCACGCACAAGGCGGTCGGCGGGGAAAAGCGAAGCATGGCGGCGGTGTTCAAGCAAGTGGGCCGCAATCTCGTTACCAATCCGCTGGTGATCGGCCTTGTCATCGGGCTTTCGACCAATGTTTCCAGCGTGGCGCTGACGCCCATCCTGAAAACCGTGGTCGATCAGATCGCCTCCATGGCGGGGCCGGCGGCGCTTATCTCGCTCGGCATGGCGCTGACGAAATATACCATCCGAGGCAACATGGGCATTGCCGTCACCATGACGGTGTTCAAGCTGCTGCTGCTGCCCGCCTGCGTTTGGGCAATGGGTCATGCGCTCGGTCTCAGCCGGGAATGGACTGCGGCGCTCGTGCTTACCTCGTCGGTGCCGACTGGGGTCAATGCCTGGCTTATCGCCAATCGCTTCGGCATCGGCCACAGCGTTGCCGCCTCCACCATCAGCATTTCCACAGCGACCGGCGTTCTCTCCGTGTCGCTATGGGCATGGCTGCTGAGTTGATTTCTGCCGAGTTGATTATTTCTGGGCGCTCAGAATCTTGAAGCGGGCATTGCGGCACACCTCAGTGCTGGTGCGGAATTCCGCCGCGAGCACCGGCTCATAGGGCATGCCGCGATTGGCGACCATCAGCAGCTTGCCGCCGCTGCGCAGCGCGCCGGCGGCAGCCTTGATGAAGGCTTGGCCCAGGGCAGGTTCTGCTGCCTGCCCCGCCGCATGGAAAGGCGGGTTCATGATGATGAGGTCGTATTTTTCCTTCGGCGGCTCGTTTGCCAGGTCCTGCCAGAAGAAGCGCGCCGTCAGCCTCGGATTGTTTTCGAGAAGATTGGTTTTGGCGAATTCCAGCGCATTCCAGTCCGCCTCGAACAGATCGATACGGGCCGTGCGCGGCGATTTCTCGGCCAGCATGACGGAAAGATAACCCCAGCCGGCACCGAAATCGGCGGCGTTGCCGTCAAAATCTGTGGGCAGGCGCGATGCGAGCAGTTCCGAGCCGTCATCCACGCGGTCATGGGAGAACATGCCGGGCAGGGCGGTGAAGCGGCCTTCGACCGTCACCGGCTTCTGGGCGAGCTTCGACATGGCAGATGCAATATCGTCCGGCCGTTTGAACCAGAGGGCGACGCCGTGATACTTCGGCGTGGATTCCGCCTCGATGCCAAGCTTTGCCAGCGTCTTGCGCAGCGTCACGATGCCGTCTTCCTTCGATCCGGCCGCGACGATCGGGCCTCCGGCCTTCACGCGCGAAAGCGCTTCGGCGACGCGGTTTTCATTCTCGCCGCGATGTTTGCCGCAAAGCAGCAGCGCCGCATCGTAATTCTCGCCCGAAATATCCGGTGTCACTTCCGCACCCTGAGCCTGCAGAGCACGATAAAGCGGCCGTAGATGCTGAACCGCGACGATCTCCGCGTCAAAACCGTCAAGCCGGGGACCGGCTTCCGCTCCCAGAAACAGAACGCGTTCGCCCTCTTTCGGCATGGCAAGCATGTCCGAGGTAAAGGGATGGAAAAGGGTTTTCACGGCGTCACGGCTCATGGGAGCGTCCTTAAGATCGAGCATTTCCAGCAAAATTGCGTCGCGGTTTTACGTCCGGAAAATGCGTAAAAACAAATAAGTAGAGCGCTTGCGCGTTTCGGAGAAAGGCGGAAACGCTCTAATAGAAAAAAGGCGCGGGCAAAACCCGCGCCTCGATAGGGTCTGGCGGCGCGGCCTTATTCGGCAGCGGCTTCGCCGTCTTCCTTCTTTTTGTCGGCAGCGACTTCCTTGCCGGTTGCCTGGTCGACAACCTTCATGGACAGGCGAACCTTGCCACGCTCGTCGAAGCCCATCAGCTTCACCCAGACCTTGTCGCCTTCCTTGACGACGTCAGAGGTCTTGGCGACACGCTCGGAAGCGAGCTGCGAGATGTGGACGAGGCCGTCACGGGCACCGAAGAAGTTGACGAAAGCGCCGAAGTCGGCGGTCTTCACAACCGTGCCTTCGTAGATCTGGCCGACTTCCGGTTCCGCAACGATGGAGTGGATCCACTTGCGGGCCGCTTCGATTTCCTTGCCGGAAGAAGAAGCGATCTTAACGGTGCCGTCGTCTTCGATGTTGATCTTCGCGCCGGTCTTTTCGACGATTTCGCGAATGACCTTGCCGCCGGAACCGATGACTTCACGGATCTTGTCGACCGGAATGTTCATCACTTCGATGCGCGGTGCGAATTCGCCGAGCTGGCTGCGGCTCTCGGTGATGGCATTGGCCATTTCGCCGAGGATGTGCTTGCGGCCACCCTGTGCCTGCTCCAGAGCGATCTTCATGATCTCTTCGGTGATGCCGGCGATCTTGATGTCCATCTGCAGCGAGGTGATGCCATCGGCCGTACCCGCAACCTTGAAGTCCATGTCGCCGAGGTGATCTTCGTCACCGAGAATATCGGAGAGAACCGCAAAGCGCTCGCCTTCGAGGATGAGGCCCATGGCGATACCGGCAACCGGCTTGGCCAGCGGAACGCCGGCGTCCATCAGTGCGAGCGAGGTGCCGCAAACCGTTGCCATCGACGAAGAGCCGTTGGACTCGGTGATTTCGGAAACGACGCGCAGCGTGTAGGGGAACTGTTCCGCAGTCGGCAGCATCGGGCGGATAGCGCGCCACGCGAGCTTGCCGTGACCGATTTCGCGGCGGCCCGGGGAACCCATGCGGCCTGTTTCGCCGACCGAGTAGGGCGGGAAGTTGTAGTGCAGCAGGAAGCGTTCCTTGTACATGCCGGTGAGGCTGTCGACATACTGCTCATCTTCGCCGGTGCCGAGGGTCGCGACAACGATCGCCTGGGTTTCACCGCGGGTGAACAGCGCCGAACCGTGGGTGCGCGGCAGCAGGCCGACTTCCGAGATGATCGGACGAACGGTCGACAGGTCGCGGCCATCGATACGGCTCTTGGTGTCGAGAACGTTCCAGCGAACGATTTTTGCCTGAAGGTGCTTGAAGACAGCGCCGATTTCTTCCGGCGTGTACTTGGCTTCGCCTTCTTCCGGCAGGAAGTGGGCCTTCACCTTTGCCTTAACGGCGTCGACGGCGGCGTAGCGGGCTGCCTTTTCGGTGATCTTGTAGGCATCGCGCAGTTCCGCTTCGGCGAGCGCCAGCATTTCGTTTTCGAGCGCGGAGAAATCTTCCGGTTCGAATTCGCGCGGTTCTTTGGCAGCAACTTCGGCGAGCTTGATGATCGCGTCGATAACCGGCTGGAAGCCGCGATGACCGAACATGACGGCGCCGAGCATGATTTCTTCGTTGAGTTCCTTGGCCTCAGACTCAACCATCAAAACGGCGTCCTGCGTACCGGCAACGACGAGGTCGAGAACAGACTCGTCCATTTCGTCCAGATGCGGGTTAAGAACATACTCACCGTTGATGTAGCCAACGCGCGCGCCGCCAACCGGGCCCATGAAGGGAACGCCAGAGAGCGTAAGCGCTGCGGAAGCCGCAACCATCGACAGGACGTCCGGGTTGTTTTCCAGATCGTGCTGGATGACGGTGACGACGACCTGCGTGTCGTTCTTGTAGCCTTCCGGGAAAAGCGGGCGGATCGGACGGTCGATCAGGCGCGAAACCAGTGTTTCGTTTTCGCTCGGACGGCCTTCGCGCTTGAAGTAGCCACCGGGGATCTTGCCGGCTGCGTAGGTCTTTTCCTGATAGTTGACTGTCAGCGGGAAGAAGTCCTGACCCGGCTTCGGAGACTTTGCGGAAACCACGGTCGCGAGAACCATCGTCTCGCCGTAGGTTGCGATGACGGCGCCGTCAGCCTGACGGGCAACCTTGCCGGTCTCGAGCTTCAGCGGGCGGCCTGCCCATTCGATTTCCACGGAGTGTTGATTGAACATATCTTGTCCTTGGTTGTGGCTGCCCGCTCCGGCGTCGTACCGGCGGAAGCAGCGCTGTGACTCAATCACGGGCAAGACAGCAGGAGGCTTCGAAAAGCAAGCATCCGGCAATCCTGCCCCATGACAGGTCTGCGGTTGAAAAAGGCGGCGCCGGCCCATCCGGGTCACCCTTATCGTCCGGGGGCCACATCAGCGGCGAACGCCCGGAAATTCATGCGGCCTCAAAAGACCGGATATAAAAACCGGCGGGCATCTTTGCGAAACCCGCCGGAGAAGTTATTAGCGGCGAATGCCGAGAGCACCGATCAGCTTGGTGTAACGGGCTTCGTCCTTCTTCTTCAGATAGTCGAGAAGCGAACGACGGCTCGAAACCAGCGTCAGAAGGCCACGACGGGAGTGGTTGTCCTTCTTGTGGTCCTTGAAGTGACCGGTCAGGTTGTTGATCCGCTCGGTCAGGATTGCGACCTGAACTTCCGGCGAACCGGTGTCGCCTTCCTTCGTGGCATATTCCTTGATGAGGGCGGCTTTGCGCTCTGCAGTAATCGACATCGGACGATCCTTTCTGTTTTAAGGAAAAATGGGACGCCTAAAGCCGGGATGTCGTCCAGCTCTGGCCATTCAGCAGCATAGGCAAAGCCCAAGCTGGCGCTGCCTATAAACTATTCCGGGTGCAATTGAAAGAGGCGATTGACAGCCCCTCTCGAGCCTTGACTTAGCCGAAAACACGCTTCGGCCGGAATTCGCCTTCGCCGATTTCGCCAATGGCGACGAGCTTGCCATGCGCGGTGGCATAGGCTTCCGGATGATTGGCCGGTGCATCGCGCCCGCGCAGCAGGATGGGGTTGCCCATCTTCAGCCGGTGCGCCTGGTCATCGTTGATAATGAGGCGGGGAAGGGCGGAAAGCGCCTCGGCCGTGTCGATCAGGAAGGCATCCAGCGCCTCCAGTCGCTCGTCGCGATCCTCCACGGCTTCCAGTGCCGTCAAGGTTTCGAGCGGCACCATCATGTCTTCGCCGAAGGGGGCGACCATGGTGCGGCGCAGTTCCGAAATATGGCCGAAACAGCCGAGATCGCGGCCCATGTCGCGCGCCAGCGCCCGCACATAAGTACCCTTGCCGCATTCCACTTCGAAATGCGCGGTATCGGCGTCCGGACAGGCAAGCAGCGTCAGGCGATGGATTTCCACCTCGCGCGCGGGAATTTCCACCGTCTCGCCGTCGCGCGCCAGATCGTAGGCGCGCTCTCCAGCGATCTTGATGGCCGAAAATTGCGGCGGCGTCTGCATGATAACGCCGGTATAATTAGGCAGAAGATCGCGGATTGCCTGTTCGTCCGGGCGCTGCTCGGAGGAATCGACCACCTCGCCTTCAAGATCGTCAGTCGAGCGCTGCTCGCCCCAGGTGACGGTAAACTCGTAGATTTTCCGGCCGTCCATCACGTAGGGCACGGTCTTGGTGGCGTCGCCAAGCGCGATTGGCAGCATGCCCGAGGCCAGCGGATCGAGCGTGCCGGCATGGCCCGCCTTCTGGGCATTGAACAGCCATTTGATCTTGGAAACGGCCTCGGTTGAGCCGAAATCCAGCGGCTTGTCGAGAATGAGCCAACCGGAAATCGGGCGGCCCTTGGGTTTGCGGTTCTGCTGTTTGCGTGGTTTGGACATGCTTCAGTTCTGTTCGTCGTCTTTTTCGTTCGAAGGTCCAAGATCGCGCTGTACTTCGGGCGAGCGCAGAAGCGCGTCGATCTTCTGGTAATTGTCGAAACTCGTATCGTCGCGGAAACGCAGTTCCGGCATGTATTTCATCTGCCGAAGCTGCGGACCGAGGCGGCCGCGCATGTATTTTGCATGGCGGTTCAGGGCGCTGATGATATCGGTGTGATCGGCAACGCCAAGCGGCGTCACGTAAGCGGTGGCGATCTTGAGATCGGGAGACATGCGCACTTCCGAAATGGAAATGACGGTGCTTTCGATCAGATCGTCGCGGACTTCACCGCGCTGGAGAATCTGGGTCAATGCGGCGCGCACCTGTTCGCCGACGCGTAGCATGCGTTGCGAAGGGGCGGATGATGTTGCTTTTGCCATGGGTTATGCCTCAAACGGAGCGAGCGCCGGTAAGCCGGCGCCCGACAGTAAATTCCTGTTTTGCGGCGAGAACGCTCTTTGTTCTAATCGCATTTCCGGACGGAAAACCGGGGTCCACTTTTCCTGGGAATGCTTTAGAGCGTTCTCGTGATGTGTTCGACGCGGAAGCACTCGATGGTGTCGCCGGCGCGGATGTCTTCGTAGTTTTCGAAGGCCATACCGCATTCCTGACCGACCGGCACTTCTGCCACTTCGTCCTTGAAGCGCTTGAGTGTCTTGAGCTTGCCTTCGTGGATAACGACGTTGTCGCGTACCAGACGCACACCCGCACCACGTTCCACCTTGCCTTCGACGACGCGGCAACCCGCGACCTTGCCGACCTTGGTGATGTTGAACACCTCGAGGATTTCCGCGTTGCCGAGGAAGGTCTCGCGACGCTCCGGCGACAGCAGGCCCGACATCGCTGCCTTCACGTCATCCACCAGATCGTAGATGATGTTGTAGTAGCGGATCTCGATGCCGGCGCGTTCGGAGGCCGTACGTGCCTGTGCGTTGGCGCGAACGTTGAAGCCGATGATCGCGGCGTTGGATGCCTCGGCAAGCGAGATATCCGATTCCGTGATGGCGCCAGCGCCCGAGTGAACGATACGAGCGCGGACTTCGTCGGTGCCGAGCTTGTCGAGCGAAGCGATAATGGCTTCGACCGAGCCCTGCACGTCTGCCTTGATGACCAGCGGGAATTCCTTCATTCCCGAAGTTTGCAGCTGGCTCATCATCTGTTCCAGCGAACCGCGCTGGCCCGTCTGACGTGCGACGGCCTTGTCGCGTGCCAGACGCTGGCGGTACTCGGAAATCTCGCGAGCACGGCTTTCGTTTTCGACAACCGCGAAACGGTCACCTGCAGATGGCGTGCCGGAAAGACCGAGAATCTCGACAGGCATGGCCGGACCGGCTTCCTTGACGTGTTCACCCTTGTCGTTGACGAGGGCGCGAACGCGGCCCCACTGGTCGCCGGCCACGATGATCTGACCAGGCTTCAGCGTACCCTTCTGTACGAGAACGGTCGCGACGGCACCACGGCCGCGGTCGAGTTCCGCTTCGATGACGGTACCTTCCGCGGTGCGGTTCGGATCTGCCTTGAGGTCGAGAATTTCAGCCTGCAGCAGGATCGCTTCAAGCAGTTTGTCGAGACCAAGCTGTTTCTTGGCGGAAACTTCCACGTCAAGCACTTCACCGCCCATCGATTCCACGAAGACTTCGTGCTGCAGAAGCTGCTGGCGAACCTTTTCCGGGTTTGCCTCGTGCTTGTCGATCTTGTTGATCGCAACGACGATCGGAACACCCGCCGCCTTGGCATGGTTGATGGACTCGATCGTTTGCGGCATCACGCTGTCGTCAGCGGCGACCACCAGAACGGCGATATCCGTCGCCTGCGCACCACGGGCACGCATGGCCGTGAAGGCGGCGTGGCCGGGGGTATCGATGAAGGTGATCTTCTGGCCGTTCTTTTCGACCTGATAGGCACCGATATGCTGGGTGATGCCACCGGCTTCGCCTGCAACCACATTCGCCTGACGAATGGCGTCGAGCAGCGAGGTCTTGCCGTGGTCGACGTGGCCCATGATCGTGACAACCGGCGGACGCGGCAGCATTTCGCCTTCGTCGTCTGCCTGGTTGAAGATGCCTTCTTCCACGTCGGATTCGGAAACGCGCTTGACGGTGTGGCCGAATTCGACGGCGATCAGTTCCGCCAGATCGGCGTCGATCACGTCGCCCGGCTTCATCATCTGGCCTTCCTTCATCAGGAACTTGATGACGTCGACGGCGCGTTCGGACATGCGCTGCGACAGTTCCTGAATGGTGATGGTTTCCGGCAGGATCACTTCGCGCATGACCTTTTCACGGGTCTCCTGCATCTGGCTGCGGCGGAATTTTTCCTGGCGGCGGCGCATGGATGCCATGGAGCGTCCGCGCGGCGTGCCGTCTTCATCCAGGTTGGACGAGGTGACGGTCAGCTTGCCGCGACGGCGTTCTTCTTCCGTCTTCAGACGGGCTGCGGGCTTCGCAGGTGCAGGCGCCGCGACCTTGCCACGAACCGGCAGGTTGCCACGGCGTGCACCGCGATCGTCCTCGTCGTCGCCATCGGTACGACGTCCGCGCGGAGCAGCGGTTTCGGGAGTTGCGCGAGAAGGGGCGGCAGCGGCGGGCTGAGGACGAGCCTCGGCGCGCGGCGCCGGCTGGGCTGCGGCAGCCGGCTTTTCATCGACCGGTTCCGACTTTGCTTCCACGGCGGGCTGGCTTGCGGCCAGCTTGGCGGCTGCGGCCTCTTCGACGGCACGGCGTGCGGCCTCTTCCTTTTCGGCGGCGATGCGGCGCTCTTCTTCCACCTTGCGGCGCGCTTCGTCTTCGGCGCGCTGCTTGGCTTCGATCACGTCGCGGGCCTGTGCTTCCATCAGCGCGCGGCGGCGGGCTTCCATCTCGCCTGCCGACAGGTCGTGCAGGACGTTGCCGCGCGGACGCTCAGGCTGGCGCTGCTGCGGTGCGGACGAGCCGGGACGCTGCTGCGGCTGGGAGGAACCCGGACGCTGCTGCTGGCCGCTGGGCTGGTGGATGCGCTGCTGCGGCGCCTGCGGACGTGGTGCTGCCGCGGGGGCAGGAGCGGCCGGCTTCGGAGCGGGCGCTGCAACCGAATGAACCTGCTTCTCGTCTTCAGGACGCATGGGGCGGCGCTTGCGTGTTTCCACGACAACCGCGTTCGTGCGACCTCGACCCATATCCTGCCGCACGGTGCCCTGATTCATCCCGCCCGGCTTGAGGGTGAGAGTCTTCTTAGGCTGTGCGTTAAGTGTCTTGTCGTCGTTGTTGTCGGTCATTCCGTTCCCGTTCCTTCGGACGAGAACCGGATGACGTTCATCAGGTCTCGTCGTTCAATTGCTGCATCGGAACGCGGCGACCGTTCATGTCGGGCAACCGCGTCATTGTTCTGTCCGGGCAGCGTCGCGTTCCGCCTGAGATTGGCCGCCAAGGCGGTACCGCTCAAGCATCGTTGCGCGCTTCACTACACCCTCACCCGCCTGCCCTGCAAGCGCGCAGGCATGGATAAAAGCATTCTGGCCCATCAACTCGTCCATTTCGGCGCCGCTGAAGAGCCGGAAGGACGGAATTTCATTGCCGGCATCGCTGCCGAGTGCCCAGGCCTTGCGGGCCTGGTCCAGTTTTCTCACGCCGTCTGCCGCAGCATCGGTCGCGTGGAACACGGCAATCGCATTCCCCGAACGGACGGCGGCGTCGACTTTCATCGCGCCGCTGATGAACTGGCCCGCCTTGCGCGCCATGTTCATCATGCCTGCAAGCTGCTGCGCCATCAGCCGGTCGAGAAGAGCAAGAAGCTCCGGCCCGGCTTTGACGTCGCGTTTGAGAGCCCGTGCGAAGAGCTTCTTCGCGATGGCTTTCTCGATCAGGGCGCGCTCGGGTGTTACCCAGCAACCGCGCCCCGGCAATTGGCGTTTCAGGTCCGGAACGACGTTGCCGTCCGGGCCCGCGACGAAGCGGATCAGCTCATCCGGCGATCCGCTCTGCCGTGTCACAATGCACATACGTCCGTTGACGTCGCCCTTGATCCGCCCGTCATCGTCAGTCTCGGGCAGATCGTCCGGCTCATGCGCCTGCGATGTCATTCCTGCTCGGCGGTATCCGCCTCCTCGGCAGCCTCAGGATCGGCTTCCTCTGCGGAAGCAAGCTCCTCGGCGGTGATCCAGCCTGCCAGAAGACGGGCCTGCACCACCATGTTCTCGGCTTCGACGCGCGAAACATCGAGCTTGGAGAAGATGCCTTCGAACTTCTTGGTCTCGCCGTCCTTGCGCTCGCTCCAGCCAACGAGATCGTCCGCTGCACAGCCGGCAAAGTCCTCAATGGTCTTGATGCCGTCTTCGCCGAGCGCAACCATCATCTGCGAGGTCAGGCCGTCAATCTGGCGCAGCTCGTCGGAAACGCCGAGTTCCTTGCGCTTGGCGTCCATTTCGGCTTCCAGGCGCTCCAGATATTCGCGGGCGCGGGTCTGGATTTCATCGGCGGTGTCTTCGTCGAAGCCATCGATCGAGGAGATTTCATCGAGATCGACGTAAGCGAGTTCTTCAACCTGCGCAAAGCCTTCCGAAGCCAGAACCTGGCCGACCATTTCGTCGACGTCGAGCGCTTCCATGAAGAGGGCCGTGCGCTCGTTGAATTCCTTCTGGCGACGCTCGGATTCTTCCTGCTCGGTCATGATGTCGATATCCCAGCCGGTCAGCTGCGATGCCAGACGTACGTTCTGGCCACGACGGCCGATGGCGAGCGACAGCTGCTCATCCGGAACCACCACTTCGATACGCTCGGATTCTTCATCCAGAACGACCTTGGCGACTTCCGCCGGCTGCAGGGCGTTGACGATGAAGGAGGCCGGTTCCTGGCTCCACGGAATGATATCGATCTTCTCACCCTGAAGTTCGCCGACAACGGCCTGAACGCGCGAACCGCGCATACCGACGCAGGCGCCGACCGGATCGATCGACGAGTCGTTGGAGATGACGGCGATCTTGGCGCGCGAACCGGGGTCGCGGGCAACCGACTTGATCTGGATGATGCCGTCGTAAATTTCCGGAACTTCCATGGTGAAGAGCTTCACCATGAACTGCGGATGGGTACGCGACAGGAAAATCTGCGGGCCGCGCTGTTCGCGGCGAACGTCGTAGACGTAGGCGCGGACGCGATCGCCATAACGCATGTTTTCACGCGGGATCATCTCGTCACGACGGATAATGCCTTCGCCACGGCCGAGATCGACGATGACGTTGCCATATTCGACGCGCTTGACGGTGCCGTTGACGATTTCGCCAATACGGTCCTTGAACTCGTCATACTGGCGGTCACGTTCGGCTTCGCGCACCTTCTGCACGATGACCTGCTTGGCGGACTGGGCGGCGATACGGCCGAAATCCATCGGCGGCAGCGGATCGGCGATGAAGTCGCCGAGCTTGGCATCCGGGTTGCGGTCGCGGGCAAGCTCCAGGGGGATCTGGGTCGAATAATCCTCGGCGGCCTCGACAACTTCCAGAAGACGCTGCAGGCGGATTTCGCCGGTCTTGGAGTTGATGTCGGCGCGGATGTTGGTTTCCGAACCATAGCGCGAGCGGGCGGCTTTCTGGATAGCGTCGGCCATTGCGGCAAGCACGATTTCGCGGTCGATGACCTTTTCGCGCGCCACAGCATCGGCGATCTGCAGAAGCTCAAGCCGGTTAGCACTCACTGCCATTTTTCTATCTCCGTAAGTCGCATGATTGCGGGGTTCGCCCTTGTTTCCGGGCTTTACGTTGGAATTAGTCTTCGTCTGCTTCGTTTTCGTCGTTCTGGTTTGCGGCGGCGGCCTTGGCCGCCTTGTCTGCCCGCAGCGCATCACGAATAAGATCGTCCGTCAGAATGAGCTTCGCATCCGAAAGCGCGCTGAACGGAATGATGACTGTCGGTTCCTCGCCATAGGCGATCTGGTCGCGTTCCAGCTTGAAGCCGTCCGCATTGACCTCGACGATCTTGCCGCGAAACCGCTTGCGGTTCTCGACCAGAATGGAGGTTTCGACCTTCACCAGATGACCCTGCCAGCGGGTGAAATCCGATTTGCGAACCATCGGCCGGTCGATGCCGGGCGAGGAAACTTCGAGATGATACGCTTTATCGACCGGATCTTCCACATCAAGAACCGGTGAAATCGCCATGGAGACGGCTTCGCAGTCCTCGACGGTCATGGTGCCGTCTTCGCGCTCGGCCATGATCTGAAGCGTCATACCGTTCTGGTTGGAGAGCCGCACGCGCACCAGAAGATATCCCATGCCCGTCAAAACAGGCTCGATGATCTCGGCGATACGCTGGTCGATGCCCGTTTCGGTTATCAGTCGCGGTTCATGTGCGGTGTCTGCCATCTGGCCTTCCGGTCTTTGATGTTCACCGGGCCTTCTGCCCGTCGTTTCCGGTTCGCCTAACGAAAAAGAGCGGAGCCTCGCGGCCCCACTCTTCATCAAGCGATCAAGAATTTCAGGGGTCATATAGACCCATCGGGGCGGGATTGCAAGGTTTTAGCGGGCTCTTCCGCTTCGGGTGCCGCCTCCGTCACATTTTCACCCTTACCATGTCGGAAAGGCTGGCATGATCGCTGGCACTGTCTATAGTTGCCGTTTGACAAATCGCAGTTGCATTAAGTGGACAGAGCGTGCCTGACCGTAAATCGCCACTCGCGCCTTTAAGGCATTTGACTTACAGACGAATCTGGATCGCCAGCCTTGCCTCGAATTTCGGCGGACTGATCCAGGCGGTGGGCGCCGCATGGATGATGACCTCGCTTTCGAGTTCCGAAAACATGATCGCGCTGGTGCAGGCCTCCACCTCTTTGCCGATCATGCTGTTCTCGTTGATTTCAGGCGCGCTGGCCGACAGTTTCGACCGCCGCCGCATCATGATTTCGGCGCAGCTCCTGATGCTGACGGCCTCCGTGCTGCTCACCGTCTTTGCCTGGTCCGGCTGGCTCACGCCCTGGCTGCTTCTCTTCTTTACCTTCATGATCGGCTGCGGCACGGCGCTCAACAATCCGTCCTGGCAGGCCTCCGTCGGCGAAATGGTCCCGCGCGAGGATTTGCCCGCCGCCGTGACGCTGAACAGCGTTGGCTTCAACATCACCCGCAGCGTCGGCCCGGCCATCGGCGGCATCATCGTCGCGGCCGCCGGCGCCGCTGCCGCATTTTTCGTGAATGCGCTGAGTTATTTCACGCTGATCTACGCCCTGTTTCGCTGGCAGCCGCCCAAATATGCCTCGACCCTGCCGCGGGAGCAGCTTCTGGCCGCCATTTCGTCCGGCATGCGTTATGTGGCGATGTCGCCCAATATCGGCAAGGTGCTGGTGCGGGGCTTCCTTTTCGGCCTTTCCGCCAGCGCCATCCTTGCCTTGATGCCCATCGTCGCCCGCGATCTGGTCGAAGGCGGCCCTCTGACCTACGGCGTCATGCTGGGTGCCTTCGGCGTCGGCGCCATTGGCGGTGCCCTGATCAGCGCCAGATTGCGCGAGGTCCTGTCCAGCGAATGGATCGTGCGCGTCGCATTTCTTGGCTTCGCCTTCAGCGCTGGCGTAACGGCGGTGAGCACGAGTGCGATCGTCACCTCGTTGGTTCTGACCGTTGCCGGCGCCTGCTGGGTTCTGGCGCTATCGCTCTTCAACACCATCGTCCAGCTCTCCACCCCGCGCTGGGTGGTAGGCCGGGCGCTCTCGCTCTACCAGACGCTCACCTTCGGCGGCATTGCGGTCGGCAGCTGGCTGTGGGGCGAGCTGGCGGAAGATTACGGCATTTCCTATTCGCTGCTCTGTTCGTGCGCGCTGATGCTGCTCGGCGTCGTCGTCGGCCTAAAGCTCGCCATGCCGGCTTTTGCTTCGCTCAACCTCGATCCGCTCAACCGCTTCGTGGAACCGCCGCTGCGGTTGGATATCAAGCCGCGCAGTGGACCCATTGCCATTCTCATCGATTATGAAATCCATGACGAGGATCTGGGCGAATTTCTGCCACTGATGGCGGAGCGCCGCCGAATCCGTCTGCGTGATGGCGCACGCAACTGGAACCTGATGCGCGATCTCGAAAACCCTGATATCTGGACCGAAAGCTACCATGTGCCGACATGGGTGGAATATGTCCGCCACAACCACCGCCGCACCCAGGCGGATGCGGAGGCCTGGGACCGGCTGCTGGAGCTTCACCGCGGCAAGACACGGCCGCGCGTGCACCGGATGATCGAGCGGCAGACCATTCCGCCGACCGACGATATCTTTCACAAGCCCCATACCGACCAGCATTGAGAGGCGATGGTTAAGTGAGTGCGATGCCCTTCCCACACACTTCCCGTCATCCTCGGGCCTGTCCCACTGCTGTCCGGTTTAAATTTGGTGGACATGGCGCACGGTGTTGATTCTACTCGTATTCGAGCGTTTGGCGACGATCTCGGACACGAAAGAGGAGCA
>NZ_JAQAHD010000036.1:0-28925 GCF_027871605.1 Agrobacterium sp. CFBP 3001
TGCGTAAACCAGTCCGGAAATACGGCCGCCTGCCTGCATAGGCCGGGATGCGCATCCCGGCCTATGCATCAAGTAAACCACAATACGTCCACACAAGTCCGGCATGACGGAGGAGAGAGTACGGGGCCTTTTCGTCAACAAGTCGAGGCCTGCCCTCGCAACCGGGGCGGGCCTCATCATTTCCGCACATCCGGCAGCGCAGCGGCAAGTGCCCGCAGCGGCGCGGTCATATGTTTGTCGCGTCGCATCGCCAGCGCGATCCGCCGTTCAAGCGGCGGTTCGAGCGAGCGCCATTCGAGCCCGGATGCCGCCCCTTCATGCTCCATCGCCATGCGCGGCACGATGGCAAGGCCAAGGCCCGCACCTGCGAGCTTCTTGATCGCCTCGACGCTGCCCAGTTCCATGGCGGGCTGCACGGTGCGGCCGCTTGCCGAAAACCATTGATCCACCAGCCGGCGCGTATTGCCGCCCTCGTAAAGCAGCAGCGGCCGCGCCGAAAGCGTCTCGGGGTTGAGCGCCGTTGCGTCAGAGATGGAGCCTTGCGGGAAAACCGCGACCAGCTCGTCGAGATGGATATCGCTGATATCGAGGCTGCGGCCGCTGGCGGGCAGGGCCACCACCGCTGCATCGATGGTATTGGCCTCCAGAAGCCGAAGGATATCGTGGGTATTGCCGGTCTGCACGACGATCTCGATGCCGGGCATGGCCTGCCGGATTTTGCCCAGCACCGGCGGCAGCAGATAGATGCAGGCGGTGGCGCCGGTGCCGATGCGCAGGCGTCCCGTCACCCCGCTGCGATGCGGCGCAACGGTATCGATGGCATGCGCCACTTCTTCGGCAATCCGCCTTGCATGGATGAGAAAGTCGCGCCCCGCCGCCGTCGGCTGCGCGCGCCTGCCGACCCTTTCGATCAGCCGCACGCCGAGCTGTTTTTCAAGCAGCCTTATATGCAGGCTGATGGCCGGCTGCGTCAGCCCCGCCTTGTCGGCGGCGGCGGAAAAACTGCCAAGATCGGCCACATCCATAAAGCTGCGCAGCTGCCGCAGATCGAGGTCCATCATCAAAGAAAACCTTATCGTTTGTATAAGACAGATAATCTTTATTTTGGCTGCGCCGCAATGCACAATGACGGCGTGAATGATCCGCAGGACGAGAGAATGACCCTTTCCACCGTTTCCAGCCTTACGATCCGCCCTTGCGAAGAGGCGGATATTCCAGCCATTGCCGAAATCTACCGGGACGCCGTTCTGCACGGCCGCGCGAGCTTCGAGATCGATCCGCCGAGCGCGGAGACGATGCTGGAGCGCCGCCGCCTTCTGGTGGAGGGCAATTACCCCTATCTCGTCGCCGAATGCGATGGAAAGATAGCCGGATATGCCTATGCCGGCGCCTATCGCCCGCGCCCGGCCTATGGCGCGGCGGTGGAGAATTCCGTTTATATCGATCCGGCCATGAAGGGCATGGGTATCGGCCGCAAGCTGCTCGAGGCGTTGATCGAGGCGGCGACGGCAGGCGGCTTCCGGCAGATGATCGCCGTCATCGGCGATTCGGCCAATGCCGCCTCGATCGGCGTGCACCGCGCCGCCGGTTTCGAACATGTCGGCACCTTCAAATCCATCGGCTGGAAACATGGCCAATGGCTGGATACGGTGCTGATGCAGCGTGCGCTGGGCGAGGGCGACACCACGCCGCGCTTTTGAACGATCAGGGCTTGGTGGAGCCGGGGATTTCCACCTTCAGCGTATCGCCGGAAAGTTCGCTGCCCAGCTCCACGGCCTTGGTTTTCTTGTCGTAGACGCAGATATGGCTGACGGTCGCATCCGCGCCCCCACTCTTCCCGGTGAGTTTGACCTTGCCGGTGAGAATGGCGAGGCCGTAATTCTCGCTGCCGACCGGATCGACCACGGCCTTCGCGTCCTCGATCATGTCCTTGGCGCCGGCAAGGCAGGCCGTCTGCACATCCGCCACGAACTCCTTCCAGGCGTCATCCGACGACGCGGCGGCGGGGAAGGTGAGCGACGAAAGCGCCGCAAGGAGGAGGATGGTGCGGGGGATCGGACGGGTCATGGAATTTCCTTCCTGCAATCTCGGCAAAAGCGAACCGATAGGGTGGAAAACGGTACGCCAGGGTTGTGAAACAAATGTGGTGGCGGCCGCGCGGAGAGGAATTTTCTCTTTTGTCGGAACATTTTGATATTTCGCAGGTTGCCCAAACAGAGGTTCGCTCCTATGGTCCGCTCACACGGTTTCTAGGAGCGGTAACCCGCTGCAAAAAGGAGTAAAAACCATGGCCTTCGAACTTCCCGAACTCCCTTACGACTACGACGCGCTTGCACCCTACATGTCGCGCGAGACGCTCGAGTTCCATCACGACAAGCACCACAAGGCATATGTCGACAACGGCAACAAGCTGGCGGCCGAAGCAGGTCTTTCCGACCTGTCGCTCGAAGAAGTCGTGAAGAAGTCCTTTGGCACCAATGCCGGTCTCTTCAACAATGCGGCCCAGCATTACAACCACGTCCATTTCTGGAAGTGGATGAAGAAGGGCGGCGGCGGCAACAAGCTGCCGGGCAAGCTCGAGCAGGCATTCGCCTCCGATCTCGGCGGTTACGACAAGTTCAAGGCCGATTTCATCGCTGCCGGCACCACGCAGTTCGGCTCCGGCTGGGCATGGCTCTCCGTCAAGAACGGCAAGCTTGAAATCTCCAAGACCCCGAACGGCGAAAACCCGCTGGTTCATGGTGCCGATCCCATCCTCGGCGTCGATGTCTGGGAACACTCCTACTACATCGACTACCGCAACCTGCGTCCGAAGTACCTCGAAGCCTTCGTCGATAACCTCATCAACTGGGACTACGTCCTGGAGCGTTACGAAGCCGCCGCCAAGTAAGGCTTGCGCGGAATGCGTGGTTGCTCATCGAAGCAGCCTCCTCCCGCGCGACGTCATCCTCGGCCTTGTGCCGAGGATCTGCTCCGTCTCTCAAAACGCGACGTGGCAGATGCTCGGGACAGGCCCGAGCATGACGACAGTGGAAATATCCACACACTTGAGACGCCCGGCTTCAAGCCGGGTGTTTTGCATTTGTGATAGGGCGATGCGGCCTGTCGGATTTTATTGTCACAAGCCTGTCATCCGCCGGGTTTATCGCGGCGCATCATGACTGAAAAAACCACGCCTCTCTTCTCCTTCGGCATTGTCGCCGATCCCCAATATGCCGATGCCGCTCCGCGCCCCGAGATGGGTCGTTATTATGCCGAGAGCCCGAAAAAGCTCGCAGACGCGGTCGACGCCTTCAACCGCGAGGACCTCGCCTTCGTGGTGACGCTCGGCGATATCATCGATCGTGGCTTCGAAAACTTCGATGCGATCCTTGCCGTTTACGACGGGCTTCGCCACCGTTCGGTGCTGCTGCCGGGCAATCACGATTTCGCCGTCGCCGCAGAGCATTTGCCGGCTATCCACGCCCGCCTCGGCATGTCCTCCCCCTGGCATGATTTTTCCATCGGCGGCATCCGCTTCGTCGTGCTTGACGGCAACGAGGTCAGCCTTTTCGCGCCGCCGCCCGGCGATCCGCGTCGGGCGCTTGCCGCAGATCGGTTGAAGCACCTTGCGGATGCCGGCGCAATCAATGCACAGGACTGGAACGCCTCGCTCAGCGACGAGCAGTTCGAATGGCTGCGGGCCGTTCTGCAAAGGGCGGATGCGGCGGGCGAAAAAGTGATCGTTCTCTGCCACTATCCTGTCTATCCCGAAAACGCCCACAATATGTGGGACGCGCCTCGCATCCTTGAACTTCTCGGCTCCCACCCCTCGGTCGTCGCGTGGTTCAATGGCCATAATCACGAGGGCAATTACGGCCTATTGGGCAATACCCACTTCGTGAACTTCAAGGGCATGGTCGATACGCCAGACCAGAACACCTTCGCGATTGCCGATGTCTTTTCCGACCGGATCGTCATTCGCGGTTTTGGGCGCGAGGAGGATCGCCTTTTACGGCTGTGAATAGGGGATTGGCGGCTGGTTGCTCTGCCAGCCGCTCATCCACAATTGCCGCAGCTTCTCGCCTTCCAGCTTGAAGAAGCTGCCGGTCGTTTCGCAGCTCAGCACCCGGTCCGAACGGAAATTGCGAATCGCCTGCCGCAATTCGCACCAGGCGACGATATTCACCGTCTCCGAATAATAGATCACCGCAATCGGCCGAACCCGCCGCTGCGTTTGCGCGCCGGCTTCATCGCGATAGGTGATCTCCAGCTTCTCCTCGTCGCGCACCGCCCGCCGGACCGTCGCAAGATCGACGCCGGCGGGGGAGGGCGCGATGCTGCCCCAGGCATGCAGGGCATTGGCGGAGAGGGTTTTCGACAGGGGTTCGGGCAGGGAGGCGGCAATCTTGTCGCTGACCTGCCTTGCCGCCTGCCGCAACTCGCTATCGCCGGTGCGGGCCACCATGGCGAGCGCCAGCACGATCGCCTCCGTCTCTTCGATGGAAAACATCAACGGCGGCAGATTGAAGCCGGGACGCAGGATATAACCGACGCCGCGTTCCCCTTCGATGGGCACGCGCATGGTCTGAAGCGCTGCGATGTCGCGATAGACCGAGCGCACCGTCACTTCCAGCGCCTCGGCAATCGTCTGCGCGGTGACAGGCCTGCGCGCCACCCGCAGGATCTGGATGATCTCGAACAGTCTCGACGCCTTGCGCATTGCCGTTTTCCCGGTGGATTTTCCCACGCAACTGACACAACGCTGTCAGTTGGCTTTTCCTATAAACGGAGAAACACATTGAGAAACATGGGATTTCCCGAATGTGTCGTGAACCGTTTTGGGAGATACTGACATGAGTTACGCCGAAAATCTCTGGCTTTTCTTTCTGGTCCTGTTCGGCATCATCATCCTGCCGGGCATGGACATGCTGTTTGTGCTGGCAAGCGCACTGACGGGCGGCAAGAGAACCGGCCTTTCCGCTGCAAGCGGCATGAGCGCCGGCGGCATCGTGCATTCGCTGTACGGCGCCCTGGGCGTCGGCATGCTGGCCGCCTGGATGCCGTCGCTGTTCCTGCCGCTTCTGGTTTTCGGGGCGGCCTATATGATCTGGATCGGCATCGGCCTGATGCGCAGCGCGATTGTCGTGAACGGCGATGAGGCGCAGGCGAGCGCTTCGGTCAGAAAAGCCTTCTGGCGGGCGGTGCTGACCTGCCTTTCCAACCCGAAAGCCTATCTGTTCATGATGGCGATTTATCCGCAATTCCTCAAACCGGCCTATGGCCCGATCTGGATGCAGGGGCTGGTGATGGGCGCGATGGTGGCGGTCACGCAGTTCACGGTTTACGGCGCGCTGGCGCTGACGGCGGATAAAAGCCGGGCATGGCTGATTTCTTCGCCCGCCGCCACGATCTTCATCGGCCGCGCCGCCGGTTTCATGCTGATTGCCGCAGCGCTGCTGACACTGTGGGAGGCCCTGTCTTAGGCTTCTGTTTTCACGATGGAATTCACCGCAATGTGACTTCTTTTCGCCATCCGGAAAGGGCATCCTCGCGCCGTTCCATCTAGCGCCCGGTGTCCCGGCCGGAATCAAGGAGAGTTGCATGAAACTGAAAACCATTACCGCGGCCATGCTGTTCGGCTGTCTTTGCGCCGGAGCGGTCTACGCTGCCGGCGAAGTCGAAAAACGTGAAGGCATGATGAAGCAGATCGGTGGGGCGATGGGTTCGCTTGCCGCCATATCCAAGGGCGAAAAGCCCTTCGACGCCGATACCGTCAAGACTGCCGTAACCACCATCGGCACCAACGCCAAGGCTTTCCCGGACCAGTTCCCCCCCGGCACCGAGACCGGCAGTGCCGCTGCCCCCGCCATCTGGGAAAATTTCGACGACTTCAAGGCCAAGGCCGCCAAGCTCGGCACGGATGCGGACATGGTTCTCGCCAATCTCCCCACCGATCAGGCGGGCGTCGCTACCGCCATGAAGACGCTGGGCGCCGATTGCGGCACCTGCCACCAGACCTATCGTCTGAAGAAATAATCGCAGCACTTTGGAAACGCCGCTTACCGGCGGCGTTTTCTCAGGCACGAAAGACATCTGACCGGGTCAGGTGAGAATGGGGAGAGGGGCATGTCCTCCATCTGGACGAAACTCGTGGGCGGGGCCGTCGTCGCGGCCATTGCGGGCTACGGCATATTCGCCTGGGTCACCGCGCCTCAGCGGCAGGCGCCCAGCCACTGGGTCAGCCTGGGCGAACCGGATCTGGCCAATGGCGAAACACTGTTCTGGGCGGGCGGATGCGCAAGCTGCCATGCCGCACCCGATGCGAAAGGCGAGGCGCTGTTGACGCTTTCGGGCGGGCAGGCGCTGAAAAGCCCCTTCGGCACCTTCCATGTCCCCAATATTTCCTCCGATCCGCAGCATGGCATCGGCGGCTGGACGCTGGCGGAATTCGGCGATGCGATGACGCGCGGTGTGGGCAGGAACGGCGAACATCTCTACCCGTCCTTTCCCTATGCCTCCTATGCCCGCATGACGCAGAAGGACATCAACGATCTCTTCGGTTATCTGAAAGCCCTGCCGGCCAGCCAGAACGATGCGCCGGATCACGAGTTGCCGTTCCCCTTCAATCTGCGCATGGCGCTGGGCGGCTGGAAATTCCTTTATTTCGACCCCTCGGCGCGGCCCCGCGTGGAGCTTGCCAATGCCAATGCTGAATTGCTGCGCGGCCAATATCTGGTGGAAGGGCCGGGCCATTGCGGCGAATGCCACACGCCGCGCAACGCGCTTGGCGGTTTCGTGAAAGACAAGTGGCTGGCCGGCGGTCCCAACCCGGAAGGCGAGGGCCGCATTCCCGACATTACCCCCGGCTCGCAAAGCATCGGCAGCTGGGCCGAGGCCGATATTGCCAGCTATCTGGAAAACGGCTTCACCCCGGAATTCGACAGCGTCGGCGGCTCCATGGTCAAAGTGCAGCAGAACATGGCGCATCTCACGCCTGAGGACCGCGATGCGATTGCCGCCTATCTGAAGGCCATACCGTCGCGGTAACCCTCAGCCGTCATGCCGGACCAGATCCGGCATCCAGCCACGGCGCGTCTGCGCCGTGAGAAGAGTCTCTCGCGATCAAGGACTTGATCGCGCTGGACCCCGGATCTAATCCGGGGTGACGGAGGTGGAGGCGACGGCGTGCAGTTCGAAATCAGGCCCACCATTGACTCCCGACCCCGCCCATCGGATAACAATCCTGTGATGGTTCCTTCCGGGCGTTCCGGAAGGTGAAAAGGGAACACGATAGGGAGAAATCCTCATTCGTGGCTGCCCCCGCAACTGTGAGCGGAGAGCCTGAAACGAAATGCCACTGGCAGGCCATCTCGCCGGGAACCGAAGGTTTCCAGAGAGGGTGACGCCGGGAAGGTGTTTCAGGTTTTGACCCGTAAGCCAGGAGACCTGCCATCGCGGAAATATCCATGCCGGCGGGGTGTCCGGAAGAGCGGAATTTCAGGGTGGCGGGTTTAACGCTTCCCTGTGTCAGTCTCGTATCCCCGTGGTGAAGTGTATCGTAGCGGCTCCACGGCCTTTTGCCGTCTGGCCGCGTCCAAAGGCGCGGGGTCGCGCCGGAGAGGGGTCACCATGTCCATCAACCAGAATACGGCCAACGCCGCCGTTTCCGCAAAAACAACCAGCTTCGCGCAATCGCTGACGGCGATCGTGCTTGGCCTGTTCGTTGTCGGTTTTGTCGGTTTTTCCCATGTGGAAGCCGTTCACAACGCCGCGCATGACACGCGTCATGCCAACGCCTTCCCCTGCCATTGAGGGGAACGGCATGTCGTCTTTTCGCAATATCGTCTTTACCGCCGTCCTTGTCGGCATTCTTGGCGGTTTCGCCGTTTCGGCCATGCAGGCTTTTGGCACGACGCCGCTCATCCTTCAGGCGGAAACCTATGAAAGCGCCGGCGAAGCGCCCCACAGCCATGATGCGACGGCCCCCGGTGCTGCCGTTCCCGCCCATGAGCACAATGACGAGGCGTGGGCTCCGGCCGATGGCTTCGAGCGCACCGCCTATACCGTCGCCGCCAATGTTCTCACCGCCATCGGTTATGCTCTGGTGCTGACCGGCCTGATTTCGCTGCGTGGCACGAGTGGCGGCTGGCGCGAAGGCCTTCTCTGGGGCGTTGCCGGTTTTGCCGCCGTCATGCTGGCCCCGATGATCGGCCTGCCGCCGGAACTGCCGGGCAGCCCGGCCGCCGCACTTGAGGCGCGGCAAATCTGGTGGCTTGCGACGGTTGCCGCAACCGCGGGCGGCATTGCGCTGATCGCCTTCCGCCGCGAACCCTGGGCCATCATATTGGCGCTGGTGCTGATTGTCGCACCGCATGTGGTCGGCGCACCCTTGCCGCCGGAAAGCGAACATGCGCTGGCGCCGCTGCCGCTGGAGCGTCAGTTCATCGTCGCCGCCACCGTGACCAGCTTCGTTTTCTGGGCTTTGCTCGGAACATTGAGCGCGTTTTTCCTGAAGCGCTTCCAGCAGGCGTAAATCCATGCAGGACGCAGCGGAATGGAGTGAGGAACTCGACGCGCTGCGTTTTGCCGTTCCCGGTCACGGCGCTTTCTGCGCCGTGCACCGCCTTGCCTTCAAGGCCGTGCTGGGGCCAAGCCCGACAGGAGAGGCGGCTCTCGCCTTTTTCCACGACCATGAAGCCGCCTTTGTGGCGGCGGCACTTGCCAAGATCAAACGTGCAAATCTACCCGCCGGCCGCAGCCTGCATCTGAACAGCCGCGATATTCGCCGTGCGATAGCAGGTGAGGGCGAGGAGCCAGCGGCGCGCGCATGCCGGGTGCTGGATCGGCGATAATCATCGCTGTTCTCACCTCCGTCATCCCGGCCTTGAGCCGGTATCCAGCCAGCCCAAGTCCTTGGGCTGAAAGGACTTTTTTCGCCGGGCGGACGCGCGTCGGCTGGATCCGGCTCAAGGCGGGAATGACGGGAGTAGAGGGAGCGCAAACAACCGAGGCGGCTATGCCTCAGCGATGCTCCGCCGCAAAAACCTGAAGTTCCGCCTCGGCTTCCGGACCAAAGAGGCCGAGGTGTTTCAGGATTTCCACAGCGAAACTGACCGGCGCGCTGCCGGCGGCGGTGATGATGCCGCCATCGCTGACCGCTTTCGGCTGGTCGCGGTAGAGCGACTCGCCGCTATAGACGGCATAAGCCTTGTGGGACGCCAGCGAATTGCCGGTATGGGCGACGTCGTTCAGGACGCCCGTGCTACCGAGCGCGCTTGCCGCCGCGCAGATGCCGGCAACCAGCCGGTTCCTGTCGTGAAACCGGTGCACCAGCCCGCCAAGATCGACAGCCGTTCCCTTTTCCCAGCTCAAGCCGCCGGGAATGACAAGCGCATCGATGCCAGCTGGATCAAGCGCGTCATAGGATGTGTCAGGCGTCACATTCAGCCCACCCATGGATGTCACCGGCCTGCCATCGGGGGTAGCGTAGACGATCTCGACGCCCAGATAACTGCGGGCTGCTGCAGCAAGCAGCGCCGGTTCCCAGTCCGCAAAATCCTGCGCCAGCGCAATGGCGATCCGTGTCATGGCCGTCTCCGTGGTTTTAATCAGGCGATGGACTGCATGTAGCGCATGCCGGTAACCGGCCGGGGCGCGAAATCCATGTTTTCGTAGAAGCGATGCGCCGCCACATTACCGGTCGTGGCGCTGACGGAAAGATAGTCGCAACCGAGACGCTTGGCGATATCGCGGGCGCGGGAAACCAAGTGCTGGCCGGTGCCATGGCCGCGATGCCCGTCACGCACGAAGAGATGATGCAGCTCAAGCCCGCGCCGGCCTTCCTGCGCCCTGTAGAGCGGCAGAAGCAGGGCGTAACCGATCAGCGCGCCATCGGCTTCGGCCACGAGGCCATGTACCCACGGCAGCGGGCCGAACAGGTCGCGTTCCAGTTTCGCCGGCGTGATCGCCGCCGCATCGCCGTGGTAGGAGGCAAGCAGCGTAATCATCTCGTTGAGCTCGGGCAAATCCGTCTTGCGTGCGCCACGAATGATGACGACGGGCGGTCTTTCCAGTGTAAGGGAGCTATCTTCGGTCATTTTTTCGGTCCTTTGGTCTTATCGGTGCCGTCAGGACGCTTGAGAAACAACAAAGCCGCCTGACGGCGGCTTGTTGACAATATGATCTGTCGAGCCGCCCTTAGAGGTAGGCCCAAAAGTACGAGCAGGAGATGGGTGCGCGTTCGTTGATCATGGGACATGCAATGCGCCCGAATCCGCAATCTGTCAAGCCCGGTTTTCCGATCAATGCTCACCCTCGCACATGCCGTGATTGGAAAGCGCGCGGATGACGTAGCAATCCTCTATGGAATGGCCGTGGCAATGGGAGACGATGCGCTCCAGCTCGTGCTCCAGCTTCTTCAGGCTGGCGATCTTTTCGCGCACATGGGCGAGGTGTTCGGCGGCGATGCGGTCTGCGCCCTCGCAGGGCATCTGCCGGTGCTGGCTAAGCGCGATCAGTTCGCGGATGGCGTCGATGTTCAGCCCGAGATCGCGCGCATGGCGGATGAATGCCAGCCTTTCGAGGTCGGTCTTTTCGTAGCGGCGCTGGTTGCCGTCCGAACGGTCGGCTTCGCGGATGAGGCCCATCTGCTCGTAATAACGAATAGTCGGCACCTTGACGCCGGTGCGTTTGGACAGTTCACCGATGGACAGCATCTTTTTCTCCATATCTCCAGTCTCTAGAGATATGGCTTTTCCGTCCCCGGTTCAATGGCCTTAAGCGGCGTCGTTGACGCCAAGCGCCTGGGCCAGTGCCTTCAGAATCTGCGATTCGAGGCTTGCCATATCTGGCTGGGCGGAAGCGGCCACCTCAGCATTGGCGCCAGTGGCGGCGGAAACGCCGCTGTCCATGTTCCAGAGAGCAGCAGCGAGGCTCGCGGAGGCGCCGGCCAGCGGGGCGACGGTGGTGGCGACATTGCCTGCCACCGAAATGGCGCGATGGGCCGCCCGCGTCAGCTCCTGCAAAGCCTCGGTGGTAGACTGGCTCTCCCGGTTATGCGCAGGCGCGATGCCGCGGACGGGAGAGGCGAAATTGATGCTGCTGGTTGCTGCGATAGTCGTCATGACTGTGAGTCCCCTAGTTCTGATGGGGCATTTTTAAGGTCCGAAACATTCCCGAAGATTGCGTCATGCACGCCTTGCGCAAAAAATAGCGGCAATATACTATACCCCCCTATAGTATATAAGGTGCCCATGTCCCATACGATCCGCAACAAGGAGAAGCTTCTGGCCCGCATCCGCCGTCTGAAAGGGCAGATGGAGGCGGTCGAGCGCGCACTGGATGATGCCAAGCCCTGCGGCGAGGTGCTGCAATTGCTCGCTTCGGTGCGCGGCGCGCTTTCCGGCCTGACCGGGGAGGTGATGCAGGAGCATCTGCATGAGCATGTGGTGCATGCCGAAAACGAAGACGAGCGGGCGCGGGCGGCGGAAGAGCTCGCCCAGGTGCTGAAGACCTACATACGGTAAAAGCGAACAGGATTAGCGACATGACGACGACATCCGAACACCGTGCAGCAGCCGGTCACGACCATGTTTTCCTTGGCCAGAACCATGAGCGCAATGAAAGGCGCGTCTGGATGGTCATTGGGCTGACCGCGGCGATGATGGTGGCGGAAATCGTCGCCGGCCACTGGTATGGCTCCATGGCGCTGACGGCGGATGGCTGGCACATGTCCACCCATGCCGGCGCGATGCTGATTTCGGCGCTCGCCTATCTTTATGCCCGCCGCGAGGCGCGCAATCCGCGCTTCACCTTCGGCACCGGCAAGTTCGGCGATCTGGCGGGTTTTGCCAGCGCCATCGTACTGGCTGTGGTGGCACTGCTGATTGCCGTCGAAAGCGCGATGCGCCTCATCGATCCTGTCGAAATCGATTTCAACCAGGCGATCCTCGTCGCCATCATCGGCCTTGCCGTCAATCTTCTCAGCGCCGTGCTTTTGAAGGATGACCATCACCACGATCATGGCCATGGCCATGCCCACGGCTCGCATGCCCATCATGGCCATGGCAGCCACGCCCATCACGATCACGGCTCCCATGCCGGTCACCATGCGGACCACGGCGCAAAGGGCGGGCGGGACAACAATCTGCGCGCGGCCTATCTGCATGTGCTGGCGGATGCGCTGACGTCGGTTCTCGCCATCGTCGCGCTGCTGCTCGGCAAGTGGAACGGCTGGTCGTTCCTTGATCCGTTGATGGGTATCGTTGGCGGTCTGGTCATCGCCCGCTGGTCATGGGGCCTGATCCGCTCCACGGCGACGACACTGCTCGATGCGCTGCCGCCGGCGGAGGATCTGCCGCAGGAAATCCGTGAAAGCGTGGAGACGGAAGAGGATCGCATCACCGACCTGCATGTCTGGCAGGTAGGGCCGGGGCATCACGCCGCCATCGTGGCGATCCATTCACAGGCGCCGAAAGCGCCGGCTTTTTATAAGCAAAAACTTGCCGCCATACATGAACTCTCGCATGTGACGGTGGAAGTCAGCCCGGCAAGGGCCTGATTGGAATCGCCTATTCGGTATATTCCGAATAGGCGCTGCGCACCCATTCGACCTCGGCTTCCGCCTTGTCCTCGGGGGAAGCCGCGGTCGTATCCTGATAAGCGGGCGCACTGCCATTGCCGACGGCCCACAGAACATTGGCCAGCGACTGGGAAAGAATGGTGCTGGAAACGGTGGGATTGCCCGGGCCGCGTTTTACCGCCTGCTCCTCCGGCGCGCTTTGAGCGCTGCCAGCTTTTTCGATGTCGCGGATGCGACCCTGATAGTTATATCCGCCAATATTGCTTTCGATCTGCATGTCGGTGATTCCGCGTTCAAAAGTTAACGAATGGTTAACGGCGGCGACTTGTCCGAAACTTGCGCTTGCTGCGCTGCAGCGACCGCCGAGGGTTGACAGCAGGCGAAGTAGTGCTTCGTTTTTGCATAAGGGGGGCGGGGCAGGAGGCGATTGCCAGCTTTGTCCCTCGCGGCATTGCAGTCCGGGTTAAATTTCTGGCGCCGTGAACACCTCACTCCCGTCATTCCGCCTTGATCTGGCATCCAGCCGCCGCACGTCTGCGCGGCGAGAGAGTCCTTTCAGCCCAAGGACTTGGGCTGGCTGGATACCGGCTCAAGGCCGGTATGACGGAAAGAGGAAATCTCGCGGACGCGGCCAATCCGTCCGGCGCCGGATTACGCCGTTTCCTTCTCCACAGGCATAGCCGCTTCCAGGAGCTTCTCCGGCTTCTCCGCCGTTTCCGCCTCCGCCTCAACATCCTGCGGCGCGGGCGTCACCATCGCAGCCACCAGCGTATCGAGGCCGATGCTGCCGACCGGTTTGCCGTCCTCGTCCACCACATGGGCGGTGGTCTCGTTGGCTTCCGACATGTCGCGGGCGATTGTTTCCAGCGTCGCATTTTCCGGCACGGGCATGCCCTCGGGGCGGCTTTCCAGCGGCTCCATCACCGTGGTCGCCTGCAGCACGCGGCCGCGATTGACGTCGCGCACGAACTCGGTGACGTAACCATCGGCCGGCGAGAGAATGATGCTCTGGCCGTCGCCCTGCTGCACCACTTCGCCGTCTTTGAGAATGGCGATATGGTCGCCGAGCCTGAGCGCCTCGTCCAGATCGTGGGTGATGAACACCACGGTCTTCTTCAGCTCCTGCTGCAGATCGAGCAGCATGGTCTGCATGTCGACGCGGATCAGCGGATCGAGCGCCGAATAGGCTTCGTCCATCAGGAGAATATCGGCATCGTTGGCCAGCGCCCGGGCAAGGCCGACACGCTGCTGCATGCCGCCGGAAAGCTGGTTCGGATAATAATCCTCGTAACCGGCAAGGCCGACGCGTTCCAGCCAGTAACGGCCCTTTTCTTCGCTTTCCTTGCGCGGCACGCCCTGGATGTCGAGGCCGTAGACGCTGTTTTCCAGCACGGTGCGATGCGGCAGAAGGCCGAATTTCTGGAACACCATCGCCGTCTTGTGGCGGCGGAATTGCCTGAGCGCTGAGGTGCTCATACCGCAGATCTCCTCGCCGTCGTAAAGCACTTCGCCAGCGGTCGGGTCGATCAGCCGGTTGATGTGGCGGATGAGCGTCGACTTGCCGGAGCCGGAAAGGCCCATGACGACGGTGATCTTGCCGCCCGGCATGGTGATGTTGATGTTGTTGAGACCGAGAACGTGGTTGTGCCTGTCGTTCAGCTCGGCTTTGTCCATGCCGGACCGCACCGCTTCGAGGTACTTCTCGGGATGCTTGCCGAAGATCTTGTAAAGGTGGCGGATTTCGATGCTTTTAGCCATGGGAGACCTCGCGGTATTTCTGCAGGCGCTTGCCGAAAGCCTGGCTTGCCCGGTCGAACATGATGGCGATGGCGACCAGAGCGAAACCGTTCAGGAAGCCCACCGTGAAGAACTGGTTGTTGATGGCCTGCAGCACGTTCTTGCCGAGCCCGCCGACACCGACCATGGAGGCGACGACGACCATGGCGAGCGCCATCATGATGGTCTGGTTGATGCCGGTCATGATGGTGGGCAGCGCCAGCGGCAGCTGCACATTGAACAGCTTCTGGCCATTGGAGGAGCCGAAGGCATCGGCCGCTTCCAGCACCTCCCGGTCCACCAGACGAATGCCGAGACTGGTGAGGCGGATGACGGGCGGAATGGCATAGATCACCACTGCGATCAGGCCCGGAACCTTGCCGATGCCGAAAATCACCACCACGGGGATGAGATAAACGAAGCTCGGCAGGGTCTGCATCACGTCGAGCACGGGATTGATGAGACGTTGCAGGCGTTCGGAACGTCCCATCAGGATGCCGAGCGGCAGGCCGATGACGATGGCGATCAGGGTGGCGATGGCGACGATGGAGAGCGTCGTCATGGCGTCTCGCCAGAGGCCGACGGCGCCGATCATCAGCAGGGCGAGCGCCGTGCCGCCGGTAATCCTGAAGCTGCGGCCGGCCAGATGCACGATGGCGAGAATGATGAGGAGCGTGATGATCCACGGTGTCTGGATGAACAGCCGCTCCGAGGAATTGAGGAAGAGCTGCAGCGGATGCACGATCACATCGATCGCATCGCCGTAATTGCGCACGATATCGCGAAAACCATCATCGATGGTCTTGCGTGCCACACGCATCGTGGAATTGTCGATGGCCGGGAACTTGCAGAGCATGTCCGGCAGGTAAGTGCAGAGGGCCATTATTGTTGTTTTCCCTTTGGGTTTTGGGGGATGGGTGGTGGAGGTTGGAGTGCGCGGGCACCCCCCTCTGTCCTGCCGGACATCTCCCCCTCAAGGGGAGAGATCGATCTGCGGCAAGGTCTCGCCCATCTCGATGGTTGAGGATGAAGCTGTGAAAGCGCGCCCAGCCGATCTCCCCCCTTGAGGGGGAGATGCCCGGCAGGGCAGAGGGGGGTAAGCGGCTTACGCCGACCCCCCACTAACCAATCACATCGAAGCCTTGATCTTCTCCGCCACCTCGGCCGGAACCCACTTCGTCCAGATTTCCTCGTGGTTCTCGAGGAAATATTCCGCGCCATCCTCGTTGGTGCCCTGGTTCTCATCCATCCAGGCGAGGATTTCGGCGACCGTCTTGTTGTCCCAGTTGCGGGCCTTGATGTAGTCCAGCGTCACGCCGGCCTTGCTTTCGAAATCCTTGGTGATGACGGTATAGACATCGGCCACCGGATAGGCATTGACCTTCGGCGCTGCGCAATCGACCTTCGCCGTGCAGTCGTCGAAATGGGCGCGGTCGAGTTCGACGCCGTCATCCAGCTTCACCATCTCGTATTTGCCGAGAATGGCGGTGGGCGACCAGTAATAGCCGAGCCAGCCCTGCTTCTTTTCAAACGCATTGGCGATGGAGCCGTCGAGGCCGGCGGCAGAGCCGGTGTCCACCAGCGTGAAGCCCTTCCTGTCGCCCTCGCGCGCCTTGTAGAGATTGGCGGTGGTCACCTGGCAGTTCCAGCCGGAGGGGCAATTATGCACGGCGCCCTTGCTGGCGTCTTCCGGGGCGGGGAAAAGTTCGGGATGTTTCAGCGCATCTTCGACTGTCTTGATGTCGGGGTGGGCGTCGGCGATGAATTTCGGGATCCACCAGCCTTCGATACCGCCTTCGGAAAGAATTTTCGATGCCTCGATCATGCGGCCGTCCTTGACGGCGGCGTCGAGCGGCTCGCGCACGGCGTTCACCCACAATTCGGGCGCCATGTCCGGCTGGCCTTTTTCGTTCATGGAGGCGAAGGTCGGCATGGTATCGCCGCTGACGACATTGACCGTGCACTCATAGCCGTTTTCCATGATGAACTTGTCGACGTAAGCCGCGACACCGGCGGATGCCCAGTTCATTTCGGCGATGGTGATGCTGCCGCACTCTTCGGCGGCATTGGCGGAATTTGCTGCACCGGCAGCGATGATAAAGCCCGTTACGAGAATGGTCGAGGCGAGGAGTTTCTTCATGTGTAAGACCCCCAAGTCTGATGCAGTGTTTTCAATTGGCAAAGCGGGAGCACTGCAAAGCCCGGATTGCCAAGGGCGAACTGACATGGCGCATGGAAAAGCCGAAAAAAGACGGCAAGAAGAATATCCGCAGAACACGCTGCGGCATTGCCGCAGGAAACGCGGCGAAAAGGCGCATGAATATGTCAACGACCGGCATAATACGGCCAAAAAGTGATATTGCAACGCGAAATGGCGCATCGCAGCCATGCGTTCGATTCCCGGAACATTTTCACATCTGACGTAATACTAAAAATATATTTTTAGTTTAAAGAGGTATATTTTGAATTTCAGTATTCTGAAATAAAAATCCGTTATGTCGTAAAGTGGTATTTAAAGAAAAAATACCGGCGTGATTTTGTGGAAAAAATATTCGAAAACGGGTTTTCGAAGGGTATTTTTATACTGTTTTCGGAACGGGCGGCGGCTTTTCGCCGCCCGTTCCGCCATTAGCGTGTCACGCCGCGTCCTTGCCGGCCACCTTCAGCGCAAAGGCATATTCGAAGGCGATTTCTTCCAGCCGCTGGAAACGGCCCGATTTGCCGCCATGGCCCGCCGCCATGTTGGTTTTCAGCAGGATGGGCGCTTCCCCCGTGGTCTTCTCACGCAGCTTCGCCACCCATTTGGTGGGCTCCCAATAGGTCACGCGCGGATCGGTGAGGCCGGAAAGCGCGAGAATCGGCGGGTAAGGTTTCGCACCGACATTGTCATAGGGGCTGTAGGCGGCGATCCAGCCATATTCCTCTGCCGATTCCAGCGGATTGCCCCATTCCGGCCATTCCGGCGGGGTGAGCGGCAGGGTGTCGTCAAGCATGGTGGTCAGCACGTCCACGAAGGGAACGGCGGCGATGATGCCGGCGAATTTCTCCGGCGCCATATTGGCAACGGCTCCCATCAGCATACCCCCGGCCGAGCCGCCTTCGGCGATGATGCCCTCATAGGAGGTGAAACCTTCCTGAACCAGATGATCGGCAGCGGCGATGAAATCCTTGAAGGTGTTCTGCTTGGCTTCCATCTTGCCGGTTTCGTACCATTCGAAACCCTTGTCCTTGCCGCCGCGAATATGGGCGATGGCATAGATGAAACCACGGTCGGCAAGCGACAGCGTGGTGGTGGAGAAAGAGGCCGGAATGGTGATGCCGTAAGCGCCATAACCATAAAGCAGGCAGGGGGCGGAACCGTCGAGCGCCACATCCTTGCGATAGAGCAGGGAGACCGGCACCAGCTCGCCATCATGCGCAGGGGCCATGATGCGACGGGTGATGTAATCATCCGGATTGTGGCCGGAGGGTACTTCCTGCGTCTTCAGCAGTGTGCGCTCGCGCGTCACCATGTCGTAATCGAACAGCTGGCTCGGCGTCGTCATCGAGGAATAGGAGAAGCGGATCATATCCGTGTCATATTCCGCCGCGCCATGCAGGCCGAGCGAATAGGCCTCTTCGGCAAAGGCGATGGAATGTTCCTCGCCGGTGCGGCGGTCGCGGATGACGATGCGCGGCAGGCCGTCGCGGCGTTCCAGCCAGATCAGGTGGCGGGCATAGGCATCGACGGAGAGAATGAGGCGGCCCGGCTCATGCGGGACGACTTCTTTCCAGTTTTCCTTGCCGGGTGCGGTGACCGGCGCTTCCACGATGCGGAAATCCTTGGCGTCGCCGTCATTGGTGAGGATGAAGAAGACATCGCCGCCTTCGCACATCGAATATTCGATGCCCTCTTCGCGCTCCGCTACGATAGCAGGCTCGGCCGCCAGGTCTTTGGTGGAGAGAATGCGATATTCGCTGGTCTCATGGTCGTGAATGTCGATGAAGATGAAATCGTCGAGAACTGACGCGCCGACGCCCATGAAGAAACCGGGATCCTTTTCCTCATAAACCAGCCGGTCGGCCGACTGCGGCTCGCCGATGATATGGTGGAAGACCTTGGAGGGGCGGTGGTTCTCGTCCTGCAGCGTATAGAAGAAGCTCTTGCCATCGGGCGCCCATGCGCCGCCGCCGCCGGTGTTTTCCACGACATCGGCAAGGTCTTCGCCGGTTTCGAGGTTGCGGATGCGCAGGGTGAAATATTCCGAGCCCTTGTCGTCATAACCCCAGATGCCGTGGCTGTGATCGGAGGACTGGTCGAGACCGGCGAGACGGAAATAATCCTTGCCCTCGGCCTCCTTGTCGCCGTTCAGCAGCACGTGTTTTTCGCCGCCGCCGCGCGGGGTGCGGAAATAATGCGGCTGCTCGCCGCCGGTCACGAACAATGTCCCGTAAGCATAAGGCCCGTCATTGACCGGCACGGAGGAATCATCCTGCTTGATGCGGCCCTTCATTTCCGTAAACAGCTTTTCCTGAAGCGCCCTGGTGTCACCCATGGCCGCTTCCATATAGGCGTTTTCCGCTTCCAGATGGGCGCGGATCGATGGGTCGAGCAGGGTAGGGTCCTTGAACATGGCCTGCCAGTTATCGGCCCGGAACCATGCATAATCGTCGGTGCGGGTAATGCCGTGATGCGTGTCCTGAACGGGCCGTTTTTCGGCGGTCGGGGCGGCAGGCAGGTTCTTGAAAATCGGCAAGGGAAACTCGCTTTCGTATGATGAACGGCGCTAGGAAAGATTCGTCGGCGACGACCCTAACATTTTTTTGCGCCCCGCCTCACCCTCGGATTGATACTTGCGGTGTCCTGGGTTCTGCTCATCACGAATGGCCGTGTTAGTCTTTCTCTCTCGCAATGTAACCAATGCCCACCCTGGGTCCATATTCCGAACTTCGGACCTCGATGGGCATCAGCCAATGCTCCGGCTTGACCTGCCCGGAAGGCACGCATTTTATCAATATACCGGCCCGCTTTGTTACAGGGTCGTAGAGCGAAACAGGTTCATCAAATAGCTTTACAAAAACGTGTAGACCCTGGCAAAACCGCTTGGCATTCAGGTACATATTGACTTGCTTGGTCAATCCAGCCTGATTTATGTCGCCAATATCTGGATTTTGCTCAATGTTCTTCAATTCCACAACATAATCGCCCAGTTTTCCGAATGCCTTGTCGGCCGGTCGGTGGGAAATGGGGTAGGTTGTCGCGGTCGCCTTTATATAGGCCTTGTTGAGATTGAGTGCTTTGTATTCAGCATCTGCTGCCCACACCTGCGTGGCGATGTCCGCACCGAGAGTGACATTGGCAAAGGTCCTTAAAAGCCGAGATTTGGCGTTTTCTTTATCTGTCTGAGTGCAGCCGGAAAGAAAAAAGGCAAGAATCG
This sequence comes from Agrobacterium sp. CFBP 3001, assembly GCF_027871605.1. Taxonomy (NCBI): domain Bacteria; kingdom Pseudomonadati; phylum Pseudomonadota; class Alphaproteobacteria; order Hyphomicrobiales; family Rhizobiaceae; genus Agrobacterium; species Agrobacterium sp. CFBP 3001. The sequence goes on from NZ_JAQAHD010000036.1 coordinate 19,756, forward strand.
TGAAATTGATAATTGTATTTTTCATAATGTACCGAAATTTAAATTAATATTGGAATTTAGTTATTTAAAAAATGAATTTGTTTCTCAAGTTATTCTTTAAATTTGGGGAGATGGCAAGATTTTTAGGACGGTCACTTCAAAAGAATCGCAACTGATATTCCTCTTCCAGCCGATCAAGTTTCAAATCTCCACAGGCGGAATGCGGCTTGGGCACAATTTCGTCAGCTTTCGATCACATTTTAGCAATATCCGGCAAATCAGCGATGATGGATGCAGGCCGCCCGGCCTGCCGCCCACCACAAGAACAAACGAAAAAACTGACAGGATCCCATGCGAAAGCTTCTTCCCGCTGCCCTTTCTGCCTTTTTCCTTGGCTTGCAGACCTTCACCCCCGCCTTCGCGATCGACGCCAGCGTCATGCGGCAGTTGAACGCGCTTGCCCCCGAAGAGCGGCTGGAACAGCGCTGCGATATCGAGGCGATGGAAAGGATAGCGACCGAGCAGAAGGGCATGCGGCCGGACAAGGTCATCGCCTATACTTTCGGCGATCCGGAAGTGGGGAAGAACTCCATCAAGGCTCCGGGCGCAGTCTTCAGGAGCGCGGGCGAATGGTACAAGCTCAAATACAAGTGCCAGCTAAAGAGCGACAGTCTCAGCATCCAGTCCTTCGATTACCGCGTCGGCGATAAAATTCCCGAAGAGCAGTGGAAGAAGTTGTATCTTTATGACTGAGCACGGAATTTTTCGATTTCAGACCGGCGTTTAGCCGCCGCTTTGTTGCCGCGTCGTCAACGGCTCTGTAACCCTGACTTTCGATCAAAGCGAGGGAGATGGGCATGGCGACACGATTCAAGGGACTTTCGGCTTTTCCGATCACGCCGGCCGACGAGGCCGGGCAGGTCGACACGCAGGCCTTTTCCGCCCTGATCGAGCGGCTTGATGCGGCCGAGGTGGATTCCGTCGGCATTCTCGGCAGCACCGGCATCTACATGTATCTCACGCGCGAGGAGAGGCGTCGCGCCATCGAGGCCGCCGCCGCCATCCTCAAGGGCAAGCGCACATTCATGGCCGGCGTCGGCGCATTGCGCACCGATGAGGCCGTGGCGCTGGCGAAGGATGCGGAGGCGGCCGGCGCCGATGCGCTGCTGCTCGCGCCCGTCTCCTATACGCCGCTGACGCAGGAAGAAGCCTATCACCATTTCGCCGCCGTGGCGGGTGCGACGGCTCTGCCGCTCGCCATCTACAATAATCCCACCACGACCCGCTTTGCCTTCAGCGACGAGCTTCTGGTGCGGCTTGCCTACATCCCCAATATTCGCGCCATCAAGATGCCGCTGCCGGCCGATTCCGATTATGCGGGCGAGCTTGCGCGGCTGAGGCCCAAGCTCGGGCAAGATTTCGCCATCGGTTATAGCGGTGACTGGGGCTGCGCCGACGCCACGCTTGCCGGCGGCGACACATGGTATAGCGTCGTCGCCGGCCTGCTGCCGGTTCCGGCCCTGCGGTTGATGCGGGCGGCTCAGGCCGCCAATGCGGAAGAGGTCAAACGGATCGATGCGGCCTTCCAGCCGCTCTGGACGCTGTTTAAGGAATTCGGCAGCATCCGCGTGGTTTATGCCGCCGCCAACATCCTGTCGCTCACGGTGAGCGAACCGCCCCGGCCGATCCTGCCGCTCACCAGCGCCGAACGCCAGCGGGTGGAAGAGGCGCTGGAGGCCCTGGCCGTGCTGGAAACCGCGCCTTAATTCGGGCGCTTTGCAGGCGGATTGCCACCTCTCACACTCCGGAACATAAAATGCTGCGTCGCCTCTTCACCGTCACCCTGTTTTTCTGCGCCTCTTCCGCCGCCTTTGCGGGGACCGGCCTTGTCGAGCCGACGCTGAAAATGTCGCCGCAGCATGACGGCAAGGGGCGGGTGGCGATGACGCTGGACGCCTGCATGGGCAAGACCGACCACCGCATTCTGGATACGCTGGTGAAGGAGCGCATTCCGGCGACGATCTTCGTCACCGCCCGCTGGCTGAAACATAATAGCGAGGCGCTGGCCACGCTCATGGCGCATCCGGACCTCTTCGAAATCGAAAACCATGGCGAAAACCATGTGCCGGCAGTGGATAAGCCGGTTTCCATCTACGGCATCGCCGCCGCCGGCTCTGAAGCGGCGGTCGAGCAGGAGGTGGAGGGCGGCCGTCAGGCCATCGTCGCCGCCACCGGCCTCCAGCCGCAATGGTTCCGGGGTGCCACTGCCAAATACACCAGGTCCTCCATGGCCACCATCAACCGGCTCGGCATGCGGGTGGCCGGTTATTCCGTCAATGGCGATGGCGGCTCGCTGCTGGGTGCGGCCATGACGGCGAAACACATCGCTTCCGCCAGGGATGGCGATGTCATCATCTCCCACATCAACCAGCCCACCCATGAAGCGGGCGAGGGCGTGGTGAAAGGCCTTCTGGCGCTGAAGGCGCGCGGCGTGATTTTCACAAGGCTGGACGATCCGTCCTTCGCACCGCCGGGGAATTGATCCGCAAGGTTGCCGCCCGTTTCTTCTCCCCGTCGGGGAGAAGATGCCCGAAGGGCAGATGAGGGGGCAAGCTTTCCGCATCTCTCCACCGTCGCCCCCTCATCCGGCGCTGCGCGCCACCTTCTCCCCGGCGGGGAGAAGAAATATGCCGCACCGGCTTGGCCAAACGGCGTGGACGAAACGAGCCGACAACATCCCTCACATCCATGCCCGTTTTTCGGCGGCGTGCCGCTTAAATTTGCGTTAGCATCCTCCCCATGATGCTGTTCAAACGCCCCGACACCGAAACGCTCTATTCCGCCCTTGTGAACAAGGACCCCGCCTATGAGGGCGTGGCCTATGTGTGTGTGACGTCGACGAAGATTTTCTGCCGCTTCACCTGCACGGCGCGCAAGCCGAAGATCGAAAACTGCCGGTTCCGCGAGACCATCGCCGAATGTCTGGAAGCCGGTTTCCGCCCCTGCAAGCTCTGCAAGCCGATGCTCGCCTATGGCTCCGCCGATGAGACCGTGACGTCGCTGCTGACGGCGCTGGAAAACGAACCGGCACGCCGCTGGCGCGAGGAGGATGTGGTGGCGATGGGCCATGATCCTTCCACCGTGCGCCGCACCTTCAAGCGCCGTTTTGGCATGAGCTTTCTGGAAATCGCCAGATTGCGGCGGGTAGGCGGTGCGGCGGAAAGCCTTGCTTCCGGCGAAGCGGTGATCGGCGCGCAGATCGATGCCGGTTACGAATCCGGCAGCGGTTTCCGCTCCGCCATCAACCAGTTTTTCGGCTCATCGCCCGCCGCCATGAAAGGCAAGGGGTTTTTGAAGGGCGACTGGATCGATACGCCGATTGGCCCGATGCTCGCCGTCGCCGACGATCATGCCCTGCATCTCCTCGAATTCGCCGACCGGCCGGCGCTTCCAGCCGAACTGAAGCGGCTGAAGACGCGCACCGGCGCGGATATGGTGCTTGGCCGGACGGCTGTGACCGGCCAGATCGAAGCGGAACTCAAGGCCTATTTCGCCGGGCATTCGGCCGCCTTCGAAACGCGGCTCGCCGGCCACGGCACACCCTTCGAGCGCGACGTCTGGCGCAACCTGCGGGAAATACGGGCGGGTGAGATCGTCAGCTATTCCTCCCTCGCAACCGCCATGGACAGGTCATCCGCCGTGCGTGCGGTGGCCCGCGCCAATGGCGCGAACCAGATTGCGATTGTCGTTCCGTGCCACCGTGTACTGGGCGCGGATGGCAGCCTGACCGGCTATGGCGGCGGGCTGTGGCGCAAGAAATGGCTGCTCGAGCATGAGCGCCGCATGGCGAGCGCGCAGGCGGAGGCGCAGGGAATGCCGCTCGCTTCCTGAGCGGTCTGACTGCTGGGGAGCGGGGCGCGTGGGGTTTACCCCCCTCTGCCCTGCCGGGCATCTCCCCCTCAAGGGGGGAGATCGGCAGGAAGCGCTACCGCCACTTCATTCGCAAACGTTGAGATGGGCGAAACGCACCCGCGAGTCGATCTCCCCCTTGAGGGGGAGATGCCCGGCAGGGCAGAGGGGGGTAAGCCCCACGCGCCGGCCGTCAAAGGACAATCTCCTGACAGCTCAAACCCGCAGTGGTTCGCATTTCCAGCGGGAAAACCGCCGGTCAATCCGGCAGTTTGGGCACCACCCGGCGTGAGGGGAAGAGTTCCCGCGTCACCGTCATGACGATCAGCGACAGCGGCAGCGCCAGCATGGCCCCGGCCGCGCCCCACATCCACGTCCAGAAGATGATCATCACGAAGACGAGGAAGGGGTTTATCTCCATGTTGCGGCCCACCACCGCCGGAAAGGCGAGGTTTTCCATCAACAGGTGAATGGTAAAGAAGATCGCCGCCGGCAGCAGCGCCAGGATGATGTTGTCATGGGTGATGATGCCCGCCACCGTCAGCGAAATCGTCATGGCGGTGATGCCGAGAAACGGCACGAAGCTGGAGAGGAAGGCGAAGAGCCCCCACAGAAGCGGCATGGCCAGTCCGCCGAAATAGGCGATGACCACCATCGTCACGCCCAGCCCGGCATAGATCAGCGCCGCCGTGGCGAAATAGGTGCCGAGCACCTCTTCCACCGAACCGATGATGCGGATGGTGCGCAGCCGCTGGTGGCGGGCCGGAAAGGCCATGATGATCGCCTTGCGCAGCCGCAGCCGGCTATAGAGAAACATCAGCAGCGCGGCGAGAAAGATCAGGCCCTGAATGACGGCGGGCGTGATGTTGGCGCCGAGCAGCGAGATGATTTCGCCGCTTCGCGAAATCAAAGATTCCATCGACATCGACCCCAGACTGAAGCTCGCCGCCGAAATATTCAGCCATCTGAGGCTTTGCAGATAGGGCAGGAAACGGTCGATGCTGCGCTCCACCAGCGCCGGCCCTTCCGAAGCGAGAAGCGAGAGCGGCTCGGTCAGCGAATTGACCACGAAGAACATCACCGCCGCCACGAGGCTCGATAGAATGAGCGCGACGCCGAAGCCGGGAATGCCGTAGGAACCGAGCTTTTCGGCGGCGATGCCGAGAATCATGCCCACCACGATGGCCATCACCACCGGAATGAGGATGAGCGACAATTCGTGGATGACTGCCATGAGCATGATAAGGAAGATGCCGATCACCGACCAGGCGACAACCACATCCAGCGCTTCGCGGCCAAGCGGCTGCTGGCTGCGCACATCGTCACGCCGTGAGCCGGAAGCTGGCACCTCCAGCGGGTCCGCTCTTGTTGCCGCAGCGTTTGCCGCGGTGTTGACCAAGCTGCCGGTCTTGTCCGGCCTGGCATTTTCATTCATCGAACGGTCCCCCAATAAGGTGACAAACGTTCGAAAAATGTGGCGGTTCCGGGGCGGCGAAAATTTCCGCGGCCCCTTTTTTGCGTTTAGGCGGAAAGCTTTAGGCCGATGCCCCACGGATCTTTGAGGACAATGCCGTCACTTTGCCGCTCTGTGGCGATTTCCAGCCGGTCGAGTGCGGCAATCGCCGTCTCAAGCGCGGCCGGCTCGTTGAATGTCAGCGAATAGCCGGAAAGGCCGGTCATGTTGTCCTTGCGGGCCATGGCTCCACGGCTGTTCCAGATATTGGCGGCCACATGGTGGTGATAGGCCCCGGAGCCGAAGAAGCTCGCGCCGGGATAACGCGCCATGATCTTCAGCCCCAGCACATCCTGATAAAATTCATCCGCCTGCGGAATATTGCCCACCTGCAGATGGATGTGGCCGATGGCTGTTCCTTCCGCCGCCCCGGTAAAGGCCGTCTTCGGCGCGCTGTCGTAAAGCGCCTGAAGGTTGAGGCCGAGGGTGGCCATCTCCACCGTGCCGTCCTGCTGGTAGGTCCATTCATCCGGCGAACGGTCGCGATAGACCTCGATGCCGTTGCCTTCCGGGTCGGCAAGATAGATCGCCTCGCTGACCAGATGGTCGGACGCGCCCTGAAACTGGACATTGTTATGGGCGGCATGCGCCAGCCAATGGGCCAGATCATTGCGGCTCGGCATCAGGAAGGCGGTGTGGAACAGCCCTGCGGCGTTGCGCGGCGCGCGTTCCGCCGTGCTGGAGGTGGAAAGCGTAAGCAGCGGTTGGCCGCCGACACCCAGCACTTCACCGCTCGGGTTCTTTTCAAGAACGGAAAGGCCGATGATCTTCTGGTAGAAATCCGAAACGCGCGGCAGATCGTGAACGACGAGATGCGCCTGGCCGACATAGGCCGGCCGCGTCAGGGCGAATTGTTTGATTTCACTCATCATGATCTCCATATTGAATCCGAAGCGCCCTGGGGCGGATCGGTCGCCGAAACCATCGGCCGACGCCGCTTTGCGGCGTTTGTCGAAGGCGAATATGGGCTGGTTTCGTCGTTCAGCAAAGATCGTCGTCTGGCGATTGACCGTCCACTATTCGTTGACAATGCCCCGTTCCGGCCCGGCTCCGGCTTTGACTTCGATCAAGGTGAAGGCCCTGCCGAAGGGGAAATATAAGCCTAGCCCGACACGCTAAACGGCGGATCAAGCCAAAGGAGACAGCCATGTACAAGAAGATCATCGTACCGGTAGACCTCAGCGCCACCGACAAGGGGGAAAAGATTCTCGAAAAGGCCAAGGCGCTTCTGGACCCGGACGGCGAGATCGTTCTCATCAATGTTGTCGAGGAACTGCCGGGCTATATGGCGATCGACCTGCCTGTCGACCTGATCGAAAACGCCATCAAGGACGCCAGGACCAAGCTTTCGGACATTAAGACCAGAGCCGGTTTCAAGGGCAGCCAGGAAATCAGAAGCGGCGCCCCCGCGCGTGAAATCATCGCCGCCGCCGAGGAGCACAAGGCCGACCTCATCATCATCGCGTCGCACACGCCGGATTTCAGCAATTATTTCATCGGCGCCACCGCCGACCGCGTGGTGCGCCACGCCAAATGCTCGGTGCTGGTGGACCGATAAAAGCCTGACGTTTTAGCGTTGTGGGCGGGTTTTCCGCCCCCAAGCATTCCAAGGAAAAGTGGAATCCGGTTTTCCGTCTGGAAATGCGACGATACAAGAAGATTGGCTGGAGGAAAAAACATGAATGTCGAAAGTTACGAGAAAATCCTGCGTGACCGCCAGCGCGAGCTTTATCGCCGCCTGCACAAAATCGAAGCCGATTTCGAAGAGCCTCGCAATCCCGATGACGAGGATCGCGCCACCGAACGCAGCAATGACGAGGTGCTGGACGAGCTGGGGCAGGTGGGTCAGGACGAGCTGCGCGCCATCGACGCAGCCCTCGACCGTATCGCCAGCGGCACCTTCGGCACCTGTGTCAAATGCGGCAAGCGGATTTCGGAGGATCGGCTGAAGGCGGTGCCCTATACGCCGTTTTGCCAGGAATGCGCTGCGGCGTTGTGAGGGGTGAACGACCTTTCCTCCGTCATGCCGGACCTGATCCGGCATCCAGCCGACGCGCGTCTGCGCGGCGAGAGAGTTCTTTCAGCCCAAGGACTTGGGCTGGCTGGATACCGGCTCAGGGCCGGTATGACGGTGTGTAGGTACGACAACCTGAAAAACTCATCCTTATCGCCAGGGAACGTCGCCTGCCCCCAACCTCTCCTTTCGCAACAGCCTCGAATGCAATTTGATTGCCGTTAACCGGCCGCTGTCTTGTTCCTGTCTAATATTGTCTCCATGCTTTGAGGAAAGCACGCAGACGGGATTGGACTATGAGCGATTTGTGGCGGTTCGGGCGCCAGTATGATTTTCACGAGATTGTCGCCGACGGCATCGTCCATGGTGTCGGCATCGTGTTTGCGCTTATCGGCGCCACGGCGCTGATTTTCTACGCGACCGCCTGGGGGACGCTCAGCGCGATCGCCGCCGCATGGATTTACGGTCTCGGCCTCGTCGCCTGTCTCTCCGTATCCTTCACCTATAATATCTGGCCGCACTCCAGGGTGAAATGGTTCCTGCGCCGGCTGGATCATTCGGCGATCTTCATCCTCATCGCCGCCACCTATACGCCCTTTCTGATGCGCGGCATCCACGATCCGCTGATCGCCGTCATGCTGGGGCTGATCTGGCTTGCGGCGCTGTGCGGCATCCTTCTCAAATGCCTGTTTCCCGGCCGTTACGACCGGGTCGCCATCGGCCTTTATCTCGCCATGGGCTGGAGCGGCGTCATGGTGGTCGGGCCGCTGTCGTCGCATCTGGCACCCGTCACGCTCTGGCTGATCGTCGCCGGCGGCGTCATCTATTCGCTCGGCGTCATCTTCCATGTCTGGGAAAAGCTGCGCTTCCAGAATGCCATCTGGCACGCTTTCGTGGTCGCCGCCGCCGCCGTTCATTATTTCGCCGTGGTCACCTCGTTCAGCCTCGTGCCGCTGGCATCCTGAAGAATGCGCCCCGATGGCGGGATGGGTACTGGACAGCCATTCGCATCATCGCCTAATCCTCGTGCAGATGGCGGCCGAAAATACCGCCGCTGCGAGCAGGAAAAAGGGTGAACGACAATGAGCGTGCAACTGCGCGACGCGACCGTGGACGATCTCTCCGGCATCATGGAGATTTACAATGATGCGGTGCTGAATACGACCGCGATCTGGAACGACGTGCTGGTCGATCTGGAAAACCGCAGGGATTGGTTCGCCGCCCGCAAGTCACGCGGCTTTCCGGTCATCGTCGCAATCCTCGACGGCAAGGTCGCAGGTTATGCTTCCTATGGCGACTGGCGCGCTTTCGACGGTTATCGCCACACCCGCGAACATTCGGTCTATGTGCATAAGGATGCGCGCGGCCACGGCATCGGCAAGAAGCTGATGCAGGCGTTGATCGATCATGCCTCCGGCAACGACGTGCATGTGCTGATCGCCGCCATCGAGGCGGAAAACACCGCCTCCATCCGCCTGCATGAAAGCCTCGGCTTCAGGGTCGTCGGCCGGTTTTCGGAAGTCGGCACCAAGTTCGGCCGCTGGCTGGATTTGACGTGTATGGAACTGAAGCTGAACTAGTTCCCGGGCGGGTTGCCTAGAGAAAGCGGCTCCGGCGCGGGCGCTTAACCTCTCCGTCATCCTGGGGCTTGTCCCACTGCTGTCCGGTTTAAATTTGGTGGACATGGCGCACGGTGTTGATTCTACTCGTATTCGAGCGTTTGGCGACGATCTCGGACACGAAAGAGGAGCAACA
>NZ_JAQAHD010000037.1:0-25636 GCF_027871605.1 Agrobacterium sp. CFBP 3001
TCGATCACTCCGTAGCCCCCGCTGAAAACACGCAGGGCAAGGTTCAAACATGGGTCAATTCTCGATGGAAATATCCTGGGCTACCGGGTCAGTTCTCAGTGGAAATCAACATTCTGGCCTGCCTTCCGTCTCCTCCGCAAGAAGATTACGGGCCGCATCAAGCGCGCCGCTGCCAAGGCAGTAAAGCAGAATTGGGGTGGCCGATGAGCGCCGAACTCGCCCTGCAGAAAGCCATCCGTGCGCGCCTCGTTGAAAACGAAACGGTTTCGCTTTTGGTCCCGGCTGCCAACATCCTTGATCGCAACGAGCGCCCGAACCCGCGCCCCTCCATCGTCATCGGTGAAGGCCAGAGCGTGGACGAAGGCGACAGCATCGCCCGCACCCTGACACGGGTTTACATGGACCTGCATGTTTGGGTCGAGGAACCATCCACCGAGATCAGCAAGCGTATTTCAGGAGCAATTCGGACTGCGATCAAATTCGCCAAATTGACGGATTTGGACGGCTTCCATTTCGCTGACTGCCGTGTCCGTGGCTCTCGCTTCCTCCGCGATCCAGACGGCAAGACCAGCCACGCCATCGTCACCATCGACGCACTTGTGCAGGAGGTCGCATGAGAGCCGGAAAACTTGATCGCTCTATCACCGTCCAGAGCTTCACCAACACCGTTAACGACTACGGCACGCCTGTCGAGACGTGGACCGATGTTGCCACCGTGCGCGCCCAGATCATCCAGAGCAGCACCGAGGAGTACCTGACGAACGGCGCCAGCGACACCACGTCGATCATTTTTAGAACCCGGTATTTCCAGGGTCTAACGACCAGCAACCAAGTCATCTACGAGGGCGAGACATTCAACGTCCGCGAGGTGAAAGAGATTGGCCGTCGCAAGGGCCTGGACCTGCGCTGTGAACGCAAGGTGTCCGCATGAGCAGCAAAGGGACACGCGGAGCAAAGGCCACGCTGAAGGCCATCGACGGCGGTTTGAAGGGTGTGCCGAAAATTCCGCAGACCCTACCAGCCGATATGGCCGACGAGTGGAACACCATCGCCGCCGAAATGGTGCAGCGTCAAATCCTGACCGCTTCAATGACCGGACTGCTGGAGGCGTATCTCATTGCCATCTGGACGGTGCGCGAATGCCAGAAGGCCATCGAGGAGCACGGCATCCTCACGAAGACAGCCCACGGCAATCTCAAGCCGAACCCTGCCTCCGGACTTATGTCCAAGGCGCAGGAGACAGTTGCCCGCATGTCGGCAGAGCTTGGACTGACGCCGGCTGCGAGAGCGAAGCAGGGCTTCCAAGGAAAGAAAGGGGAAGCCGATGATCAAGGCGCGCCGGCCGGCCTGGCTGTTTGATGACAGCGAGATCGAAGACCCCTTTGGCTACGGCGAGCGCGCCGTGGACTTCCTGCGCCGCTTGAAGCACCCCAAGAGTGCATCAGGCAGCTTCGACTTACCGCGGCATTGGGAACGCATCGTGCGCCGCATCTACGGCCCGTCATTCCCCGACGGACGCCGACAGGTTCGAACCGTCTTCGCGCTGCTACCGCGTGGCGCTCGTAAGACGACGCTCGGCGCTGGCCTTGCTCTGCTTCACACAGCCGGATGGGAACGCAAGCCCAGCGGTCAAGCAATGGTCGCTGCCTCTGCCGAGGAGGATGCCGCGATCAGTTATGAGGAAGCCGTTGGCATCATCAAGGAAACCGACTGGCTTGGCGAGAACCGGTTCAAGCTGAACGAGAGCACGTTCATTCTGGAGCACAAGCTTTCCGGCGCGAAGTTCCGGGCCCTGGCATCAGGCGGGAAAGGTAAGTTGGGGAAGACGCCGCAGTTCGTTCTCGCTGACGAGCTTATCGCATGGGAAGGTGACCGATCGCGCAAGACATGGCAGGCACTCCGCACCGGCATGAACAAGGCCAAGGGCGCGCTGCTCGTTATCATCACGCAGGCAGGCCGTGGACAGGAGAACCTTGCGTTCGATCTGCTCGGCTATGCGCGCAAGGTCCAATCCGGTGAAGTCGAGGATCCGAGCTTTCTGCCGATCCTGTTCGAAACCGATCCAGCTGAGAAGTCAAAATGGGAAGGTGACGACGTCGAGGAGTTCGAAGATTGGGAGGATGAACGCCTCTGGCATTTCATGAACCCCGGCCTTGAGTTCGGCTATCCCGATATCGACGGCCTGCGCGACTACGCCAGAGAAGGCCGAGAGCGGCCAGCAGAGCGTGACGCGTTCCGGCAGTACCATCTTAACACGTGGCTGGATTACAGCGCGTCTCCGTTCGTCTCCATGCCGATCTACGACGAAGGGAACTTTCGTCCAAATCTGGACGAATTGGAAGCGAACCAGACGCCTTGCTATCTCGGCGTTGACCTCTCCAGCACCAGCGACTTGACCGCCGTTGTTGCAGCCTGGGGAGACCGTGAGAGCGGTTATGCCGTTCACCCGTGGTTCTTCCTGCCGAGAGACAACATCCTCCGCAAAGCAGGCCAGGACGGCGTCAATTACGCTGTCTGGGAGGAGCAAGGCCTTATCACGCTCACAGAGGGAAATGTGGTCGACTACCACGCTGTGGAGGCGGCGATCGAGGAAATCTGCGCCCGGTTCAATGTCCGCGAAATTGCCTTCGACCCTCACCTCGCTCGAAACTCGCTGAACAATCTTCAGGACAAGGGTTTGCCCGTGGTCGAGTTTCGGCAAGGCTGGGTAACGATGTCACCAGCGATCACCGAGCTTGAGCGTGCCATCCTCGCTCGCCAGTTCCAGCACGGCGGCCACCCTATCCTCCGCTGGCATTTCGACAACATTGCCATCCGCACCGACATTGCCGGCAACCGGTCCTTCCACAAAGGCAAGAGCAAAGACCGCATCGACGGCGCCGTGGCGACCGCTATGGCCGTTGCCCGCTGCGCTGCCGGTGAAACGAACATTTCCTCTTACGACACCTTTGAAGGTGACATGGACGATTGGAGCTACGCATGAGCCAGACCGACGAAGAACGCCTTGTGATTATGCTTGAGGCCCGGATCAAGGACCTCGAAAGGAACATGGCGAAGGCCAGCGGCACGACGGAGCGCGAGTTCCGCAAGATGTCGCAGTCTTCCAAGCGAGCGACCGACCAGATGGAGAAGGACGCCATCAGGTCAACCACGCGCATCAACCAGGCCATGGCGACCGTCAGCACAAAGATTGGCGCGGTGGGTAAGGCTTTCAGCGCTGGCGTGTGGGGCGGGATCGCTGGCCTTGGTGTAGCTGGTATCGTCGGAACAATGGCCAGCCTCGCAAAGGGTATTTCTGAAGTAGGCGATCAGGCGAAGATTGCCGGTGTCAACGTCAAGGCATTTCAGGAACTCAAGTACGTTGCCGAACAGAACCGCATTGGCGTGGATGCGCTGACTGATGGCTTGAAAGAACTCAACCTGCGAGCAGACGAGTTTATCCTTACCGGCCAAGGCTCGGCAGCAGAAGCTTTTCAGCGTCTGGGCTTCTCGGCCGAAGACCTGAAGAAGAAGCTCGAAGACCCCTCCGCACTCTTCACCGAGATCATCGGTAAGCTCGGCAAGCTCAGTAAAGCCGCGCAGATCAGAATCGCAGACGAGATTTTCGGCGGTACTGGTGGCGAGAAATTCGTCCAGCTTATCGATCAGGGTGAGGCTGGTATCCGCGACACGATCAAGGCTGCGAATGATCTTGGCCTTGTCATGGATCAGCAACTCATTGACCGAGCGGCGGAAGTTGATCGCCGGTTCAACCAGATTGCCAATACCGTCGGATCGACGCTGAAAAGCGCCATCGTATCGGCGGCTGACAGTCTGGCGGAATTCATCGACGGTTTCCGCGACTATCAAAACCAGATGAGCCGCACCCTTCAGAACAGCCAACGCGAACTCGGCATGAAGCGGCTGGATCTCGAAAACAAAATCCTTGAGGCCCAGAACAAAAGCTGGGCGACCGACGCGCAGCGTAACAAAGCCGTTGGACAGTACCGCATTGAGCTTGAGAAGCTGAACCAGGAAGACGCCAAGATCACCAAGGCGATTGGCGATAAGCTCCAGCCCATGCAGCGGAGCGGCAACGACACCTGGACGCCGCCGAATTACACGCCCCCGAGCAAAAGCAAGTCGTCTCGCTCTGCCGCTACCACGCAAACGGAACGCGAGCGCAAAGCCGTAGAAGACCTCATCAAGGAGCTTGAGGAAGAGCTTCGCCTTGTCAACCAGTCCGACGCCGCCAAGCGCGCCTCTGCGGCCTCCAGACAGGCAGGAGCGGCAGCGACGGATGACGAGCGCCGGAAGATCATCGCTCTCAACGAAGCCATCTATCAGGAGCAGGAAGCGCAGGATGAGGCCGAGCGGCGCAGGCTTTACTGGCGAGACCTGACCCGCGCTGGCCTTGATGACCTGTTCAGCGCGATCGAAGAAGGAAAAAGCTTCTGGGAGGCCATGGGCGACGTTGCAGTGAACAGCCTGAAGCGCATCGCAGACACCATGCTTGACGATGTGCTCGACAGCATCTTTCAGGTCAACAAGGCAGCATCCGGCAGCGGTGGCGGCGGTGGCTTCCTGTCCAGCTTGTTTGGCGGCCTGTTTGGTGGCGGCTCGCAATGGGCAGGTATCAAATCCGGTTCAATCACTGGCGGCCTATTTGCTGACGGCGGTGCGTTCCCCAACGGCATCAACGGGTTTTCCAATCAGGTCGTCAGCAAGCCCACCATGTTCGCTTTCGCTGACGGCGCTGGCCTGATGGGCGAAGCTGGGCCGGAGGCAATCATGCCGCTCTCCAGAGACGGCTCTGGACGCCTTGGCGTGACGGTGAACGGTTCTACCAACTCCGGCGCTGGAAACGCGTCTGGCGGCTCGTCTGAGGTGCTGGTGAAGCTTTCTCCCGAACTGGTGGGTGAAATCCTCAAGCAGGCCGGAAGCCAGTCTGTGAAGCTCATCACCCAGAACAACAAAGATACCCGAAACCTCAAGCAGAACGGTGGAGAATTCTGATGGCCGATTATCAAACCTTGCCCGAGTTGCCATGGGCGACATGCAACTTCGATCCGGTCAGCCCGACCAGCGTTTCCCGTATGGAGGGCCGGCGCGCTGAAACGATGGCATTCGGCACGCCCTACTGGACGATGAAGCTTGCCACCAACTGGCTTGAGGAGCATCTGTTCGGCCTGTTCGACGCCTTCATCATGAAGGCCGATGCAAGGGGAAAGCCGCTTCTCGCCCATGACGTTTTCCGACCCCGGCCAATTGCCATGGATACGGGCGCACCTCTATCCGGCACAAAGGCAGGAGGCGGAGCGTTCAACGGCGACGTGTTCTTTCAGTCCGTGTCCGCAAACACGCTCTATCTGGGCGGGCTGCCGGCCGGATTTATCTTCACGGCTGGCGATTACATCGAGGTGAGAGCCAGCGTTTTGAAGCGATCCCTTCACAGGATCATCGAACCCACTGTTTCAGACGCAAATGGTTTCGCCACGGTCGAGATCATGTATCCGCTCGACACCCAGAACTTCAACGCCACATGCACCGGCCATCTCGAAACACCGTCATGCCTGATGATGATCGACCCCGGCAGCGTGACTGCGCCGAAGTCATGGGGCAGCCGTGAGGGGAGCTTTTCCGCAACGGAGATATTCTTCTCGTGAACCTACAAAAGCTCCTCTGCGCCGAACTGAAGCGCCAGCTCGAAGGCAAGGGTCCCCAGAACGTGGCGGTCCCTGCCGGCGGTGAACTGTTGTGGAAATGGTTCATGGCCCTGCACAAGACCCGGCAGGGTGGCATGAACGGCCCGCAGCCGATCACCTATGCGGAAATCGCTGGTTATGCAGCCATCGCCCGCCAAGCCATCGAACCGCGCCACGTGGCCATCCTCATCGCCATGGATCAGGCCTATCTCGAAACGGTCTACAAGAAGCAGCCGGAAGGACCAAAAGGCGTCAAGGTTCTCCCGCCAATATCGAAAGCTCCGCTGACGGCCGGCCTCTTTGACGCACAATTCGGGGGGCGCTGATGGGAGCGGCGAAGGGCAGAGCCAATGCTGGTTTCGTGGACGGCTACAAGTCGGGTTACACCGATTTTCGGTACGGAACCCCGAAGAAGAAAGTCACGCTCGCCCCGGTGTTTCGTGGTGATGAGCGCAAGCGTGTCATCAACGAGGTGATGGACGCCCTGAAGGACTGGAGGGATTCGCCATTTGAAAACGAAGGCGCGCTCCGATCTGGGATGCGATCCGCGCTATGCCTCAAGGGCCATTCATGGGATGTTTCCGACGCGGAAGCTGCGGCTCTGCTCACAGCATCGTTCCAGCACATCGGCGTTCAACGGCCTCGATGGGATCAAGGCCAGCGCGAACACACGGAAAGCGACGGCCGGTGCATCTGGTGCTTCTGTGAAATCGAAGCCAGCCAGTGGGGAACAAGGTCAAAGTTCTGCTCGGCAGAATGCGCCACACAGATGAGGGCCGTGCGAGGTGGAGAGTGGAACCAGCGGGTTAGCGGGATCGCCCGTGACGCGCTGCGTATTGTCAAGCGACAGGCGCTTCCATTGATCGAATGCCTTCATTGCGGCACATCATTCCGGCCGGAAGAGATGGACAAGAGGGGCAGACGGTTTTGCTCACCGACTTGTGCCGCCCATTTCCACAAGCCGGCGCGACTGGCGGATTGCCGGCACTGTGGCAAGTCATTCACGATGAATAACCATAATCAGAAATTTTGCAGCAAGAAATGCACTTCGGTCTTTCTGCGGGTTATCAAGCCGAAGGAATGCCTTCACTGCAAAACCATGTTCAGACCACGCAGCCGTAAGGCATCTTACTGCAGTTTGGCTTGCCGGGACGCCGGGTCGCGGCCCGCCATCTATCCAGGTACGTGTGTGTGGTGCGGTGTGAGGTTCTTAGGGAAATCGCCCTATGCAAAGTTCTGCTCGACCAATCACAAGAGCATGGACTATCAGCAGCGCTCGGGCAGAAAGAACCTGAAGCGGCCTGTCCGCACAGTCATCCCCTTCGTACCCATGCACATGCTCACCGCCGAGGTATTCGACGGATGGTTCAGGAGGGCGGCTTAGTCCGCTCTCTTCCTGCCTGCCATGATCTCCGCAAACATGCTGGCTTGGCGCTCGGATGCTTCACGGATCGCCTTGAGCTGGCCTAGCATGTTGCCGAAGGCCGCAATGATGACGAAGCCTACGATGGCCGGAAACGCCCACGGCAGGGCAGCAACGAGAGCCAGAGCGGCATCTGGGCCGCCACGAGTGCTGAATATCAAAACGATCAGAACCAGCAGCACCAAACACACGCCAATCGCACCGACGATTTCCAAAAACTTATCCACCGCAACCCCCGCCGCTCGTTTGCTTCCTATATGCTTCCTGTGGAAAATTCGTAGGGCCTGTGAATTTGCTATAAGCCCTGAGAAATATGGCGCACCCGACAGGATTCGAACCTGTGACCTTTGGAATCGGAATCCAACACTCTATCCAGCTGAGCTACGGGTGCAGCGGTCACGCTTGAATCGCGTGCAGCGGTTGGTTCATACCCCAGCTTTGTTTTCGCATCAATGTCTAAAAATCAGAGATTTGCGAAACGTTGCCTGTTTTTGGGCGGGGTGGGGCGCGGGGCCTGTTTTGGGGTGGTCGTGGGCCTTTCAACGGCGGCGGGGTGGTGCGTCGTTTGACGTATTGTCTTTTTGCCGGAACGGGGTTTCCCTTATAAGTAGTATGTTATTGCCGGGGCGTGCCGCTGTTTTGCCGCTTTCACGTAGAGGCGGTCGGATGAGGGCAACGCCTTTCAAATGCGGCGCGGGACGCGATTTCATCCCCTCAAAATTGGCGGGTAAATAGTCATACTTTTTTCGTTGGCCGGGTGGCGATCCGGAGTCCGGGTTTGCTTTTCCAGCGATTAACTGTCAAATTATTATACAATATTAGTATCATCTACATTTATTTGGGATACAGTTTCATGACGTTGTCGGTTATGATTTCGACAAGGTAAAGGAACGAATCAGGCGGGGGATCGGATGGCTTTGCGATTGGCACACAGCAACGGGCCGCGGACGGAAAAGGCCGAAAGCGGCAGCGCGGAAGCGGCGCATATCACGGCTATCGACTACGGGTTGCTGACGACTGCGATCAGCTATCATTTGCGGCACTCGCAACTTGCCGTGGCAAACGGTTTTGCCGATGTGCTGGCGGAGCAGGGGTTACGGCCGGCCGATTTTTCCGTTCTCGTCATCGTCGGCGGCAATCCGGGTCTCAAGCAGAGCGATGTGGCCGAAGCGCTCGGCATACAGCGCGCCAATTTCGTCGCCATCGTCGACAGCATGGAAGAAAAGGGACTACTCGTCCGCCGCAAATCGGAAGAGGACAGGCGCGTTCATTTCCTCGACATGACGGAGGAGGGCAGCAGCCTTCTCGACCGGCTTTCCAACACCTGGCGGGATCGTGAGGAAAAGCTGATCGACAGGATCGGCGGCAAGAAGGCCCGCGACCAGCTTCTGGCGCTGCTCGGACGCCTGCGCGACTGAGCTTCGACGAGAGCGGGGCAATCCGGGCGCTGGCCGCCGCAGGGTGCGGCCTGTGCGCTGATATTCCCGTCTTGCCATTGCCTTCGGCACCGGCGACGGCGCTTCCTGCGCGGGTCTTTCACGCCAGCCTGATCGGTAGCGGGGCTGAATTGCGTTGCAATTTTCCTGTGAAACCGCCAAGACGCATAAGCATCTTCACGCCTTTGGGCGTGGAACCGCAATCATGCGATCGACTGGAAAGGCCCGGGACGGGAATGCCATGCTGAATATCGATACGAGTCATCCGCTTTATCGTCCCCTATGGGTCCGGTTGCTCATCGTCGGCTTTTGCGCCGCGTGGGCCGTCATCGAATTCGTCAATCGCGAGTTTTTCTGGGGAACCATCGTTGCCGGCATCGGCGCTTATGCGGCCTATGAATTGCTGCTGAAGTTCAAACCCGCAAGCGATGCTGCCAAGAGCGAAAATGGTGCGGATGAGCCTGCCGCCGAAAGCGCGCCCACCGACAAGAACGATGCGGGCTGAAGCGCTTCCTATCTTTCGTCTCATGTATTTTGCAAGATAAGGCCGTCCGGCGTTTTACCGGAAATGCTCCCGTGCCCGCAGCATCCGTATCGCCTGGTCGATCAGGAGATTGGCCGCGGTCATGCGCAGCGTCGCATTGTGCCGGAACTGCGGTTTCACCCGGTCGGGATGATTGAGGCGGGCAAAGGCGCGGCGCTTTTCCGCAAGCGTTGCGGCCGTGTCGGTGTCGTGGATCGCCAGTTCCGCCGAAACATCGGCAAGCGACGTCTTTTCGAGATGGGCCGGCATCGGTTCCGGTTCGGGCTCCGGCTCCGGTTCGGGCGGTGGCGCGGGGTCGGCCAGGAAGGCGAGATAGGCATCGAGATTGCCGTTCGCGGGCGGCGGCGTTTCAATATGTGTATCGATAACAAAGCCCGAGCTGAAACCGGCAATGCGGTGACCGGCGGGCGGTGGCTGCTCTGCGCCTTCCTCTTCCGTTTCTTTTTCGTGTTTCAGCCTGTCGACGACCGACTGGAAGACGGATTGTCCGAAGAGCATGCGGCTTTTCCCTCGCCGGTCTGACTATCCGGCCTTTATGGATCATGAAGGTGGTGTCTGGCTTGCCGCCGTCACGGGCCGGTCAGCTTGCGGCTTTCATCCAGAACCAGATCGTAGAGCAGGCGGGCGCTGGGCGGCAAAACGCGGCCCTTGGTGGTGATGATGCTGTATGGCTTTACGACGAGTTCGAAATCCGTCGGCAATATCCGGGTTCGGCCGATATCGGCCTGCTGGCCGGCAACGAATTCGGCCATGTCCTGCGCGATCGGGGCGATGGCATCCGTGTTGCAGACGAGTGCAAGGGTGAGCACCACGGATGGCGTGTTGATGACGTTGCGCGGCATGGCGACGCCATGGGTGAGGAACACATCCTCCATGGTTCTGCGCAAAAGCGCGCCGGGCGGCTGGAAGACCCAGTCGTAACCGGAGAGATCCTGCAGGGTCACGGGCTCGCCGCGAAGCAGCGGGTGGCCTTCGCGCACCACCAGACAGGCGCGCTCTATGCCGATTTCATGGATGGAAAAGAGGCCGGGATCGAAATCGTCCGGTATCCGGCCGATGATGAAATCGTGCCGGGCCGCCAGCAGTTCGCGGGCCAGCACGTTGCTGCTTTCCACCTGCACGTTGATTTCGATTCCGGGATAGGTGTCCATGGCGCGCCTTATGGCGGGAACCACGAGGCTGATCGCAGGTGCTGTGACGGCGCCGATATAAACCGAGCCGCCGCTGCCGGATTTCATCTGGTTCAGCTCGCGGCTCGCCTCGCGCAGTTCCAGCAATATGGTGCGCGCCCGCCGCGCCAGCGCCTCGCCGAATTTCGTCAGCACAACGCCGCGCGAGGCCCGCTGACAAAGGGGTGATTTGACGATCGCCTCCATTTCCGAGAGCATGCGCGAGGCGGCCGGCTGCGTCATGTTCATGGCGGCGGCGGCCGCGCTGACCTGCCCGTGCTCCTCGATCATGACCAGCATGCGCAGGTGGCTCATCTTCAATCCGGCCCGCAGCAAAGGGTTGTCCTCAAAGACGAAAAGGGCATCCGTTGTTTGCGCCTGCTCATACACTTTTTGGTTGTTCATTCGTGGTTTTATACCCCTCATCGGTTTTTGTATCGATTTAATATATCATAATTGATATATGGAAACTGATTTATTCTATTTGACAGTTATATGGATTCAGAACAATTTGCGGAATGCCGGGGAGGAGCGGCAGCTGTTCCATTTCGCAATTGCGAAATCGGAATAAGCGCAATGCGGCTTCTTCCTCTGACGGCATGAATTTCATGGTGCACCGCAGCATGCGGGTTCCAGAGAAGGGCTCAAGGGAGAGAGTTAATGAAGTCCATTATTTCGCTGATGGCGGCTTGTGCCATCGGTGCTGCTTCTTTCGCAGTGCCGGCTTTCGCACAGGACAAGGGTTCCGTTGGTATCGCCATGCCGACCAAGTCGTCCGCACGCTGGATCGACGACGGCAACAACATCGTAAAGCAGCTTCAGGAAGCCGGTTACACGACCGACCTGCAATATGCCGATGACGATATTCCGAACCAGCTTTCCCAGATCGAAAACATGGTCACCAAGGGCGTCAAGGTCCTCGTGATCGCATCGATCGACGGCACGACGCTGTCGGACGTGCTGAAGCAGGCCGGCGAGCAGGGCATCAAGGTCATCGCTTATGACCGCCTGATCCGTAACAGCGGCGACGTCAGCTACTACGCCACCTTCGACAACTTCCAGGTTGGCGTTCTGCAGGCGACTTCGATCGTCGACAAGCTCGGCCTGAAGGACGGCAAGGGCCCGTTCAACATCGAGCTCTTCGGCGGCTCCCCGGACGACAACAACGCCTTCTTCTTCTATGACGGCGCGATGTCGGTTCTCCAGCCTTACATCGACAGCGGCAAGCTCGTCGTGAAGTCCGGCCAGACCGGCATGGACAAGGTCGGTACGCTGCGTTGGGACCCGGCAACGGCCCAGGCCCGCATGGACAACCTGCTGTCTGCCTATTACACCGACGCCAAGGTTGACGCCGTTCTGTCGCCTTACGACGGTCTCTCCATCGGCATCATCTCCTCGCTGAAGGGCGTTGGTTATGGCACGAAGGACCAGCCGCTGCCGGTCGTTTCCGGTCAGGACGCTGAAGTTCCTTCCGTCAAGTCGATCATTGCCGGCGAGCAGTATTCCACCATCTTCAAGGACACCCGCGAACTCGCCAAGGTGACCGTGAACATGGTCAACGCCGTGATGGAAGGCAAGGAGCCGGAAGTGAACGACACCAAGACCTATGAAAATGGCGTCAAGGTCGTTCCGTCCTACCTGCTGAAGCCGGTTGCAGTGACCAAGGAGAACTACAAGCAGGTTCTCGTTGACGGCGGTTACTACAAGGAAGACCAGCTGAAATAAGCTCGACACACATGCGGGGATGACTTGGCGTCATCCCCGTTTTTCCATAAAAATAAAAACGCCGGAATTAATCGGGCGCTGGATTGCGATATGGCCAATACCATTCTCGAAATGCGGAACATCACCAAGACGTTTCCGGGCGTGAAAGCGCTTGAGAACGTCAACCTCAAGGTTAAAGAGGGTGAGATCCACGCACTCGTCGGTGAGAACGGCGCGGGGAAGTCGACCTTGATGAAGGTCCTTTCCGGTGTTTACCCCGCCGGCACCTATGAGGGCGAAATCCACTATGAAGGCGCTGTGCGGAATTTTCGCGCCATCAACGACAGTGAAGATATTGGTATCATCATCATTCACCAGGAGCTGGCGCTCGTGCCGCTTCTGTCGATTGCGGAAAACATCTTCCTTGGCAACGAGGTCGCTTCGAGCGGCGTCATCAGCTGGCAGCAGACCTTCAACCGTACCCGCGAACTTTTAAAGAAGGTGGGCCTGAAGGAATCGCCGGAGACGCTGATCACCGATATCGGTGTGGGCAAGCAGCAGCTCGTCGAAATCGCCAAGGCGCTGTCGAAGAGCGTGAAGCTGCTCATTCTCGATGAGCCGACGGCTTCGCTCAACGAAAGCGATTCCGAGGCGCTGCTGAACCTGCTGATGGAATTCCGCAAGCAGGGCATGACCTCGATCATCATCACCCACAAGCTCAACGAAGTGCGCAAGGTGGCCGACCAGATCACCGTTTTGCGCGACGGCATGACGGTGAAGACGCTCGACTGTCATAAGGAAGAAATCAGCGAGGATGTCATCATCCGCAACATGGTGGGGCGTGATCTCGAGGATCGTTATCCGCCGCGCGATGTGCCGATCGGCGGGACCATTCTCGAAGTGAAGAACTGGAACGCCTATCACCAGCAGCACCGCGACCGCCAGGTTCTGCACGATATCAACGTGACCGTGCGCAAGGGCGAAGTCGTCGGCATTGCTGGTCTGATGGGTGCCGGGCGCACCGAATTTGCGATGAGCGTGTTCGGCAAATCCTATGGCCACAAGATCAGCGGCGAAGTGCTGATCGACGGCAAGCCGGTCGATGTCAGCACCGTGCGCAAGGCCATCGATGCCGGTCTCGCCTATGTCACGGAAGACCGAAAGCATCTCGGTCTCGTGCTCAACGACAACATCCTGCACAATACCACGCTTGCCAATCTGGCCGGCGTGTCGAGTGCCAGCATCATCGACGACATCAAGGAAATGAAGGTGGCGAGCGATTTTCGCACGCGCCTGCGCATCCGCTCGTCGGGGATTTTTCAGGAAACGGTCAATCTTTCGGGCGGCAACCAGCAGAAGGTCGTGCTCTCCAAGTGGCTGTTCTCCAATCCCGACGTGCTGATCCTCGATGAACCGACCCGCGGTATCGATGTCGGCGCGAAATATGAAATCTACACCATCATCAACCAGCTCGCTGCCGACGGCAAAGGCGTTCTGATGATCTCATCGGAAATGCCCGAACTGCTCGGCAATTGCGACCGCATCTACGTCATGAACGAAGGCCGCATCGTCGCTGAATTGCCGAAGGGAGAGGCGAGCCAGGAAAGCATCATGCGCGCTATCATGCGCTCAGGGGAGAAGAACTCATGAGTTCGGCAAACACCACAAACGAAGAAAGTAACGTCGTCTCGATCTCGTCCTATATTCGCGCCAATATTCGCGAATACGGTATGCTGATCGCGCTCGTCGCCATCATGGTTTTCTTCCAGTTCTACACCGGCGGCATCCTGTTCCGCCCTGTGAACCTGACCAACCTCATCCTGCAGAACTCGTTCATCGTCATCATGGCGCTGGGCATGCTGCTCGTCATCGTGGCCGGGCATATCGACCTTTCGGTCGGCTCCATCGTCGCCTTTGTCGGCGCGATAGCGGCCATATTGACCGTGCAATGGGGCATGAACCCGTTCCTTGCGGCGCTGATTTGTCTCGTCATCGGCGGCATCATCGGTGCTGCACAGGGTTACTGGATCGCCTATCACCGCATCCCGTCCTTCATCGTGACGCTGGCGGGCATGCTGGTGTTCCGCGGCCTGACGCTGTTCGTGCTCGGCGGCAAGAACATCGGTCCGTTCCCGACCGATTTCCAGATCATCAGCACCGGCTTCCTGCCTGATATCGGCGGCATTGAAGGTCTCAACACCACCTCGATGATCCTGACGGTCTTGATTACCGTCGTGCTGTTCTATCTCGCATGGCGCCGTCGCGTCGTGAACGTGAAGCACGGTATCGATGTCGAGCCTTTCGGTTTCTTCATCGCCCAGAACCTTTTGATCGCGGCCGCGATCCTGTTCCTCGGCTACCAGCTTTCCACCTATCGCGGCCTGCCGAACGTGCTGATCGTGATGCTTGTTCTCGTTGCGCTCTACAGCTTCGTGACCCGCCGCACCACCATCGGCCGTCGCATCTACGCCATGGGCGGCAATGAAAAGGCGACCAAGCTTTCCGGTATCAACACCGAGCGCCTGAGCTTCCTCACCTTCGTCAACATGGGCGTGCTGGCCGGTCTTGCCGGCATGATCATCGCGACACGCCTCAACTCGGCGACGCCGAAGGCGGGTGTGGGCTTCGAACTTGACGTTATCGCGGCCTGCTTCATCGGTGGCGCTTCGGCATCCGGCGGCGTTGGCAAGATCACCGGTGCGGTCATCGGCGCCTTCATCATGGGCGTCATGAACAACGGCATGTCGATCGTCGGCCTCGGCATCGACTTCCAGCAGATGGTCAAGGGCCTCGTGCTGCTCGCCGCCGTGTTCTTCGACGTTTACAACAAGAACAAGGGCTGATTGCCCAACCCACATAGCAAGTCAAAAAAGTGGCCGGTTTCCGGCCACTTTCATAAGATGCAGGCGTTATGCGCCGCGTAGAAGAGATAAAGGCGCGTTGCGCCGGAGGAAGGAAATCCCGTGCTCATTTCACAGATCAAAGATGCCAGTGGCAAGATCACCGTAGCCGTTCGCGAAGAAGGCGGGCAGGCGCAGGCCGTCAAGGATGCGGCGTCGGTTTATGCGCTTGCCATGGAAGCCGCCAATGGCGGCAAGAGCCTTGCCGATGTCATTTCCGCCCATGGTCTCGGCGATGTCGTCGATCTCGAAAAGGCCTATGCCGAAGGTCGTTTCCTGCCGCCGATCACCCATCCCGATCCGGCGCATCTGCATCTGACCGGCACGGGCCTCACCCATCTGGGTTCGGCCGCGACCCGCGACAGCATGCACAAGAAGACCACGGAAGCGGCGGAAGAAAGCCTGACGGACTCCATGAAGATGTTCCGCATGGGTCTCGAAAACGGCAAGCCCAAGGCCGGTGAAAAGGGCGTTCAGCCCGAGTGGTTCTACAAAGGCAACGGCCATGTGGCGGCGGCGCCGGGTGCTGCGCTCACCTCTCCCTCCTTCGCGCTCGATGGCGGCGAAGAGCCGGAAATGGCCGGCATCTATGTGATATCCGATAAGGGCGAAGCGGTGCGCATCGGCTTTGCCGTCTCGAACGAGTTTTCCGATCACGTCACCGAGCGGATCAACTATCTCTACCTCGCCCATTCCAAACTGCGCCCGGCAAGCTTCGGCCCGGAAATCCGCGTCGGCGCTCCGCCGTCGGATATTCGTGGCACCTCGCGCATCCGCCGCGGCGACAAGGTCATTTTCGAAAAGCCGTTCGTTTCGGGTGAGGACAACATGTCTCACACCTTTGCGAACCTCGAATATCACCACTTCAAATACGGCCTGTTCCGCGCGCCCGGCGACGTGCATGTGCACATGTTCGGCACTGCGACGCTCTCCTTCGCAGAAGGCATCAAGCCGGAAGCGGGCGACGTCTTCGAGATCGAAGCCGCCGGTTTCGGCCTGCCGCTGAAGAACCCGCTGGCCGTGGATGCGGAAGAAGAGATCACCGTTCGCCAGATCTGATCTGCGGACTGCGCGTGAAAAATGGTCGGAGGTGGGGCATCCCTCCCTCGACGTCATCCTCGGGCTTGTCCCGAGGACCTGCGACCGATTGATTTTAAGCGACGTGGATAGATCCTCGGGACGAGCCCGAGGATGCGCAAAATGATACCTCTTTCATCCCGTTATCCCTTTGTGTGTCGGGCAACTGTCAGGCGCTTGCCTCACCCGAACCCCCACAGCTTGCCTTCAGGTGGGAAACATCCGCCAAAGCAATAACGGATCGACTTTGCCAATAGTCATCTTGTCTTAGGTGGGTAATGCTTCCAGACCGCGCCGGAAAGCTGACATAGCCGGCGCTTTCTATTGGCATCTTGATCCATGCTGCGATGACGAAGGTAAGGGCAAAGCCATGGGTAACGATGATCTGTGTTGGGCATGGCCGCGAAATAATGGTGTTAACAGAGCGATACACTCTTTCCGCCACCTCACGTCTCGTTTCGGCATCGGCGATTCCGCCTCGGTGATCCATCCGATTGTGGTCCTGAGCGGGGATTTGGCGGGCGTCGAGCCATTCCTGTGGCATGCCGCCAGCCGAACCGTAGCTGATTTCTCGCAGGTCATTTGTGATTTCAAAAGGGCGCTTGAGATGTTCAGCAACGATTGCCGCAGTCTGGGAGGCCCGGAGAAGATCGGAGCTGAAGATTTCGATTGATGCACTGCCAATCAAGGTCATAAGCTTAGCAGCTGTTGCTTCCGCATCTGCCACACCTTTGGGTGTCAGCTCGGTGTCATACCAACCCCCGACCTTGTTTTCGACATGGTGGATGGACTGAGTGTGCGTGACGACAAAAATGTTCTTCATAGCGTTTCTTCCGGGTATTGGGCTTATCCAAACCCCCACAGCTTGCCTTCCCCAATCTCCACCGAATTACCAGCGGGATCGCGGATATAGACGGAACAGCTGTCATTCGGCCAGCGGTGATAATGTTCGATGGGAATTCCGAGCGCTTCGAAGTGGGCCTTCCAGCCGTCCACCTCCGACTTGTCCCTGGCGTAAAAGCAGAAATGACCTTGCCCCACCGCGCCGTGGCGGGGGATCGGATTGTCGGGGTCGGCCCGGCGGGATTGCTCGGGGTCGAAGAGCAGCAGCATCTGCTGCCCGCATCGGAAGAAGATGAATTGCCCCGGCAGCCTGCGTACCACTTCCAGCCCGAAAACATCCCGGTAAAAGGCTTCGGCGGCGTCGAGGTCGTCGGTGTAGAGCGCGGTTTCCATAATGGCGGTTGGCGGTTGCATGGTTCCTCCCGGCGGTTCAGGGGTTTCCGGCGGCGGATCGCGGCGGAAACCTATTTACCTGTTGTGTAGGTCAGCACCGTCAGGTCGTGTTTGCCGACGCCACGTTCCAGAACGGTCCAGCCGCAGTTGACATAATAGGCTTCGAGACCCCGTTGGCAGCAGAGATAGCTGGTCTCGTGGCCAAGTTCGGCTGCCCTTTGCGTCGCGGCCTGCATCAAGGCTCGCGCCACGCCCGAGCGCCGGCGGTCTTCTTCCACCCACAGGGCTGCGACCCAGGGCAGATATTGCGGACGCTCTTCCAGATCGCAATGGATGAGGAATGCGGAGCCGACATAATCGCTGCCGTCATGGGCGACGAAGCCGGTGGGCAGCGTATGGGGGGTGGTCATGTCCTTCAGGTGCTCGGCGACGTCGCCCACCTGAAGGCCGCTATCCTGCCACCATGCCGTCCAGACCCGTTCGGCGATGACGGGTCCATGCGACTGGCAGTCGCGATAGTCGGAAATGCTGTACAAGGCCGTCTCCCGGCCGGCTTTCCTCCCGCAGGCTGAAGCCGGATCATGCTTTCAAATCGATGCGGGGATTAAACCGGGTGGGACGAGGTTTCGCAACCGTCAAGTTGTCGCGCCGGATCAGGGTTTCGTTGCCGTCACATGCAGCCATGCGGTCGGGAGCTTGTCATAACCGCTGCCCTGCCTCGCCTCGATCTCCACCACCGCCCAGTCAAACTGTCCGTAAACGTCTTCCAGCCAGGGCTTCGAAGGGTAATTATAATAACGGCCGAACATGTCGCGGCCTTCCGCTTCTCCCGCCTTGAAGCTGGCATAAAAAACGCCGCCCGGTTTCAGCGCGGTGTGGATGCAGCCGATAATGCCCGGCAGGGCAGGGCGAGGCACATGCAGCAGGCAGGCATTGGCCCAGACGCCGTCATATCGCGCACTCTCATCGATATCCTCGAACAGCAATGTCCGGACGGGAATGCCGAGCCGGGCTTGCGCCGCTTTGGCGATTTCAGGCGTTCCGTCGGTGGGGTGGACATCGTAACCGGCGGCCAGCATGAATTCGCTGTCCTGCCCGCCGCCGCATCCCAGCTCGAGAATGCTTGCACCCTCTTGCAGCCGCGTCAGGAATGTTTCCAGATGCGGGCGATCCGCCGCCTGCCCGCGCGAGGTATAGGCCGCAGCGTTACCCGTGTAAAAGCCGATTGTGTCGTCGTCCCTGCCAGTCATCGTGTCAGCTCTGCGACTGGCTCTGGCCCTGCGATTGCTGCACGGTGACCGACACATTCAGGGTCTCACCGGCTGGGCCGATGCGCATGCCCGATATCGGCGCGCAATCGCGGTAGCAGAGGCCCGATGCGATGCGCACATAGCGGTCGTCGGGGCAGATATTGTTGGCGGCGTCGAAACCCACCCAGCCGAGCCCCTGAAGATGCACTTCGGCCCAGGCATGGGTGGCCGTCTGTTCCTCCACCTCTTCCATCATCAGATAACCGGAAACGTAGCGGGCCGGCAGGCCCATCAGCCGGGCGGCGGAAGTCAGGATATGGGCGTGGTCCTGGCAGACGCCCTTGCCCGCTTCCAGCGCCGTTTCCGCCGTGGTTTCGATATCGGTTGCGCCCGGCACATACTCTACCTTGCGGTGAATATTTTCCATCAGGTCATGCAGGCGGGCCAGCTCGCTGTCGCCGGCGCTCACCTTCACCAGTTCGCGCACGAGCTTTCCGGGTTTGGTGCGCGGCGTCTCGCGCAGGAAAAGCCACAGCGGCGCATTGCCGATGTGGTAACCGAACACGCCGGCCTTGTCCTCGGTGTTCACGGTGCCGCTCGCCACCACCTTCACCCGCTGCTGCGGGCCTTCGGTTTCCACCAGCGCAACACGGTTGCCGAAATGGTCGTCATAGGTCACTTCGACGGTGGCGCCATCGACCGAGACATCCCAGTTCTCCACCGTCTGGCCGGGGCCGGTCTGCGGCCTCAGGCGCAGCCGCTGCAACGCATAGGGCATCGGCTCGTCATAGACATATTCCGTCGTATGGGTGATTTTCAGACGCATAAGCTGTCCCCGTCCACGCGCTTATTGATAGAAGCGGTAGCCTTCCGTGATTTCCTGTCCCAATTGTCCGTTGCGGTTGACAAATCTCTCCAGAAATTCGTGCAAGCCTTCATCCATCACCCGGCTGATGGTGGTCGCGCGCAGGCTGTCGCGAATGCTCTCGGCCGTGTCGTGCGCCTTGTGCCTCTCGCTGTAATCCTCGGCGATGTAATTGAGGTTGCTGGCGATCTTTTCATAACAATAGGCCAGCGAGCGCGGCATGCGGCCATTGAGAATGAGGAAGTCAGCAATGTTGGCGGGCTTGTATTCCGCATCGTAGACCCAGCCATAGGAGCGGTGCGCCGAGACCGAACGCAGGATGGATTCCCACTGCGCATTGTCGAGCGAGGAGCCGACATGGGCCACTGCCGGCAGCAGCACGTAATATTTGACGTCGAGAATACGGGCCGTGTTGTCGGCGCGCTCGATGAAGGTGCCGATGCGGGAGAAGTTATAGAGATCGTTGCGCAGCATCGAACCGTGGAAGGCGCCGCGCACCAGACCGGCGCGATGTTTGATGACATCGATGGTCTGCGGCAGTTCGGCATGGTTGAGCTTGCGACCGAGAATGTTCTTCAGCTCGATCCAGAATTCGTTGGTGGCTTCCCATGTCTCGCGTGTCAGCGCCGTGCGCACCATGCGGGCATTGTTGCGGCCCGCCTCGATGCAGGACATGACGCTGGAAGGGTTCGATTTTTCCCGAAGCAGATAATCGATCGCGTCCGCCGCCGTCACCTTCTTGTGCATTTCAAGGAAGGCTTCGCGCACGCCCGCGCTTTGCAGCACGCCATCCCAGTCCTCATCGCCGCTGCCCGAGCGCGTCAATGAAACGCGCAGGCCCGCATCGATAAGCCGGGCGATGTTTTCAGCGCGCTCAATGTACCGGAACATCCAGTAGAGCCCGTTTGCCGTTCTGCCCAGCATGGCTTAATCCTCCAGTACCCAGGTATCCTTGGTGCCGCCGCCCTGGCTGGAATTGACCACCAGCGAGCCCTTTTTCAGCGCCACGCGGGTCAGGCCGCCGGGAATGATCTGCACCTTGTCCGAGACGAGCACATAGGGGCGCAGATCGACATGGCGCGGCGCAATGCCGTTCTTCACCATGATCGGCACGGTGGACAGCGACAGCGTCGGCTGCGCGATGTAATTGGCAGGACGGGCTTTGAGCTTTTCCGCAAACAGCGTCCGTTCGCGTTTCGTCGCCGTGGGGCCCACCAGCATGCCGTAACCGCCCGA
This sequence comes from Agrobacterium sp. CFBP 3001, assembly GCF_027871605.1. Taxonomy (NCBI): domain Bacteria; kingdom Pseudomonadati; phylum Pseudomonadota; class Alphaproteobacteria; order Hyphomicrobiales; family Rhizobiaceae; genus Agrobacterium; species Agrobacterium sp. CFBP 3001. The sequence continues at coordinate 20,525 of NZ_JAQAHD010000037.1, forward strand.
ACCGTGAACTTCCTTGACGACGAGATCGGCGAGGTTGTCCAGCACGTATTTCAGGCTGTCCGGCTCCGAACAGCGCCAGGTCGGCACGTTTTCCAGAAGCGGTTTGCGGCCGGTATAGAACTCGACGATCTCGGGCATGTAGGAATAGATCGCCTTGTCGTCGGAAATGCCGGTGCCCGGGGCATTGGCGATGGTGATGTTGCCGGCGCGGTAGACATCCATGATGCCGGGAACACCGAGCGCCGAATCCGGCCGGAAGGTCAGCGGGTCGAGGAAGTCGTCATCGACGCGGCGGTAAAGCACGTCGATGGCCTCATAACCGCGGGTGGTGCGCATCTTGACCTTGCCGTCCATGACGCGCAGGTCGGAACCTTCCACCAGTTCCACGCCCATCATGTCGGCGAGGAAGGAATGTTCGTAATAGGCGGAATTATAGATGCCGGGCGTCAAAACCGCCACACGCGGCTTGCCGGAACAGCCGGGCGGTGCGAGCGAAGCTAGCGACTGGCGCAGCAGATAGGGATAATCCTCCACCCGTCGCACGCGGTTTTCGTGGAAGAGTTCCGGGAACATCTGCATCATCGTTTCGCGGTTTTCCAGCATGTAGCTGACGCCGGACGGTGTGCGGGCATTGTCTTCCAGAACGTAGAACTGGTCTTCGCCGGTGCGGACGATATCCGTGCCGACAATATGGGTATAGACGCCGCCGGGTGGGGTGAAGCCGATCATTTCCGGCAGGAAGGCTTCGTTTTTCTCGATGATTTCGCGGGGAATGCGGCCGGCGCGGATGATTTCCTGTTTATGGTAGATATCGTCGAGGAAAGCATTGAGGGCGAGGACGCGTTGCTCGATGCCCTGGGCCAGTTTGCGCCACTCGCGGCCGGAGATGATGCGCGGGATGATATCGAAGGGGATCAGTTTTTCTGAACTGTCGGCATGGCCATAGACTGCGAAAGTAATACCGGTTTTTCGAAAGATGTTTTCCGCGTCTTTTGATTTCTGGATCAGGTGCGCCCTGTCCTGTCGGCTGTACCACTCGTTATAGTTTTCATATGGGCTTCGCGGCGTGTCGTCCGCATTTATCATTTCGTCAAATGCCAACTTCGATGTCCCCTTTTTTGCCATATGAATACAACGCTAAATGCAATGCAAGAACTATGCAGGCCTCCCCGAGAAGATTTTTTACCGCCCTAGAGTTTTAAAAAAGAAGCGTTTTTTCGGTTTCAGCCTATAAATGCGGCATTAGAAAATTGGTTGCGCGGGGACGAGGCGCGTATTGGGGTAACGGCACTGTGTGCGCCGTGGGCGAATGCATAAATTTTAGTCGCTCGCTTTCGGTTGATGAATATAGGGCGTCGCATCAGAAAATCTGAAAGATGCGATCACGAAAACGCCTTTGACCTTTCGTCGGGATGCGGATACCGCCTTGCTGAATACCCGGCTCGATCTTTCGCCGGTTTGCGTGAAGCCGCAGAAATATCAATTCGCCGCCTTTCCCGCACCGTGTCCGGTTACGGGCATGGTGCGGCACAGGGGATGTTCCCATGTCGCTCGACCGTCTGGCTCCGGCCATCTTCGTTTTTCTCTGGTCGACCGGCTGGGTCACCGCCAAATATGCGGTCTATTATACCGGACCGCTAACCTTTCTCTGTCTGCGCTATCTGCTGGCGGGGGCGTTGCTGTGGGCGATCTGCCGCTTTTCTTCCATCCAGTGGCCTGAGCGGCGTGCCGATCTCTTCCGGGCGATCCTCTCCGGCGTCTTCCTGCACGGTCTTTATCTCGGCATGATCTGGTGGGCGATAGGGCAGGGCGTGCCGGCGGCGATCGGCGGCATCATCGCCGGTCTGCAGCCGCTGATGACGGCGGTGGCCGCCCGCTACATGATCGGCGAAAGGATCTCGCCCTTGCAGCGCGCCGGCCTGCTCATCGGCTTTGCCGGCATCGCCATTGCCGTGCTGCCGAAGGTCATGGCCACCGGTGCTGTCGGCCTGTCGGTGCCGCTTTACGCCGTGGCGGTGAATGTGCTGGGCATGACGTCGGTTACCTATGGCACGCTCTACCAGAAGAAATACGTCCATGGTGGAAACATCATGGCGGTGGCCACGCTGCAATATGTCGGTGCGCTGCTGGTCACCGTGCCCTTCGCGCTTCTGCTGGAGGATGGGCATGTGGACTGGAGCCTCGGTCTTGCCGCCACGCTTGCCTGGTCGGTGGGTGCGATCTCCATCGGTGCCGTGGCGTTGCTTCTTTATCTCATCCGACGCGGGCAGGTCTCGCGGGCCGCCTCGCTGATCTATCTCGTCCCGCCGCTTGCGGCGGTGGAAGCAGCACTGCTTTTCGGCGAAACGCTGACACCGGCCATGATTGCCGGCACCGTTCTGGCGGTGACGGGGGTTTATCTCGCCAATCGCAAACCTGCCGCAGCGGTTGTCGCACGTTAGAGCCTTTTCGCTTTTCTTCGAGCAGCGAAAGCGCTCTAACTCTTTGTTTTGCTGCATTTCCGGACGGAAAGCCGGGCTCCACTTTTCCTGGAAATTCTTTAATTACCACAACCTCATATTAGGGCTTTGTTAACCATAAAATTATACCTCTCGTTAATCCAAAGATTTGGCGGGGGTTACATGTCTATTTCACGTCGTGGTGTTCTGTTCGGATTGCCGCTGTTTCTGGCCGGCTGCGCGAATACCGGCATCGGCCAGCAGAGGCTGAATTATGCGGCAAAGCCGGAGGAGAAATTCCCGCTTCCTGCCATGCATCTGGACAAGGTCAAGCCGGAACTGCGCCGGCAGGAAGTCACCTACGATACCATGCACCCGGCCGGAACGGTCGTGGTGGATACGCCGGCGCGGCGGCTTTATTACGTTATGGGCGATGGTCGCGCCATGCGTTACGGCGTCGGTGTCGGCCGGCAGGGTCTTGCGCTGAAGGGCGATGCCTATATCGGCCGCAAGGCGGAATGGCCGTCCTGGACGCCGACCGCGAACATGATGCGCCGCGATCCGCGCAATCTGAAATTCGCCGGCGGCATGGCGGGCGGCCCGAACAATCCGCTCGGCGCCCGCGCGCTCTATCTCTATCGCGGCGGCAACGACACCATGTTCCGTCTGCACGGCACCAACCAGCCGCAATCCATCGGCCACGCCATGTCGAGCGGCTGCATCCGCATGCTGAACCACGACATCATCGATCTTTACAGCCGCGTGCCGGTCGGTTCGAAGGTCGTCGTCTTGCAGGCGTGAGGAAGAGGCGGATTTTTCCGCCTTTGCCACGCCAGAAAATGCCTGTATCCTTGAGTTGATTTTTTCGGCAGACGGTCAATTTTATGCTGGAAAATCAACCATGTGTAGAATGCCTCCCTTTCTATATTTAAGGGAGTTCTGCTATATCGGAAACGTGATTTCCGGTGTTCGAGACGTGTATCCATAAAGGCCTAAATGCACTGTATCGAGCGCGGCACCACTTCAACGGGGACACATGAACATGGCAACTTTCGACTCTCTTTCCCGCTATCGCCCGCAGGCACTGGGGGCGCTGCGCATCATGACGGCGCTGCTTTTCATTTCGCATGGAACGCAGAAGCTGTTCGGTTTTCCGGCGTCGCAGATGGATGGCTCCCTGCCGACGATGCTGCTGGTGGCGGCGCTGCTGGAACTCGTCGGCGGCATTCTCGTGCTGATCGGCCTGTTCACACGACCCGTCGCCTTCATCCTGTCCGGCCAGATGGCAGTCGCTTATTTCATGGCGCATGCGCCGAGCAATTTCTTCCCGGCCCTGAACGGTGGCGATGCCGCCATCCTGTTCTGCTTCATCTTCCTCTATCTGTTCGTTGCCGGTCCGGGCGCCTTCTCGGTGGATGAGCGCCGGGCCTGATTGCCCGACCCGTCATCGATCTCTTTTGCAGAAGCTCCGCATGGTCACGCCGTGCGGAGCTTTTTTTGAGAGAATGATTGAAACTTCGGCCGTGGCCGAAGCATAGATGCTTGTTTTCGGGTTAAGAACGGGCCATCCTGAACGCAGTTAGAAAATCGATCCGTGACCTCCCAGAACCCCATCGCCCGCGAATTGCTGTTTCTCGCCCTGTTGTCCACCCTGTGGGCCGCATCCTATACCTTCATCAAGATCGGGGTGGAGACGATACCGCCGATCACCTTCATCGCCTCGAGAACCCTGATCGCCGGTCTGCTGCTCTACGCGGTGATCCGGTTGCGCGGGCTGCGCCTGCCTACGGATTTGGCGACATGGCGGCTGTTCTTCATTCAGGCCTGCATCAACAGCGTTCTACCCTTCACATTGATCGCCTGGGCGGAACAGAGCATCGATGCCGGTCTTGCCGTCATTCTCAACGCAACGACGCCGATATTCACCTTTCTTCTCACCGCACTCGTTATCCGGCACGAGCCGGTCAGCGGGCGCAAGCTGTTCGGCACCATTGCCGGCATGACGGGCGTGTGCCTCATCATCGGTGTCGAAGCGCTGAGCGGTGCGGGCGAGGCGATATGGAGCCAGCTCGCCGTGCTGACGGCGGCTTTTTCCTATGCCTGTGCGGCTATTTTCAGTAAAAATTTCAAGGGGCTCGATCCGATCATGCCGGCAGCGGGTTCGCTTATCTGCGGCGCTGTTTTCCTGTTGCCCGTGAGCCTGATCGTAGACCGGCCCTGGACATTGTCGCCTTCGGCGGCCTCACTGACGGCGCTCCTTTGCCTCAGCGTGTTTTCGACCGCGCTCGCCTTTATGATCTATTTCCGGCTGATGCAGACGCTGGGCTCCGTCGGCACCACCTCCCAGGCCTATCTCAGGGTGCCGGTCGGCGTCGCCATCGGCATGGCGTTCCTGGGGGAAATGCCGACACCTGCCATGTGGGTGGGGCTCGTCTGCGTCATTGCCGGCGTGCTGGCCATGACCCTGCCGTCACGGCGTCGTCCGGTCGCACAGGGTGGGTGAGAGGAAAGCAAAAGCCCCGCTGGCTGGCTGTGGCTGCGGGGCTTGATTATTGGCGAGCGCGTGCCGCTTGTTTCTTCTCCCCGCCGGGGAGAAGGTCGCGGCAGCGGGATGAGCGACTGTCTTTGATGTCAAGCGTTTTGCCATGGTTTGTTGTCTCTGATGATGGCGTTG
>NZ_JAQAHD010000038.1:0-22383 GCF_027871605.1 Agrobacterium sp. CFBP 3001
GCACGGTGTTGCTCCTCTTTCGTGTCCGAGATCGTCGCCAAACGCTCGAATACGAGTAGAATCAACACCGTGCGCCATGTCCACCAAATTTAAACCGGACAGCAGTGGGCTTGTCCCGAGGATCTGCATCCGGTTGTTTGTGTCGATGTGTTTAGATCCTTGGGACAAGCCCAAGGATAACGAAAGCAAAGCTCTGACACTTTGCCAGCGGTCTGATGGCCGGATCAAATCCGGCCATGACTGTCGCCAGCGGCGATTTATTTCTTCTGGTCCAGCGCGTGACGGCCGAAGTCCGGTGCGTCGACATCCTGGCCCGCCTGCACGATGGAGCGGCGGATGGCGCGGGTGCGGGAAAACAGTTCGAACAGCTTGTCGCCCTCTCCCCAGCGGATCGCCCTTTGCAGGGACGCCAAGTCTTCGGAAAACCGCGCCAGCATCTCAAGGATCGCATCCTTGTTATGCAGGCAGACATCGCGCCACATGGTGGGATCGGAGGCGGCGAGACGGGTGAAGTCACGGAAACCGGAGGCGGAATATTTGATGACTTCCGATTCGGTCACCGTCTCCAGATCGTCCGCCGTGCCGACGATATTGTAAGCGATGATATGCGGCAGATGCGACACGATCGCCAAGACCTTGTCGTGATGTTCGGCATCCATCTCATCGACGCGCGAACCAAGCGCCCGCCAGAAATCCTTCAGCCTTTCCAGAGCCTCGGCATCCGTGCCCGGCAGCGGCGTGAAGATGCACCAGCGGTCGCGGAAGAGACCGGCAAAACCGGCATCCGGGCCGGATTTTTCCGTACCCGCCAGCGGATGGCCGGGAATGAAATGCACATTGTCAGGCATATGCGGCGCCATCTGTGCGATGACCGAAGCCTTGGTGGAGCCGACATCGGTAACGATGGCGCCCGGCTTCAGATGCGGCGCGATCTGCTGCGCCACACTTTCTGACGCACCGACCGGCACCGAGACGATGACGAGATCGGCATCCTTTACCGCTTCCGCCGCCGAAACGGTGTAATCCGTGCCAAGCGCCAGTTCTTCCGCCCGTTTCAGCGTGTCTTCGCTGCGGGTGGAAATGGTCACATGGCGGGCAAGCCCCAGCTCCTTGATATCACGGGCAATCGACGAGCCGATCAGGCCGATGCCGATCAGCGCGATGCGTTCGAACATGATCTCAGCCATTACGCCTGCCCCATGAACTCGGTGAGGGCCGCGATGACGCCGAGATTGGCCTCTTCCGAACCGACCGTCATTCTCAGCGCATTCGGGAAACCGTAACCACGTACCGCACGCAGAATGTAACCGCGGCGGCTCAGGAACTCGTCCGCATCCGCCGCGCGCTTGCCGTCCTGATCCGGGAAATGGATGAGGATGAAGTTGGTGACCGAAGGCGTGACGGTGAGGCCGAGGCCGGTAAAGGTCGTGACCAGCTTTTCCATCCATAGCGTGTTGTGCGCCACGGCCTTCTCTACGAAGGCCTGATCGCGGATTGCCGCAGCACCCGCCGCGATAGCCGGCGCGCTCATGTTAAACGGGCCGCGCACGCGGTTCAATGCATCGATGACAGCGGCCGGACCATACATCCAGCCCACGCGCAAGGCAGCGAGGCCATAGACCTTCGAGAAGGTTCGCGTCATCACCACGTTGCGGTTGCCGGAGACCAGCTCGAGACCAGCCTCGTAGTCGTTCTTGCGCACATATTCGGCATAGGCCGCATCCAGCACCAGCACGACATGTTTCGGCAGGCCAGCCTGCAGGCGGCGGATTTCCGCAACGGGAACATAGGTGCCGGTGGGATTGCCCGGATTGGCGACGAAAACCATCTTGGTCCTCAGCGTCACGGCGGCGAGGATCGCATCCACATCCACCGCGCAATCCTTTTCCTTCACCGTCACCGGGGTCGCGCCCGCACCCATGATCTGGATCTTGTAAACGAGGAAACCGTGTTCGGTGATGATCGCCTCATCGCCAGCGCCCAGATAGACGTGGCAAAGCAGGCCGAGAAGCTCGTCCGAACCGTTGCCGCACATGATATTCGCGATGTTGAGACCGTGCACGTCGGCAATCGCCTGACGCAGCGCGATCGCCTGACCGTCCGGATAGATTTCCAGATGGCTGGCAGCCGTGCCGAAAGCCTCTATCGCCTTCGGGCTCGGCCCAAGCGGCGTTTCGTTGGAGGAGAGCTTATAAACCTTCGCGACGCCGTCCACATGTTCCTTGCCCGGAACATAAGCGGCGATATCCAGAATACCCGGACGCGGAACAGGTTGGCTAAGCTCTGCACTCATTTGATCGACCTTTGGAAAAGCGCCGGAGAACCCGGCAAAAGCAATGCCGGAGGCATTAGACCGGAATGGGCGCTTTGTCGAGGGTCAGCGCGGCTTTCCTTGGCCTGCGGCAGTGCGGGTGGTGGGCACCCCCTGCGGGGCCAGCACGGGCACAAAAACGCGACGCGAGGCGCGCTGGGTGACGGGCAATCCCTGATAGAGACGCTTCTGGGCTTCCACCACGATGACACCGGAAAAAAGCGGCCACAGCCGGCGGCCGGTATGTTCAAGATAACGGCGGAATTTCAGTATCGGCCGGCTGGTGGTGGGCGGGAAGAACAGCGCCTCGGCGGTGGCGCCCGGCGTGAAATTGGTTTCGCGCAAAAGCGCCGTCAGCTGTCCGCGCGAATAGGGCCTTCCGGAACCGAAGGGCGTATGCTCCATGCGCGCCCAGACGCCGCGCCGGTTCGGCACCACGATCACCAGACGGCCGCCGGGCGCCAGCACCCGCCACAGTTCCTTCAGGCTTTCACGCGGATTTTCGGCAAATTCCAGCGCATGCACCATCAAGACCCGGTCTATCGACGCATCAGGCAGCGGCAATTCCTCATCGAAAACCAGCGCCGTGGAAGACAGTTCGCCCGCCGGCCAGTTCACCGCCCCCTGCCCCGCCGGCATGAAGGCGAAGGTGCGCTCCGTATCGCGACGAAACCGCTCCAGAAACGGCACGGCATAGCCGAGCCCGACCAGCCGCTCTTCCGGCAAAGGCGGCCATAGCGTCGAAAGCGCCATGGTGATCGCCTGCTCGGCCGAGCGGCCAAGCGGAGAGTGATAGAATTCGCGCAGATCGACGATATCGGTATTCATGGGCGAGAATGTAGCATCAGGCGGTTGGACTTCAAGGCGTCTGCCCTTACATAGAAGGTCAGGCGGGCGATGCGCCGGTTTTGGCCGGCAAATGGAGAGGATAAGATGAAACCTTTGGAAATAGACGTCTTTCTTTGCCGCAGCGACAATTTCGGGGTTCTCCTGCACGATCCCGAAAGCGGCGCGACAGCCACCATAGACGCCCCGGAAGAAGGACCTATCCTGCAGGCGCTCGACGGCCACGGCTGGAAGCTCACCCATATCTTCACCACCCACCACCATCAGGACCATGTGGAAGCCAATCTGGCCCTGAAAGACAAGTTCCGCTGCGAAATTCACGGCCCCTACGACGAGGCGGTTGCGATCCCCGGTCTCGACCGTTCGCAGGCCGATGGCGACGAATTCGAATTCGCCGGCCGCCGCGTACAGGTCATCGGCACGCCCGGCCACACGGCGGGACATATCTGTTATTATCTGCCCGATGACGGGCTGCTGTTTGCCGCCGATACGCTGTTTGCGATGGGTTGCGGCCGCCTGTTCGAACGTCCGGCGGCGGATATGTGGCATTCCTTCCAGAAACTCATGGCGCTGCCGGATGAGACCAAGGTTTATTTCGGCCATGAATATACGCTGACGAACGCCCGTTTTGCCCTCACCGTCGACCCGGAGAATGCTGTGCTGAGTGAGCGCGCGGCCCACGTCGAGAAGGCGCGGCAGGCGAATGAATTCACCATTCCCACCACCATCGGGCTCGAAAAACAGACCAATCCCTATATGCGGGTGGCCGATGCCGGTATTCGAAAATATCTTGGCCTTGAAAGCGCCACCGATGCCGATGTTTTCGCGGAAATCCGCACACGCAAGGACAATTTCTGATGGGAACGGATATATCGGCGCAGGCGATCATTCGCGAACTGGGGCTGGAGCCGCATCCCGAGGGCGGTTTTTACCACCAGACGTTCCGCGATAAGGCGGGCGGTGAGCGCGGCCATTCGACGGCGATCTATTATCTTCTGGAAAAGGGCGACCGCTCGCACTGGCACCGGGTCACCGATGCAGTGGAGGTCTGGCACTATTATGCCGGCGCGCCCATCGCATTGCATCTTTCGCAGGACGGCCGGGAAGTGCAGACCTTCACACTCGGCCCCGCCATTCTTGAAGGCGAGCGCCCGCAGGTCATCGTTCCCGCCAATTGCTGGCAATCGGCCGAAAGCCTCGGGGAGTTCACGCTCGTCGGCTGCACCGTCTCGCCGGGCTTTGCCTTTTCGAGCTTCGTTATGGCAGAGCCCGGCTGGTCGCCGGGTGATGCGCCGTAATTGCCTCAGCCGCCGTATTTCGTGGCGGTGATGTAAACCTGCCCCACCCGGGTCGGAATGATGGCATAGACGGGAGCATAGACATCCATGTTGTTCGACTTCGCGAACCAGATCTCCATGGAGATGGATTTCAGATATTCGATATCCTTGCGCCCCTGCCTGTAACCCGACTTCGGCACATACCGCGCCTTGCAGACGATGGCGTCACCATTAAAACCATTGGTCTTGAACGGCTTGGTGCCACTGGAGCTCAAAACCAGATCGAGTCGCGATTCGCCGTCATAGATCGGCAGGCGAGTCGGGCAGATGCGCCCGCCCGCGGGAATGATGAGGCCGGAGATCGGATCGAGAACCGAGCGCAGGTCGCGGTCCTTCACGTCCACCCAGTTGTCCGGCCGGGCTTTCGGCTCAGGCTTCACCGTCGTCGATGTGACGTTGCCGTTGCGATAGACAACGTCATAGGTGCGCACCCGCTTGCCGTCCTTGTAGACCAGCGAATATTCGTTGGCCTGCAGCCGGTGGCCGCGCTTGGCGCCGGAAACGGTCGTCTTGCCGGAAATATCCTTGAGGATGCTGGCAAGGCCGGCGGCGCTGAAGGAACCGGAGATCGAATAATTCGGTCCATCCATGCGAGTCGAGAAACTTGCCCTGGCAATCGGCAAAATACCGAGATTGATGCTGTATTCGCTTGTGTGGCGCGCTTCGGCGGCGAGCGAGGGGGAGACGCCCGCTAACGCTATTGTCGCGGCCACGAAAATGCTTTTTCCTCTGGCAATCATTTCGATATCACCTTAAAAGAGGCGCGGAAGCGGCCTTATCGGGCGATCATATACGCTGACTTGTGGCAATAAAAAAGCGGATGCCGGTTGAAAACGCCGGAATTTCCTTTCATTTGATCGCGAGCGGCTTGACTGTTAAGTCTCGTCTGACTATAGAACCGCAACTTTCCAATCATGGCCAGTTGGATTGCCACCCCGGTTTTGCCGGTGGCGAGCCAGTGGTGAAACAGACGAAACGAAATAGGTGTACCCATGTCCCGTGTATGCGAATTGACCGGCAAGGGCGTCCAGACGGGCAACAACGTCAGCCACGCCAACAACAAGACCAAGCGCCGGTTCCTTCCGAACCTCTGCCAGGTCACGTTGATCTCCGATGCTCTCGGCCAGCGTTTCCGCCTGCGTGTTTCCGCAGCCGCTCTGCGCTCCGTTGAACACCGTGGCGGCCTCGATGCCTTCCTTCTGAAGTCCGGCGAAAACGAACTGAGCATGCGCGCTCGTCTCCTGCGCCGCCAGATCGCCAAGAAGACGGCCGAAGCTGCTTAATAGCGGTTTCGACATCATCTGAATTCAGAAGGCTTGAATGGCTTTGCCGCTCAAGCCTTTTGTTTGTTCCAGATTTTAGTTGCATCGGGTTTTGCGAAAACCGTTTGAGACGTTTTCCTCCGATGCTTGGCTGCAACTGGTGGCATCACCCAGGATAAAAAAATGCCCTATCTGCGCTATACGCTCATCTATGTTCTGCTGATGACGCTCGTCGTCGTCGCTTCCAATATTCTGGTGCAATACCCGCTTTCCGGCTCGTTGTTCGGCGTCAATCTGGGCGACCTTCTGACCTGGGGCGCCTTCACCTATCCAATCGCCTTCCTCGTCACGGACCTGACCAACCGCCAGTTCGGCCCCTCCATCGCGCGCCGCGTCGTGCTTGCCGGCTTCGTCGTCGGGGTCACGCTGTCCTTCTGGACATCCATTCCGCGCATCGCGGTCGCTTCCGGCACCGCCTATCTGATTGGCCAGCTGCTGGATATTTCCGTTTTCAACCGTCTGCGCCGCCAGCGCTGGTGGCACGCGCCGCTTGCCGGCTCCATGCTGGGTTCGGTGCTGGATACGGCCCTATTCTTCTCCATCGCCTTTGCGGCAAGCTTCTCCTTCGTCGGCCCCAACGATGCCTTCGCCATCGAAAACGCTCCCATTCTCGGTGTCTTCGCCGTGGAAGCGCCCCGTTGGATTTCCTGGGCGCTGGGTGATCTCTCGGTGAAGGTTCTCGTCGGCCTCGTCATGCTCCTGCCCTACGGAGCGCTGATGAACACGCTGAAGCCGATGCCGCCTGCAAAAGTGCTGTGAAAAGCCGATTGGAAGCCCGCGCGATCGGGCTTTTTATTCCACCAGCTTGAATTCCAGCATCAGGTTGCGCTGGAGGAACGAGTGATTGTCATCGGAAACGATGATGAGGCGCGTCGAGCCGTCCGGCCCCTTTACCACATCCATGCCTTCCATATTGTCGATCTGGTAGGCCATGCCGGCTTCCATAAGGATTTCGCCATCCACCACCGCGCCCGGCCGGATATCGGCCCCACGGATGCGGCGGATGCGCATGCCCACGCCTTCGGCGAAATTGAAGCGGCGCTCAAGAAGCAGCAGGTCGCCATTGGGCAGGAACGCCCCGTCCGTCACGTCGAATGACGGATGATGCGTGACGGCGAATGTGCCCTTGCGCGGACCTTCCAATATGGCGGCGAGAAGATTGCCGTCCGTGTCGATACTTTTTTCAGCCACCACGACCAGAGCGCCGGCGAGCGGCGAATCGGCGGGCGATACCGCGAGCGCCTCCAGGCCGCCATTATGGCGCAACTCGTTGCTGGGGATGAGATATGGCAGGCGGTCGAGCGGCTTTGCGGTGGCGAAGCCCGGATCGGGATAGATATCGATCCTGTGGCGCTGCTCGTAACTGACGAAAACCTTGCCGTCGCGCAGCGCCAGCCCTTCCGCATCCATCTCCATCTTGCGCGGCGGTTCGCGCCCGCTCATGTCCAACATGGGGGTGATGCGGACATCGGCAAGCCCCGACAAAGCACCGCGAGCGTCACGCAAGACCCTGCCGGTCAGCCAATGGCCGGTATCGAGCACCGCAACGAAATCCTCCCCATTGGGACGGAAACGGATGGAGGATATCGCCCCGAACAGCTTTTCCGGCGCGCTCATCACCATGCCACCGATAAATTCCAGCTTGCCGAAACGTTTTTCGCTGGTGCCGACCTCGAAAGAGGAGAGCAGGCGCACGCTCACCGGCACATCGATGGTGGAAGCGCCGATGGAAACCGGACACAACGATGCGGCCGCCAGAATGGCGGCCATCGCAAGCGTTTTGCAGGCGGAAGAAGCCCGGCCCAGCTTATCCCGCACGGCGAACCCTGCGGGACGAACCGGAAGCGCCGCTCGTATCCTCGAAGAGCGCCGCAAGCTGCTCGGTCATCGCGCCGGCCAGCTCGTCCGCATCTACGATGGTCACGGCGCGGCGATAATAGCGCGTCACGTCGTGGCCGATACCGATTGCCAGCAGTTCCACCGGCGAGCGCGTTTCGATCTGCTCGATCACGGCGCGCAGGTGCCGCTCCAGATAATTGCCCGGATTGACCGACAGGGTCGAATCGTCCACCGGCGCACCATCCGAGATCATCATCATGATCTTGCGCTGCTCGGGGCGGCCGATCAGGCGGTTATGCGCCCACATCAGCGCTTCGCCGTCGATGTTTTCTTTCAGCAGGCCCTCACGCATCATCAGGCCGAGATTGCGCCGCGAACGCCGCCACGGAGCGTCCGCCGACTTGTAGATGATGTGGCGCAGATCGTTGAGACGGCCCGGCGATGGCGGCTTGCCATTGGCAAGCCACTGTTCGCGCGATTGCCCGCCCTTCCACGCCTTGGTGGTGAAGCCCAGAATTTCCACCTTCACGCCAGAGCGCTCCAGCGTGCGCGCCAGAATATCGGCGCAGGTGGCCGCAACGGTAATGGGACGGCCGCGCATCGAACCGGAATTGTCGATGACGAGCGAAACCACAGTATCGCGGAACTTGGTGTCGCGCTCCTTCTTGAAGGAAAGCGGCTGCATCGGATCGATGATGAGCCTGACAAGACGGGCCGGATCGAGATAGCCCTCTTCCAGATCGAAATCCCAGGAACGGTTCTGCTGCGCCATCAGGCGGCGCTGCAGGCGGTTCGCTAAGCGCCCGACCGCGCCCTGAAGGTGAGCGAGCTGCTTGTCGAGGAAAGCGCGCAGACGGTCAAGCTCGGCCTCGTCGCACAGTTCCTCGGCGTGAATTTCCTCGTCGAATTCCTGGGTGAAGATGCGGTAATCGACCTTCTCGTTGAAATCGTCGAAGGGGCTGTTGGGACGGCGGGTTTCGCCGGGCGTTTCGGAATCCTCGTCGAGATCGTCGGACATTTCCTCGTCCGACATCTCGGCGCCGTCCATCTCGCCTTCTTCCATCTCCTCCTGCGAGGCCTCGTTTTCATCGGCAGGGGTCGCGTCCGAGCCGGCCTCTTCCTCGACCTGTTCTTCTTCGGTCTCGTTGGTGCGCGGCTGGTCCTCGTTGGATTCCGCTTCCTGGCTTTCCGGCTCGTTATCCTCGTCGCCGAAATCTTCCGCCATCTGCATGGAGGTCAGCATCTTGCGCACAAGCCGCGAAAACGCCTTCTGGTCGGTGATGACGTTCGAAAGATCCTTGAGGTCGCCGGCCGCCTTGTCCTCGATGAAATCGCGCCACAGATCGACAACCTTGCCGGCGCTTTCCGGCGGCTTCTCACCCGTCAGCTTCTCGCGCACCAGCAGCGCAACGGCTTCGGCAAGCGGTGCATCATCCTTGTTGTTGATGCCGGCGAAGTTGGCCTTGGCGTATTTTTCCGTGTTCATGGCATGGATGTTGGAGGCCATGCCCGGCATGCGCAGCGCGCCGATGGATTCCACGCGCGCCTGTTCGACAGCATCGAAGATCAGCCGCGCTTCGGCGCCCTGCGGCGACATCACAGCGTGGGTATCGGCATCATGGCAGGCAAGACGCAGCGCCATGGAATCACCGAGGCCACGCGTGATGGCGATTTCCTGCGCGGTCGGCTTCTTGGAAATTTCCGGCAGGCGCATGCGCTCACCGGCAAGACCCGGCCGCTCATTGGCGAAAACGACCTCGACTTCGGCATCGCCGGCGACGGATCGCACGCATCCGGCAATCGCCTGACGCAACGGCTCCGTATCGACCGCCGTACCCGGTTTTGCTCTGGAATTGTCGCCGCGCCCTGCCATTGTCTTTCCTGTCATTTGTCGGCGCCTGCGGCACGCGATCGGAAAATCGCGCGCACACCGGCGTCTTCAAGTCATCGGTGATCTTCCCCGGACAAGCCGGGGACTATCAGGCGCTGAGAACGATGTTCGCAGCGCTTTCCTTCAGCTCGACGCCGAAAGCCCGCTGATATTGCTCAGCCACCAGCGTGCGCTCCAGCTCGTCACACTTGTTGAGGAAGGTTACGCGGAAGGCAAAGGCGAGATCGCCGAAGATTTCCGCATTTTCCGCCCAGGTGATGACGGTACGCGGGCTCATGACCGTGGAAAGATCGCCATTGATGAAAGCCGAACGGGTGAGATCGGCCACGCGTACCATCTTGGAGACGGTTTCACGGCCCTTCGGATTGTCGAAGCTCTTCACCTTGGCGGCGATGATGTTCACTTCCTGCTCATGCGGCAGGTAGTTGAGCGTGGTGACGATGGACCAGCGGTCCATCTGCGCCTGGTTGATCTGCTGCGTGCCGTGGTAAAGGCCGGTCGTATCGCCAAGGCCGATGGTGTTGGCGGTTGCGAAAATGCGGAAAGCCGGGTGAGGACGGATGACGCGGCTCTGGTCGAGCAGGGTCAGGCGGCCGGAGGATTCCAGCACGCGCTGGATGACGAACATCACGTCCGGGCGGCCGGCATCATATTCGTCGAAAACGAGCGCCACATTGTGCTGGTAGGCCCAGGGCAGAATGCCGTCCTTGAATTCGGTAACCTGTTTGCCGTCTTTCAGAACGATGGCGTCCTTGCCGACGAGGTCGATACGGCTGACATGGCTGTCGAGGTTGACGCGCACGCAGGGCCAGTTCAGGCGGGCGGCCACCTGCTCGATATGGGTGGATTTACCCGTGCCGTGGAAACCGGAGACCATGACACGTCGGTTGTGAGCAAAACCGGCAAGGATCGCAAGCGTCGTGTCGCGATCGAAAAGATAGTCGGGATCGAGGTCAGGCACATAGGCGTCGCCCTGGGAATAGGCGGGAACCCGCAGATCCGTATCAATGCCGAAAACCTCCCGCACGGACACCGTCGTGTCGGGCAGGTTGGAAATATCAAGGTCGATTTTGCTCATCACGTCTCCAAGGCGGGCGGCAGCCACCCGGCCACATCATCAATCAGGCGGTAAACACATAAGTTGGCTTAGCAGAAACCTGACTGCTTTAACAATTGATATGCTTGAACAACAGCCCGAAAACGCTCTTCCGAACCACGATCGCCACCATTAGCATCAGGATGGTGCTTTTTGACAAGCTCCTTGTAGCGCCTTTTTATGTCTTCCTGCTTTGCGGTGGAAGAAAGACCGAGCGTATCGAAGGCTTTTGCCTCCAGCGTCTTCAATTTGCGGTCCTGCTGCATGCGGGTGCCGCCTGCCCTTGCGCCGCCCGCAAAACCGCCGGCAAAGCCGAAAGGATCGCGGATACGGGCGTTCCCGCTTGCCGTGCCGGAACGCAGCGTGGAATGCAGCGGGCTGTCGCGCGCCGTCTTGTTGACGCCCACCGTCCAGGTGGGGCGATGGCCGGTGATCGCTTCCTTCTGGTAACGGGCGATCTCGCTGTCGGACAGGCCGGAAAAATAATTATAGCCCTTGTTGTATTCCTTCACATGCTCAAAACAGAACAGGAAGAATTGCCCCTCGGCATTGCGGCCGACGGGTGCCCGGTGAATACCCGGCTTGTCGCATCCGTCCCACTGGCAGGTCGGGGCCTGAACCTCAGGTTCCCTCTCCCTTTTCCGGCGCGTGCGGATGCGATCGAAATATTTCGAATCCAGTTTCATGATGCCCTGATTATGGGGTGCGAAAAGCCGCACAACAAGAATTGACAAAGCGGAATGTTACAGGCTTTTAGGGAGCCCCCTTCAAAGACCGCAAACAGAATTGGAGCCCTTCGAATGTCTCTGCGAGAGCGCATAGAAACCAAGCTTCGGGAAAGCTTTTCTCCGGAGCGCCTGAGGGTCGTCGATGAAAGCCTGATGCATGCCGGCCACCAGCCGGATATGACCGGCACGGGCGAGACGCATATGCGTGTTCAGATAGTGTCGGAAAGCTTTTCCGGCAAGTCTCGCGTCGAGCGCCACCGGGCGATCAACGCGCTTTTGAAGCCGGAACTCGATGCCGGCCTGCATGCACTGGCGATTGAGGCGGCGGCGCCGGGGGAAGCGGTGCGGTTTTAAACCTCGAGCAAGCCCCCTCATCCGGCCCTGCGGGCCACCTTCTCCCCGGCGGGGAGAAGAAACCGGGCGGCAGCACCGTGCTCAAAGCTCTGACCTCAATCTAAGCTGAACCAACGCTGTCTCGTATGGCATTGCCATCATGGCTTGTTCTTCTCCCCGCCGGGGAGAAGTGCCGGAGCGAAGCGAGGCGATGAGGGGGCGCCCTCACCGTATCGCTCAACACCTCACCCCGGATGTTTTTCCGACAGGAAGGACTGCACCTCGGACGCCGCAACATCATCGGCCACGAAGGACTGGCCGATGCCGTGGGTGAGGATGAAGGTCAGCTTGCCGCCCTTGACCTTCTTGTCCTGCGCAATTGCCGTCATCAGCGTTTCCACCGGCGGCAACTCGCCGGGAATATCCTTCATCGTCGTCGGCAGGCCGACGGCCTTCAGATGCGCCTCGACGCGGGCGGCATCGTCCGGGCTTGCGAGGTTGAGGCGGGCGGAGAACTGGTGCGCCAGCACCATGCCGATGGCGACGCCTTCGCCATGCACCAGCCGCTTGCTGTCGTAATTGGTCGCCGCCTCCAGCGCATGGCCGAATGTATGGCCGAGGTTCAGAAGGGCGCGCACGCCGTTTTCTTTCTCGTCGGCCACCACCACGTCGGCTTTCGCCTGGCAGCTCGTCGCAATCGCCTGAATGCGGGCGGGGCCGCCGGTGCGGATTTCATCCCAGTTCTTTTCCAGCCAGAAGAAGAAATCCGGCTTGTCGATCAGCCCGTACTTCACCACTTCGGCATAACCGGCGCGGAATTCCCGCGGGCTCAGCGTATCGAGCACGGCCGTATCCGCCAGCACCAGATCGGGCTGGTGGAACACGCCCACGAGGTTCTTGCCATGGCGGCTGTTGATGCCCGTCTTCCCGCCGACAGAGGAATCGACCTGCGCCAGAAGCGAGGTCGGTATCTGCACGAAGCGCACGCCCCGGCGCACGATGCCAGCTGCGAAACCGGCGAGATCGCCAATCACGCCGCCGCCGAGCGCGATCACCGCATCGTTACGCTCCACCCTTGCTGCCAGAACCGCATCGCAGACGGTGACCAGATGCTCGAAGCTCTTGGTCTTTTCGCCGGCCGGCAGGGTCAGCGAGACGGCCTCGATGCCATCCGTCTGCAGCCCGTCCATCAGGCCTTCGAGGTAGAGCGGCGCGACATGTTCATCGGTGATGATGGCCGCGCGCCGGCCCTTCATCCGCGCCGAAATTTCGCCGCCCGCCCGGCCGATGAGGCCCGGTCCGATCAGAATGTCATAGGCGCGCTCGCCGAGCGGCACATGCACGAGACGTTCATCGGCGTGGATTTCGGAAGGCGTCATGGGGATCAGTCTTTCTGTTCGATGCCGGCTATGGCGGCCAGCACTTCTGTCACGATGATTTCCTTGCGGACATCGCGGGATTCGATGGTCAGATCCGCTTCCGCATAGATCGGATAGCGCTTCTCCATCAGGGCCGCCAGCGTGGCTTTGGGGTTTTCGGTCTTGAGAAGCGGGCGGTGGTCGCGCTTGTTGACCCTCTCCCACAACACCTCGAGATCGGCCTTCAGCCACAATGAAATGCCGCCGCGCGTGATGTGCCGGCGGGTATTGTCGTTGATGAAGGCGCCGCCGCCGGTGGAGATGACCTTGGGGCCGCCGCGAAGCAGCCGCTTGATGACCCGCGTTTCCAGCGCCCGGAATTCTTCCTCGCCATAGGTGGCGAAAAGTTCCGATATCGTCATGCGCGAAACGCGCTCGATTTCGACATCCGTATCGATGAACGGCACCCTGAGCTGCTGGGCGACCATGCGGCCCACTGCCGACTTTCCAGCCCCCATCAGCCCGACGAAGACGATGTTGCGCCGTCCGAGCTTTGCCCGCGCTTGCTCCCCGAGTGTGGCCGGGACGGATAAATTCGTTTCATTCATAGATTTGAAAGCCCGTTTGGCATGGATATCTGCAAATGTTTACGAAGCGTCAAGCCAAATTGCTGACTGAATTGCGGTGAATCACAATCATCGCCGCATGCGGCATGGAGCGGAGCGGGCATTTTGATCTTGTCGCCGCTTTCGCCGCACCGCATATACGTTTCGACCGCCACCTGCACGGAGCCGCCATGCCCACCCTCTTCCGCTTCACGATGATACTGGCGACCATCGCGGGGCTGATCTATGGCGGCATGGTGCTGCTCGTCATGGTCGTCAAACCGCGCGACCGCGAAGTGACGGTACGCATCCCTTCCGAGCGGCTGAACCCGCCGTCTACCGAACCGGCAAGGCGCACCCCATGAGCGGACCGGCAGGAGGGCGCGACGGCGCGCGGCTGGAAAGTTTTCTGGAAATGATGAGCGCCGAACGCGGGGCTGCCCCCAACACGCTCTCTTCCTATGAGCGCGACCTTGCTGACCTGCGCGAATTTCTCGGCCGTCGCGGCCAGACCCTGACGGAAGCGCAGACGCCTGACCTTTCCGCCTATCTGACCCATCTTTCCGCACAGGGTTTTGCCGCAACCTCACAGGCGCGACGTCTTTCCACCATGCGGCAATTCTATCGTTTTCTCTATTCGGAAGGACTGCGCGGCGACGACCCGACCGGCATCATCGATGCGCCGAGAAAAGGTCTCGCCTTACCGAAAACGATGAGCGTCGCCGATGTGAACCGGCTTCTTAGCCTTGCCGCGCAGGAAGCCGCCACATCCGGTCCCGGCCAGATGGCGCGCATCCGCATGCATCTGCTGCTCGAACTGCTTTATGCCACCGGCATGCGTGTCAGTGAGCTTGTCTCGCTGCCGGTCAAGGTGCTGCGTCAGGAAGGCCGCTTCCTGATGATACGCGGCAAGGGCAACAAGGACCGCATGGTTCTTCTTTCCCGCGCCGCCATCGAGGCGATGGAAAAATACGAGGCTGCCAGAAAGGCGCTCGCATCGGAGAAAAGCAAGGTGGCCGCTTCGCAGAAAAAACCGGAGACGCTGGAAAGCCCGTGGCTGTTTCCTTCCAACGGCAAGGAAGGCCACCTGCCCCGCCAGGTCTTTGCCCGCGACCTCAAGGACATCGCCATCCGTGCGGGCCTGGCCCCGTCTGCGATATCGCCGCATGTGCTGCGCCATGCCTTTGCCAGCCACCTTCTGCAGAACGGCGCGGATTTACGCGCGGTGCAGGAACTGCTCGGCCATTCCGACATTTCCACGACACAAATCTATACACATGTGCTGGAAGAACGCTTGCAAGAGCTGGTACAAACACATCACCCCCTTGCCAAACAGGGCAAAAACCTTGATTAGAGCGACCGGAACCGCCGGATAATCCGGTCAAACCTTGCGCAAAACGATCGGAAACGGATCTCATGCACAATTATCTCGACTTCGAAAAACCTATCTCGGACCTTGAGGGCAAGATCATCGAGCTGAAGAAGCTTGCCGATGAAGACGAGAGCATAGACACCTCGGAGGAGATCAACCGTCTGGAATCGCGCGTCAACGACGCGATGCAGGACATCTATTCCAAGCTCAACGCCTGGCAGAAAACGCAGGTCGCGCGCCATCCGCAGCGTCCGCATTTCGTCGATTACGCCAAGGCGCTGTTCACCGATTTCACGCCGCTGGCCGGCGACCGCAAATTTGCCGAAGACGCCGCCATTCAGGCCGGCCTCGGCCGCTTCAACGGTCAGCCCGTCGCCATCATCGGCCAGGAAAAGGGCAACGACACCAAAAGCCGCCTGAAGCATAATTTCGGCAGCCCGCGCCCGGAAGGTTACCGCAAGGCAATCCGCGTGCTGGAACTGGCCGACCGTTTCTCGCTGCCGGTGATCACCCTCATCGATACCGCAGGCGCCTATCCCGGCGTCGGCGCGGAAGAACGCGGCCAGGCCGAAGCCATCGCCCGCTCGACGGAAATGTGCCTCAACGTGAAGGTGCCGATCGTCTCCGTCGTCATCGGCGAAGGCGGCTCGGGCGGCGCAATCGCCATCGCCACCGGCAACCGCGTCTACATGCTCGAACACGCCATCTACTCGGTGATCTCGCCGGAAGGCGCCGCTTCCATCCTCTGGCGCGATTCGACCCGCGCCAAGGAAGCCGCGACCAACATGAAGATCACCTCGGAAGATCTGAAATCGCTCGGCGTCATCGACGGAATCATTCCGGAGCCGATCGGCGGCGCACACCGTGCTCCGGAAACCGTGATCGGTGCGACCGGCGATGTCATCGCCAAGGCGCTGACCGATCTCTCCCAGCGTTCCGGCACACAGCTGCGCGCTGAACGCCGCCAGAAGTTCCTGGATATCGGCCGGAATCTCTAACGCCGGCCTTATTTTCCTTGAATATCGCCCCAACTCGGCCATAGTCCGGTCACATCAAAAGATGTATCGGCGGCCGCGGGGCGGATCCGATTTGAGTTAAGAAGATGTAAACGGTTAATACCGTATTTAAAGTACACACGG
Organism: Agrobacterium sp. CFBP 3001; assembly: GCF_027871605.1. Taxonomy (NCBI): domain Bacteria; kingdom Pseudomonadati; phylum Pseudomonadota; class Alphaproteobacteria; order Hyphomicrobiales; family Rhizobiaceae; genus Agrobacterium; species Agrobacterium sp. CFBP 3001. Next base: position 16,178 of record NZ_JAQAHD010000038.1, read on the forward strand.
GACGGTGTAGAACTGCCGCTGCTTCGTGCCATCGTCTTTCGGATCAGATCATGCGTTTGACACATTTTGCACTTCTTGCCTGCACCGCGCTCGTTCTTGCCGGCTGTAACGATACGCTCGAAACCGTTGAACGCGACGTCTCCCACGTCAAGAACAAGGTCGATTACCCGCTGTCTCCGGCCATTCTGGCCGAGATCGACAAAAGAGGCATGGACCGCACCTCGCCGATCATGATCCGCATCTTCAAGGAAGAAGGTGCCTTGGAAATCTGGAAAGCCAGGCGCGACAACCGTTTCGAGAAGATTGCCAGCTACGAGATTTGCGCATGGTCCGGCAAACTCGGCCCGAAGGTGAAGGAAGGCGACCGGCAGGCGCCGGAAGGTTTCTACAACCTGACGCCCGCGCATCTCAATCCGAACTCGAAATATTATCTCGCCATCAATACCGGTTTCCCGAACCGTTACGATGCCGCCAATGGCCGCAACGGCACCAATCTGATGATCCATGGCGCCTGCTCGTCCTCCGGCTGTTATTCGATGACGGATGCGCAGATTCTTGAAATTTACGGTTTTGCCCGTGACGCCTTCAAAGGCGGCCAGAAGACCGTGCAGCTGCAGGCCTTCCCGTTCCGCATGACGGCGGAAAACATGGCCCGCCATCGCCAGAGCGAACATCTCGAATTCTGGAAGATGCTTAAGGTCGGTTACGACAATTTCGAAGTGACCAAGCGCCCGCCGGAAGTGAATGTCTGCGAGAAGAAATATGTCTTCAACCAGCAGACGGAAGGCGGCAGCTTCAACGCGTCTGCCCAATGCCCGGCCATGAGCAGACCGCCGGCGCTCGTCAGCGCGCTTTCGAGCTACGAGAAGACCTACGATCTCGCCTATGAAAAGGCGATGAAGAAATATGACGGTATGGCCTGGTACGACCCGAGCGAAGCCGAGCGCAAGGCGCTGGTCGCCGAAAAGCGCAAGGGCCGCGAGCCTGCCTATGCCCCGACAGGCTCGGCGCTGAAGGCCGGCAAGCTGATGAAGGAAACGGAATATGCCGCGCTGATGGAGAAAAAGGCGCAGCAGGTGACCACCTCCTCTCCGGCCACGACCGCAACCGCTTCTTCCCTGCGCGGCCCACGGCCTTCGGCTGTCCAGCCCGCCACGGCACCGCAATCGAACCCGGCCCCTGCTGCACCGACGATGGTTGCCTCGGCTACCCCCGCAGCAACCGGCCAGACCGGAGCTGCCACCCAGAACATCCCGGTTCCGGCCATGAACCCGCTTGCCTATTCAGCAGCACCCGCACCCGAAGCGCCGGAAAAGAAGCCATTCTGGAAGTTCTGGGCCAAGGAATGAGCGACACGGCCGAGATCGTTTATGATTTGAGGGGGCTTAAATGCCCCCTTCCGGTTTTGAGAAGCCGCAAGAAACTCGCAACCCTGAAGGCGGGAGATGTTCTGACCGTTGAGACGACCGATCCGCTGGCGGTGATCGATATTACGCATATGTGCAATGAGGATGGGCATAGGCTGGTGGAAACCACTGCGCTGGATAAGGGGCATCGGTTTCGCATTGTGAAGGGGTCGTAGTATACGACGTTTCAACGTCCTCAGCCGTGGTTACCCCCCTCTGTCCTGCCGGACATCTCCCCCTCAAGGGGTGAGATCGACAAGCGGCTTGCTCCGAACATCTTTATCGATGCAGCAGCCCGAAGTGCAGAGCTTGTGAGAAAACGAGCGGTCGCCGCAACTGATCTCCCCCCTTGAGGGGGAGATGTCCGGCAGGACAGAGGGGGGTGAACCACACCCACCGACCTGGACCATCACGACACGCCCTAAAACCGCAACCCCGAAACCGCCAGCGGATTATCTGTCATCGCCTGCCTGTCTGGCCGGTCGATGCCCGGTGCGCTTGTGAAGGCCGCGAACAGGTCCTGCACGAAAGCCTCCGGCAAATCCTTCGTAATCAGCACCATGCGGGTTCGCTGATCAGCCGGGTCCGGCCACGCCGCGAGGCGCTCCGGCGTGTGGAAAATAGTCTGCACCCCATGTAACACCAGCGGCCGGGCCGGATTATCCGACAGCTTGACGATGGCCTTCATGCGCAGGAGCTTTTCACCATGTGCCGAGCGCAGCAGATCCACGAACATGTCGATCGCCATCGGGCTGACCGGCTGATCGTGAATGATCGAGAAGGAACGGATAGACGCATCGTGCCGATTCACATCGTGATGATGATGGTGGTCGTCGTGATCGCCATGATGGTGGTGATGGTCGTGACCGTGATCATGATCGTGGTGATCGTGTACCGCCTCTTCGCCCAGCCAGCGGCCGACATCGGCATTCTTGCTGCCGGCATCGTAAAGGCCGTTGTCGAGAAGCCCCGCAGCGCTCCACTCGTTTTTGTCGCCATCCTCGATGGTCGCGCGCGGATTGAGCGCTTGTAGACGGGCTGTGAGCGCGGAAATCGTGGCGGCATCGGCAAGCGCGCGCTTGGTCATCACCAGACGGTCAGCCACGGCGGCCTGTTTCACCGCCTCCTGATGATTGTCGAGCGTGGAAAGGCCGTTGACGGCATCCACCACCGTAATCATGCCGTTCAGCACGAAATTCTGCGCGATGACCGGGTTGCCCATGACCGACTGCATGACGGGGGCGGGATCGGCAAGGCCCGTGGTCTCGATCACCACCCGTTTTACCGGCTTCAGCTTGCCTGTCTGGATGCCGTCCATCAGTTCCGCCAGCGTATCCACCAACTCGCCGCGCACCGTGCAGCACAGGCAGCCCTCCGCCAGCTCAATGATGCCCTCACCAGCACTTTCGACCAGCATGTGATCGATGCTGACATCCCCGAATTCATTGATGATGATCGCCGCATCGCTCATCGCCGGATCCTTGAGAAGCCGGTTGAGCAATGTCGATTTTCCGGCGCCGAGAAATCCGGTGATGATGGAAACCGGGATGCGATCGCGAGACATGATTTGCCTGTGTGTTGATGGCCGCTCCGGCAGGTCACTGGACGACACGAAACCCGGAGCCGCTTGCAGCTAAAAGAAATCGCCCGCGCCTGGAAGCTGCGAGCGACACTGTAATATCATAACATCATCGACCTGCGAATACACAAACCGCATTGCGACCGCGAGGCTCGGCCTCGGCATTCATCGATCATCAAAATGTCGGGCGTGGGATCGGGATCGGCACGTTGGCGAGTTCGCCCTTGCCAGCTCCCTTGGTGGCATTCACCGCCACCGTCTCGCTGCCCGGAATGAGACCGGCGAAGGAATATTCCGGCGGGCGGGTCATTTCCTGCACATAGGGCGAATGGATGACCATGCGGCCAGCCTCATCGCGGCTTTCGCTGCGCACCTTGGCAGCCTTCGGGTTGCAGATTTCGGCGCTGATATCGTTCACATCGCCAGTATCGCCATAGGGCGCCAGCGCGGCGAGCGAAACGCCTTGGCCCGAAGGCGCCGTCAGCCCCATCTGCAACAGATCGGCCGATTGATCGGTGCGTCCGGCAAGGCTGTCCGCGCCCAGCACAACCGTGATGACCGAGCGGCCATTACGCACGGCCGACGACACCTGGTTGAAGCCGGAGGCACAGATGAAGCCGGTCTTCATGCCATCCGCGCCATCGAAACGGCCGACCAGCATGTTGAAATTGGCGTAGTTCTTCTTGCCGGTGCTGACGCCTTCCAGCGAGAAATAATGGGCATATTCCGGAAACTCGCGCTTGATGATCAGCGCCAGCAGCGCCAGATCCCGGGCGGTCGTATATTGTCCCTTGCCGGGCAGGCCATTGGCGTTGATGTAACGGGTGGAACTCATGCCCAGCCGCTGCGCCTGCGCATTCATCTGCGCCACGAAATTATCGCTGGTGCCGCCGATGGTCTCGGCAATCGCCACGGCGATGTCATTGGCGGATTTGATGAGCAGCAGCTTCAAGGCGCTGTCCATCGTCAGCTTCTGGCCGGGCTTGAAATACATTTTCGAGGCCGGCTGATCGGCGGCCTTCTTGCTCATCACCACTTCCGTCTGCGGGCTGATCTTGCCGGCCTTCATCTGCGAAAAGGCGATATAGGCGGTCATCAGCTTGGTGAGCGAAGCGGGATACCACTTGCGGAAGGCTTCCTGATGGGAAATCACCTTGCCGGTTTTGACATCGACCACCATTTTCGGATTGGCATTTGCCACGGGTGCTGCGGCAACGAGGCCTGCGGTCATGATGGCAACGGCTGCGGAAAGCCGTCTGGCGGCGTTTGGCGATTTAAAAGTCTGTGGCAAGGCTTGTCCTCGAATTCCCGTCTTCGGTCGGGGAATGGCAATATTCACCATATATGTCCTAGCAATGGCAAAGTACATTGATTACGTCAATTATGCGGCGCACTATCCACCACGGAGGATAGGATTTTACGACACGCCGCACCGATGAACCCAGGAATGAACGAATGCCGATTTTGAACAGAGCCGCCGAACTCCAGCAGGAAGTCAGCGAATGGCGGCGTCACCTGCATGAAAATCCCGAGATTTTATATGATGTCGACAACACCGCGGCCTTCGTTGCGGAGAAGCTGAAATCTTTCGGCGTTGACGAAATCGTGACCGGTCTCGGCCGCACGGGTGTGGTCGGCATCATCAGGGGCAATCTTCCGGGCAATCGCACCATCGGCTTTCGTGCGGATATGGACGCTCTCCCAATTTTTGAGGAAACCGGCAAGCCCTGGGCCTCGAAAACCGCGGGCGCCATGCATGCCTGCGGCCATGACGGACACACGGCCATGCTGCTTGGCGCGGCCAAATATCTCACCGAGACCCGCAATTTTGCGGGCTCCATCGCCGTCATCTTCCAGCCGGCGGAAGAAGGCGGCGCCGGCGCTCTCGCCATGGTCGAGGACGGCCTGATGGAGCGTTTCGGCATTAACGAGGTCTACGGCATGCACAACATGCCGGGCATTCCGCTCGGCGCCTTCGCCATCCGCAAGGGCGGCATCATGGCGGCACCGGACAAGTTCTCCATCACCGTCAAGGGCCGTGGCGGCCACGCGGCACAGCCGCACCGCACCGTCGATCCGATCACCATCGGCGCGCAGATCGTCGGCAACCTGCAGATGATCGCCTCACGCAATGCCGACCCCATCCGCTCGGTAGTCGTCTCCGTCACCCGCTTTCAGGCCGGTTCCAGCCACAACATCATCCCCAACGAGGCATTGATCGCCGGCACGGTGCGCAGCCTCGATGAAACTGTGCGCGATCTGGCGCAGGATCGCATCAAGCAAATGGCGGAAGGTATTGCCCTTGCCAACGGCGCGGAAGCGGAAGTCGTCTATGAGCGTTATTGCCCGGTGACCTTCAACCACGCCGCCGAGACCGACCACGCCATCCGTGTGGCCCGCGATGTGGCGGGCGAACCGAATGTCGACCCCGATGTCGATCCTTCCATGGCGGGAGAGGATTTCTCCTTCATGCTGAAGGAAAGACCAGGCTGCTTCATCTTCATCGGCAACGGCGATTCGGCCGGGCTTCACAATCCGGGCTATGATTTCAACGACGAGGCCATCGCTTACGGCATTTCCTACTGGGTGAAACTGGCCGAACAGCGCCTGACGAGCTGATTGCGGGCCAACGCGAAGAAAGCCGAGGAAGAGATCGACCGCGATGAAGAACGCGGTTGATCCGCAGGCATCGTCAGGTTAAAGAGCAATTCAGTGTCCACGTAGCTCAGCAGGATAGAGCACAGGATTCCTAAGACAAATTGGGGGTTGCGCCCGGAAACGACGCAATCGATCTGCTCAAAGTCGGGGAAAGCTTCGCTGGTCTTCCAGCATGCCAATCCCGAGCCAAGCTCCGGAGAAATCCGGTGAAGGTGTAGAGACTGGATGGGCAGCACCTAAAGGCCGCAAGGCCCATGGTGAAGGGACAGTCCAGACCACGAACGTCTTGCCGGCAAATGGCGGGACGGCGGCGAAAGCCGAAGCGGTATGAATCCTGGGGTCGGAGGTTCGAATCCTCTCGTGGACGCCAATTTCCTGCAAAACCCAGCAAAAACAATGTTATAGTTTGAGTGATTGCGCTCCGTAGGTTTGTCGCTATTTCACTTGGTCGGGTGATCTGAACCCTTCAAACTGGACCGTTTTTGGTTAGAGTTTTCCGGTGCATTTTCCTGGCTGGGAAAGGAACGGAAGACGATGAAAGCATCACAGTTTTCGGACGCACA
>NZ_JAQAHD010000039.1:0-19381 GCF_027871605.1 Agrobacterium sp. CFBP 3001
TGCCGCACGGTGTTGCTCCTCTTTCGTGTCCGAGATCGTCGCCAAACGCTCGAATACGAGTAGAATCAACACCGTGCGCCATGTCCACCAAATTTAAACCGGACAGCAGTGCCCAAATTCGGGGAGCACCTCAACGCATAAAAAGACCAAATATCGTCCGGCCAATCGATTTGGTATCAGGTCAGTTCAATTTGTCGGGCTCACGACGCATAAAGACAATCGCTTCTGTTTCTGAGAATTCAATCCTCTGAGGCGGATCAATCCGACGGCATTCCACGCTAGCATCAACATCCGGGAAATGTGATAAAATCTCGCTTTGTACTTCGCTCATAATTTCAAGTTCGCTATCGTCAATCGGCCCATCATAGTGAACCCTGACAAGTATTTGTTTTGCATTCCAACGGCATGTAATAGCCCGAATTTGATGGCCGATCATTCCAACAAATGCTGCCTGCGTTGCAAGCAAAACACGGGATCGAAATTCGACTATTTCATCCATTGCCACAGCCTCGACGGGACAATATGAACACCCTTAAAGCCACGGTGAATAATGCTTTTCGGTGTTTCAGTTTTTATACGGGCGGGTTTCTCGTCGTAAGTTCCAGACGATTGATTTGCTTCTACCACTCTTAGTAGAGCTTTCCTCTTTCCCAGCGCCTCTACGCGGTTTATGAGCACGCTCTGTAACCAGCATAGCAATCGTATTTCTCAATATTTAAATTTAACCCTATCTCCACATAGAGCAATACATTGATTGCTTTATCGATCTTATATGAATTATACATCAGTGGATCACTATCGCTCACCGAGAAAATACGCATAGTAGTTTGAGAATCACTCTTTTCGACCTATACTTGATTCACAAACGGTGATCCATCTCTTTCAAAGATTTCTATTACAAAGATCGTTCTTATTATTAACCCTTCGCAGTGGTTCGCCCAGGTTTCCCAGGATTCGTTTGCTCGCCGGTTTTGGGATCAAATTCTCCAAGATGCTTCTTTCCAGGCCAAACATGTCGACCGGAATGTGCTCTGTGTAACGGGTTGTAACGATTCTCTGAGAATGAACGGGGTTAATCGTGGGGAGGGTCAGCGATAAGTTCTTCAATTGTAACGTTTTTTAGTCGTTTCAAGGCCTCAAGGCAGTCGGTCCGCACTTCAGGGTTCTCTTCAACCGCCCTTCCATACCAATATTTTGCGGCATGCAAATCTCCCATCGCCTCGTAAGATTGACCAAGCATTTTACCTAAGTAACCTCCATCAAGTGACTGGTCACCGTCAGCCATGTAAAGATAGATTTTAACTGCATCGTGTGGCCTATCTAGCTTAAGAAAGCTCTTTGCTTTTTTTTCTAGTACATTGAAATCGTACATTATTTTCACTTTCTTGGTTTGTGAATTTTTACCTCAGGTTGATATGCTCGTTCCCCCAAGGGCCTTCCAAATTAATATGTGGTCCCTGCCCCCTCAAATATTGTCCTGGCGCAAGATCAAAACGCAGAATCATGCCGTTCGGAAAGATAAACTGCGTAGCTCCTTTAGGAGTGACGACCAGACGAGGAACTCCACCACCCAAGACCTCCAACCGAGAAGACAGGTCAGCAACTTGTACGGTGTCGTGCGGATTCTCTGCATCTTCTTGGCGATTTTGTGAGGCTAGACGGGATAAGCGCGTCACGATCTGCGGATCGTTCATCGCATAACCCACCGACTTCACTATTTGTCCCGCTTGTTCTGGATCCATTTGCCCTTTAGCAGCCATTTCCTGGAAGCTATTCGCAACAATTTCACTTAACGTTTTTCCGGCATTCCGAGCGATCCGAACGGTATTGCTCGACAGGTAAATTGCGCCGTCGATATGTTTATCTTTTGTAATTTCGTATGCTTTGTCGGGATCGCGATTGAGTTCGTCAAGCGGTCGCGTCGAACTGTTATCCCGCTCGAGAGCAGCCTGCTGCTCCTGGTCACGAATGACGATATCGCCTGGTCCGACGGTGGCACGTACCGTCTGGCGAGTGTCGTCGAATTGGTAGGAGCCTTCCAACGTATGATTGGTGGTGGCGTTGCCCGCCGCGTCCTTTCCACTGGAAAGATCGATACCAAGATCGACACTGAAACCTTCGTAACCCTTCTGGCCTTCAAAGTTGTCGTGGGTCAATGTGCCCGTATCGAGTATGAGGTCACCGGTTGCAGAGATGATCTTTCCGGCACCCAGATGGGTATTGCCGCCGACGGTGACGTCCATCGCTCCATTGGAAACGAGGCCGGACTGCTCAGTGATCCAGTTCGTTTCTCCAGAACCGCTGCCACCGCCAACTTGCACGCCGGACAGAAGCTGGCCTCCGCCGAGGCTGAAGCCGGCCGAGGCGGAGTGGTTGGAGTTTGTACCGGTATCTGGCACGGACAGGATCGTGAGATCACCACCGACATTGGCAGTGACCGTGTCCCCGGAGACCACCGCACCCGCGAGACGCGTATCGTTTCCTGACTTCAGAGTTATGTCACCGGTTCCGCTGACATGACTATTGACCTGAGTTGTCCTATCGGCGTTGGACTTGCCGACCGACGCATTGGCCCCGCCCGTCAATCCGGCGCTGACACCGTTGATGCCAACGCCAGCGGAAACACCGAAGTTTGCACCGCCTGACATGCTGCTCGTTGATGAGCTGTTGGTCGCCTGGGCGCTTTCGAGAATGATATCCTTGCCGGCCTTGAGCGTAATATCACCGGCTTTTTCATTGTCGGAGATCACGATCTGTCCTTCTGAACCGTAACCTGCAGCGATTTGTGCGCCATGGCTCGTCAAATCCCCGGAGACGGCCTCAATCGTTACCGACTGCGCTGCGCGTATCTCGGTCGGAACCGGGACAGAGGATTGCGCGGTTTCCCTTTCTTTCTGGTAGCTGAATCCCACGGTCAGCGACGCCGAGACAAGGTTGCCGCCCTTGGCAATCTTATCAAGCGCATCATAGGCTTTCAGCGAGGCAAAGGCAGCATTGGCGGCAGAATAGCCATCATTGATGGTCGTAAGCTTCTGTGCTGCGCCGCTTACGCTGGTAGCCGCGTTCACCACCGAGGTCGCCACCGACAGACTTACGCCCGCGAAAAACTCCTCATGCAGGCTTTCGTAGTTGGACTTGTCCTGCGCGGAAAGTAGATTGACGTTGCGCTCCGCAAGGATGGCGACATCGCGGTCTGCCGATAGCTGAGCGGCCTGCAGGTTGGCGTCTCGGCCAGCGGATATGGTTAGGTCACGACCGGCAAACAGGATGGATCTGGCGTTAGTTTCTGATGACTGACTGGTCCGATCGACCGACTTGCCGTAGCCGATACCGATCGATGCGCTGCCGTTGCCAGATTTCACCTGAATGCCGAAGCCCGAGCGCTTTTCTTTCTCCTGCGATGAGGCACTTTCTGCCCCGGGAGTGATATTGACATCACGGGCTGCCTCCAACGCGATGTCACGGCCGGCCATGATGGAAGAGCCAATGACATTCACATCGTTCTCGCGTGCCGTGAGCGTGACATCAGTTCCAGCGCTGAGCCCGGAGCCAACGTTGAGGGTGGACGACTGGCTCTTTTCTTTCTGTTCCTTGCCCCATAGCGAGAGGAAGCCGCCGCCGGAACCGGCAAACAGACCGGATTTCTTGCTGCTGCTTTCCAGCGCGTGCTGTTCCTCGGCCCCGATAATGGCGACACTATCCCCCGCGACACTGATCGCATCGCCTGCCGTGACATTCGAGCCGGCGATGACGGCGTTGCCGCCAGCATCCAGCTTGATGTTACCGGAGGCGGAAAGCTCGGAGCCTACTGTGGCTTCGTCGTAGTTGTACTGCGTCGAGCTCTTTTTCGAGAGGAAACCCTTGGATGAGGAGCTCTGCTCGAACTCCGCCGTATTCTTGCCCGACGCGATCAGCAGATCGCCGCCCGCGCTGACATTGATATCGGCTTTGTCGGTCTCGTCGCCGGCAGTCACCTTCGAGGCGGAGACGACGGTATCTCCACCTGAGACGATGGACGCGCCCTTCCCGCCACTGACCGATGATCCGACGACAGTCTCCGTTTCCGTGTGGCTCGTCGTTTGTTTGCTTCCGCCGAACAGACCGCCCTTTTTCCTGTAGGTGTAATCTATCGTGGTGGTGTCGATGGCCTCAGCGATTGTCACATCGCCGGTCGCTTTCAGACCGACCGCTCCATCAGCGGCAATCGTGCTGCCGATGACGTTGAGGTTGCCACCTGCATTGGCTGAGACCGATCCGCCCGCGGTGATCTCGGAGCCCTGACTTGTGGTTCTGACAACTGTCGTAGAACTCCGCTTGTCGCGCAAAGTGCTGGTCGTTGACCGTTCGGTGACGGAGATATTGATGTCTCCGTCAGACGTCAGGCCGAGATTGCCGCCGGCATTCACTTTGGCATTGGCGAGCAGAATGCCCTCGTCACCTTTGATTGACGCATTGCCGCCGGCATTAAACGTGCCGCCGATTGCTGCAATCGATGAGCCGGAGACGGTCAGATCACCAGCCGACGCAATCATCCCTGACGTTGCAAGCAGACCAGTATCGATCGTCACCTGATTACCCGCGATCAGCCCGCCAGCGGAATTCAATCTCTCCCTGTCATTGGCGGCGAGATGCAGTACCGGCGCAAGAACTGTCGTACCATTAACCGTCTGCCACTCATAAACGACGACGGACTCGGTGAGGCTGGCGATCTCTTCAGCCGTCAGCGGTTGGCCGAACTGGCGCTGGTTCGCTCCCAGATAGGCGGCTCCGTTATCAAGCAGCTGTTTTATCTGGGTAATCGAATCCTGTCCGGTAAAACCGGAGCCTGTCGCCAGTCTGAGCTGCTGCTCAATATATTGGTTCTCGAAATAGGCGTCCCCAAGGAACTGGATCTGGCGATCCGGCTGGTAGCCGATGCGACCAAGGAAATAGCTGGAGCCATAGAATTTGGAGACGTCAAGGAAGGCGGCGCGGGTTTCATAGAGGAACGTCTGGCCGGGAATGGTGCCGCCAAAGCCGCCGGACTGTGGGGTGGCGACGCCGCCAAGCGTGAACAGCGCTCCGCTTGCCGTCATACTGGACAGTAATGCGGTCGGATTGTTCGAAGGCGCAGGCGCTGCAACGGCAACATGGTCGGCGATCGATCCGGCAATCGCGGTATTGTTGACGGCAGCAAAGCCGGTGATACCAAGTGTTCCGCCCGAGCGGATTGCCGCTGGAACCCCACCGATCGCCTCTAGGCTTTCCACGGTTCGTCCGGGGCCGATATCCTTTGACGCATCCCGCGTTCCAAACGGGCTGGGGCCAGGCATGGAAACCTGATATGAGAATTCATGGCCTCCGGTATCGCCGCTGTCCCGCCTTTCTTCCCACTGGAAGATGACATCAGGATAATATTGGCAACCCGAGCTTTGATTACAGTTGACCGACGTCGTGCGCTGCAGCTGCAAGCCGAGATTTGTCAGCGTGCCTGTGCCAACAAGCGTCATGCCGGAGCCGGCTTCAATGTTGCTGTAGGCATTGGTAAGATCCACGGTATCGACAAAAAGCGTATTACCCGCCTTGATCGTCGCCGCGGGGCTTCCAGCCGATGTGAGGCGGTCCTCGGTCACATCACGATAGACATGGCGAATGGGGGCACCAATGACGAACTGCTTATCAGCAAAAGAGACGGAAGATGAACAATCTCCACACAGGCGTGCATAATAAGTGTCATAAGCCGACACGAGTGCGTTTGAGATTTGCTGGCTCGTATAGGTCGGAGCCACGCTTTTCTCGTTACGCAGATTTGCCGTCAGGATCGAGATATTGCGACCAGAGGAAATCAGACCTGAACTGTTGACCGTAGCAGCATTGCGCGCGCCAGAAGCACTTCCAGCAATTGTGAGGTCACGACCTGCGACAATCGCCCCCTGATCATTGGCCAGCACGCCGCCCACGAAAAGTGCCGCGTCGTTACCGGCATAGATGAGCCCCGTGGCGGTGTTGGTCAGGTTGCCGGCGATATTGAGTGTAAGATCATTGCCAGCAGCCAACTGACCGGAGTTGCCAAGTTGTGAAAGCGACAGCGTCAGATCATGGGCCGCCAGAATATTGGTAGCGCCATTCGCAGCAAGGCTACCTGCTGTGATCGCGATGTCACCTGACCCCTGAACGGAACGAGCTGTGCTGCTCGCGGTGACAGCATTGAGCCGCGCACCGGTCAGATCTGTCGTTCCAGATGAGGTGAGATCAATGCCACCTGACGTCAGCGTGCTGTTGGTGAGATTGATATTATTGGCATTGATGTAGAGCGTGCCGGATGTGGCAAGTCTGCTCCGGTTATTGGAAAGGTCGGCATTTTGCTGCCTGATCCTGATGTCGCCGCCGGCGGCCGTGCGTTTATCGAAGCTGATGACACCATTTGTCGAAGACAGCAAAACGTCTCCGTTTGCCTCCAGACTGTCATAGCGGATGTCACTGCCAGCCGAAGCCTGCAAATTCCCTTCTGCAAGCACGAGCCCGGAAATCCCCAGATCAAGGCCGGAGAGCAGAGCCAAATCACCTTTCGAAAGGAGTGAGCCCGCCGTGATTGCTCCTGAGGCCGCCGTAAGTGACATCGCCGCGCCAGACTGGGCCGTGCCGCTGATGGCAATGGAGCCAGCCCCCGACCATAGCGAAACAGGTCCGACAGCCGACGCGTCGGCCAAGGCAATACGCCCGTATGCCAGAAGGTTGAGTGCGCCACTCGCCCCGAGAGTACCGGCGACATCGATGAAGCCTGCTCCGCCATTGATCAGGATATCCTCTTCTGCACCGATAGAAGCGACCCTGGCGTCCTTCCCCGCCTTAACCGACACTGATTTTTTCGAGGTCAGACGACCGGCCGAAACACTCCCCTTCGAAGAGATGCTGACGCCGTTATTGCCGGAGGTATTGCCGATCGAAATTTTACCGTCTGCCGACAGCGAAAGCTCCCCGGCATTGGCCGCCATGTCGCCGCGCATGCGAACGCCGGCACCTTTTTCCGTGACAACCATCTTGATGCGGCCGGCCTGCATGGCCCCGAGTGCTGAACCATCGATTGCGTATTCAGGTGTTCCGGAGGTGGCATCGAGCGCTGTTGCCTCCCCGGTGGCATAATCGAACTTGCTCTTGCCGGCGGTCAGGCGCAGATCCTCACCGTAGATCGTTCCGTCGATCTGGATGGTACGGGACACGACATCGAACAGACTGACTGCACCATCACCAAGCGCAAAATTCCCACCCCCAGGGCCGAAAGTGACATCCCCTGCGTTGACCGTGAATCCATTGAGACGTCCATCGCTGCCGATGTCAGGTACACCCGTCGTCAGCGTGGCTCGTGGCGTGTTGATGAAACCGCAGCCGTCGCAGGTGATCCCGTTCGGATTGGCAATGATGACATCGGCCCTGCCACCGAACACTTCGGTCGGACCGAGAAGCGAACTGCGGTTTTGCGACGTGACCTCATTGAGGATGACGGACGCAGGGCCTTTACCTTGCAGATTTGGATTGCCGGGTGTCACGCCACCTAGTTTCGAGGTGCCCACCTCACCATTGAAGTTGTTGAGAATGACCCCCGGTGTGCCGACGTTGAAATTGTTGTATTTATTGTGCGACAGGCCCTGACCGTTGGGCCCGACGATATCAATGAGCGGCACTCCGTTCGGAGCAGCCCCTATCCCGGGGCGATTTGCAAAAGATCCTCCAACTTCCGGCGATATGTCCTGTGCGTGAAGAAGCACTGGCTGAAGCAGGAGCGTAAAACTGACAACGCTGGCAATGATTTTTTGAGCCAGCGTCCCGGCATTAGCGAACAACGCGAGGTCGGTTGTCGTGCGTGGAAGACGCTTAAACTGTGATGTCATTGTTGCTCGCCTCTCGTGGCAGACGGAATTTGGGGCTTAGCGGTCTTTTCTGCTCGTGTCGGCCGGGGATGGCTTGCTGTCGAGTTTCTTGTAGACATCTGCCAGCTTCGATTGCGGAGCTGGGCATTTTTTGCTTTTGGCAATCTCGGCAAGGACCTGATTGCGGTTACGCAATGCGTCGATTTCTAGTTTTTCCGGCGATTTCGGATCCATGAAAAAAAGGGCCGGCCAGAACAGAAGAACACCTGTCGCACCAAGGATCACGTTTTTACCCTGCGCGTCGGATCGTTCCTTCACCGTCGCCAGCACCTGCCGCTCATTGGCCTCGAACTCGCGCTTTATGCCGGCGCAGTCGAAAGCACTGTCGGCCGGATTGGTGGAAGACACCGGATGTGCAGCCCGGCCACCGCAACCGGATACGACAATAGCTGTCGCCACCAGGGCGGAGATGAAAGATAATTTGGGGTGTGAAAAGAAGAGCTGATCATAATATTCTCTTTTGAAGCTACCAGCGTGCCGTCACGCTGGCGAAAATGAGATTGCCGCGTCCGTGATTGACGCTGCTGGAAAATGTTTGGGAGTAGCCGAAATCGGCACTGATGTTGCCGCCCACGAGTTTCGCGCCAACGGTCCAACTCGCGAGATAGCCATCGGGGATATCGAAGCGATGCTGCGAGAACACACGGCCGTAGTCGAGACCGAGGTAGGGGCGCAATTCGCCCAGAACGGGCGCCACACTTGTGCCCTCCCATGGCATTGTCCACCACGTCAATTCGTTGCGGCTGAAAAATCCGTTGTTACCGAATATGACGCTTTCCCTCAGGCCGCGTACGTTGCTGGAGCCACCAAGTCCGATCTGTTCTGCGCCAAACATGTTATCGGGCGAATATTGGGCATTGAGGAGCGTCGTTAACTCGAGCCGCTGGCCAGCTGCCTCGAACGGCCGCGTTGCGCTGACAGTTGTGGTAAATTTCAGAAACCGAGGATCGGCCGTGCCGGCTCCGGGCTCGCCGGCCTCCACGGCGTCGAAGAGATCAAGGCCCTTATCAAGGGCAAAATCGAGGGCGATGACGCCACCCAGAATTCTCTGTGAACGCGACAAGCCCAGACTGCCAATCGTGTATCGACGGCTTCCCACCTCAATTCGATTGCCGAGAAGAAAGTTGTCCGTCTGCTTGTAGGTGAGACCGCCTCTGAGGGTCGTGATGGAATCCTTGTCGCGCAGAATGACGCGGTCTATGCCAAATCCAACCTGACCGGAATTGCCCGATGTTTCGATCGGTCCAAAATTGCCGGGGATGGTGCTCTCATATTCGTACCAGGACCCATTAGTTGAAAAAGTCCAGTAGCCATAAGGTACACTTGTATTGACCGAATAGCTGTTGCTGTGCCCGCGGCCATCGTCGTCCCAAGGGTAGTCCGGGCCACTACGCCCATAGGAGAACCCCAACTCATCATTGATGCCCAACAGGTCGTCTAAGCCGACGGAAACATTGGTCTGGGAGTAACCGGTACTCTCTTGACCGAGATTGTTGTTGGAAATGCTCGCATACCAGCGCTTGCGCGGCTTGTTCTCGACATTGAGGATAGACGTTCCATCTTCCTTGCCCGGCAACATCGAGGTTTTCGCGTCGTTCGATGACAGGCGATTGATCTGGTCCAGCCCCTGTTCAATATCGCGAATATTGGCCACCTCACCCTTCACGCCGGGAAAAGCCGTCGCGAATGAACCGTTTCTCGCGACTGGGTGGCCATTAAGGTAGATATTCGAGATCGTGCCTTCGACTACCACCAGCCGCAGTAAACTTGTTCCGGCAATATCCTGTGGGGGAACATAGGCGCGAGACGTCACGAATCCCTTGTCGAGATAGAGGTCGGTGATGGCATTGAGCAGAGTGGTGATATCCGCAACACCGATGCAGCGATTGTCGTAACGCTGCGTAATTTTTCCGAGCACAACGGCAGACAGACTTGTCGCGCCTTCGATCTCCACGCGCGAGATATTGAAGCATGGGCCATTGGACTTCGCCTCGCCTCCTGGTGCCCTGTCCGCACGGCTAGTGACGCCACCAGGCGTGACCCGCTTCAGGTTTTCCAGCCGCTGCAACTGTTCTTGTTGTTCTTGCCGACGGGAAAAATCGTCGGCGGGTGACTGTGCACTTGCCTGCCCTGACGCGATCAGGCTTGCAAAAAGCGAAATGGCAAAGGTCCGCTTGAAACTGTTTTGCGCGCTCCTCGGGGATTTGGCTGAAATCTGAATAGCCGGCAAAAATGCGAGCCAAAAATCAGGTAAGACTCGTCGTCGGAAACCAGGAATGAAAGCAGCAAGTGACATATTTCGGAGGCCTGCATTTGAAATGAAGTTTGTCGCGGCAATGCCGCCCATGCTTCACTCTGCAGCTGTCCTTGCTGTCGATCCCCTACCGGGTGCATAGATCAGTTCATCTGATCCAAGAAGCGTTAAAGTAGTAACTTTCTTTGCGAAACGATAGTCGCAAGTCATTTGCCGAAGGAACCGCGCACGCTGAAAATTCACGTAATAATCAATCTTGCCAACACCATGGCATGGATATTATTTTTCATCCGTGAATTTTAAGCGCGATCCGCCAATCTCCATTCGTGCGTTTTCTCGAGTCAAACAACAACCAGAAGTTATTGCAACAAGCGTTGGTCTGCAAGACCGGATGGAAACCAAAGTTAAGGGGAAACTAAAATTGTTTCTCAGATGGGATATAAACGGTGGCGAGACAACGCAATTCAATGGCTAGAACCGATAGGTCAGACCGACCACCGGTCCGCTCAGCCTCGAATCAAAAACATAACCGTCATCCGAATAATCGACATCGAGGACCTTGTAGCCTGCCGAGACGGACAGTGTGTCCGTGAAGATGTAGTTCACCGTCGCGAGCGCAGACCAGGTGAGATCCGACCCCGCTCCAAAGCCGCCGATATCGACCTGTCCCTGCACGGAGAGTTTATCCGTGAGGTTGAAAAAGGCCCGCGCGCCGATCACGGGATCAACCCACCCGAAGCTTTCCTTATACGTGGCGGATACGCTGCCGATCAGGGGATGGCTGGCAGTGACCGCCACCGCGGTGGAGATATGCCAGAAGCGGGCTCCCGCCAAGGCGTCGAGCGAAAATCCATCTGCATCCACGATCCGGTAACCGGCCTGTAATGTCGCCATGAATTCCTGCGTATCGACGTTCGCATCGATTGCCGCGCCAGCCGGAAGGGTGGGCAAACCCGGGATTTGCAGCGCCGGCAACGGCCCGGCCGCCTTGCTGTCCGTGGTGTCGACATACATTAGATCGCCGGACAGGACGAAGCGGTCATAACGGCCCCAGATGTTCAAGAACCCGCCGAAGTTGAGATCGTCCATGACGTCGGAGAACGATTTTTCCACATGCAGCGTCGGTGCGCGACGGAAGGGCGAAATGTTGCCGTTCAAACCCGTCGCCCACAGATAACCCGTTGCCTGAAACGCCCAATCGGCGCCGTCAACCCTCGCGGGCAGGGAGCCGGGTTGATCCGCGGCTGAGGCCGCGCTTGCAGAAAAAGCCATAAGGGCCGCAAAAGCTGATAATTTTAGCAATGACTTCTCCCCAACCGATCGCCTGCAGCTAAACCTATTTGACACGCCCCAACAAGTCCGATCTTCTATCATACGCTGTATTTGTACCGCGAGACCCGGAGACGTTCCCATGCGCCAGAGCACCCTTCCGTTTATTTCCGCCTGCACCGCCGCGATCTTTTCCATCGCGACGCTCACAACCTCTGTCGCGCAGGCCTGCACGCGGTTCGTCTATCTGGGCGAAAATGATCAGGTGATGACGGCCCGGTCGATGGATTGGAAAACGGATGTAGGAACCAATATCTGGGTCTTCCCCCGCGGCATGGAGCGCTCTGGCGAGGCTGGGCCGAATTCGGTCAAATGGACTTCGAAATACGGCAGCGTCATTGCATCGGGCTATGATATTTCCACAACGGACGGCATGAATGAGGCGGGGCTTGCTGCAAACGTCCTCTGGCTGGTTGAGTCGAGCTATCCCGCCTATGACGGCAAATCGCCGGGTCTGTCTATCGCGGCCTGGGCGCAATATGCACTCGACAATTTCGCGACGGTGGAAGAGGCAGTCGCTGCGCTCGAGAAAAACCCCTTCACAATCGTGACCGACAATGTGCCCGGCGAAGAGCGTCTGGCAACTTTGCACCTTTCCCTTTCGGATGCGAGCGGCAACAGCGCTATCGTTGAATATATCGATGGCAAGCAGGTCATCCATCACGGGCGTCAGTTTCAGGTGATGACCAATTCGCCGACCTTCGACCACCAGCTGGCGCTCAACGAATATTGGCAGCAGATCGGCGGCACTGTCATGCTGCCGGGCACCAACCGCGCATCGGACCGGTTTGCCC
Organism: Agrobacterium sp. CFBP 3001; assembly: GCF_027871605.1. Classification (NCBI taxonomy): domain Bacteria; kingdom Pseudomonadati; phylum Pseudomonadota; class Alphaproteobacteria; order Hyphomicrobiales; family Rhizobiaceae; genus Agrobacterium; species Agrobacterium sp. CFBP 3001. The sequence continues at coordinate 12,285 of NZ_JAQAHD010000039.1, forward strand.
GCGCCTCTTTCTACGCCAATGCCATTCCAAAGAGCGAGAACCCTGTCGAAGCCATCGCGAGTGTCTTCAGCGTGATCCGCAACGTCTCCGTTCCCTACGGCATTACCACACCAGACCAGCCGAACATTTCCTCAACCCGCTGGCGCACGGTGATAGATCACAAACGCAAACTCTATTTCTTCGAATCGGCTCTGACGCCGAATATCTTCTGGATCGACATGACGAAACTCGATCTCTCGAAAGAAACCGGTGCGGTCAAGAAACTCGATCTCGGCCCCAATCAGATCCATATCTATTCGGGTATGGCGAATGAGAGCCTGAAGGACACCAAACCCTTCAAGTTCCTCGGGCTTTGAGGGCGCCGATCGTGCCGCAAGGCATATGAGCAATTGATTGAGAAGGCATGACGCGCCGGACAGAGATCAGAATCTGTCAGTCAGACTTGTGCTTATCGCAATCTGAGCGACCGCCCTCCTCGGAAGCCCATGTCGAAACAGCGCGGCCACCGATCCGGCGTCAACCCTGACGCCAGGTAAAGCACTGACCTTCGAGGCGATCCGGCGGGGCACAAATATCGTCAGCTCCGAGCGGGCTCCCACAATTCCACCGGATTACCTTCCGGATCATGTATCCTTGCGAAGCGTCCCACCTCCGAATCCCATTCGGCGCGGGTTTCAACCTCGATGCCGTCTGCCGTCAGCTTCGCGATAAGAGCATCGAGATCATCTACCCGGAAATTGATCATCCATTGCTGTTCAGCACGACCGAAGTATTCGCTATTTCTGTCGAAAGGCCCAAAAATCGTCATTCCGGCCTCCTGATGCCACACGGATTTATGCAGATCGTCAATGCCGAGATGTTTTTCATACCATTCGGCCAGACCGGCAGCATCTGCTGCCCTGAAGAATACGCCACCAATTCCAACGGCTCTGGCCAAGACTTTCTCCCTCTCCTCGATAACGGAAAGCATGCTGCGCAGTCGCTGCCACAATATCAAGCAGAACGGCAGTCTTAGAGGCCATTAAGACCGGTGGAGCATAGTGGCTCTGCTCTGCCGGAGCCGCTCTACCGGATCCAAAAGCGCTTTCTTCCCGCTTGCCCGTCAGCGTCGCGCGGCCTTTAAAAAAACCTCTTGACCTGAACCATGGTTGAGGTCCTAGAAGTACTGTCACCTTGTTTTCGCAAGGCTCTTTCCATGCTCTTGAGCGAACAGTTGACAAAGGATACCCCATGGCTTTCCAGCTTCCCGACCTCCCCTATGCCCATGATGCGCTCGCCCTCTCGGGCATGTCCGAGGAGACGCTGAAGTTCCATCACGATCTTCACCACAAGGCCTATCTCGATAATCTCAACAAGGCGATCGTCGGCACCGAATGGGAAAACAGGAGCCTCGAAGAGATCGTCCGGGGCACCTATGAGAAGGGTGCGGTGGCGCAATCCGGCATCTTCAACAATGCCTCCCAGCACTGGAACCACAATCTCTTCTGGGAAATCATGGGGCCGGAAAATCGTGCGATCCCCAAGGTGCTGGAAGATGCGCTGACGCAGTCCTTCGGCTCGGTCGCGCTGTTCAAGCAGAATTTCGCCCTCTCCGGCGCCTCCCAGTTCGGTTCGGGTTGGGCATGGCTGGTGGTGGATACCGACGGTTCGCTGAAGATCACCCGCACTGAAAACGGGGTCAATCCGCTGTGCTTCGGGCAGAAGGCGCTTCTTGGCTGCGATGTCTGGGAACACAGCTATTACATCGATTTCCGCAACAAGCGCCCCGCTTACCTCGAAAACTTCCTCGACAATCTGGTGAACTGGCAGGCGGTCGCCGCCCGCCTTTGATTTGAGCCCCACCGATCCGGCCGGTCCCGCTGCCCTGGGCGGCCGGCCGGATCAGGCGCAGCCGGACAGCCGCCGTCCGGCTGCAACTCTCTTCGAGCGTCTCAATGCCCTATGTCGTCACCGAAAACTGCATCGCCTGCAAATACATGGACTGCGTGGAAGTCTGTCCGGTCGAATGTTTCTATGAAGGCGAGAACATGCTCGTCATTCACCCCGATCAATGTATCGACTGCGGGATTTGCGAGGCCGAATGTCCCGCCGCCGCGATCCGGCCGGATACCGAAGCGGGGCTGCATGTCTGGCTCGACCTCAATCGCCACTATTCCGGTATCTGGCCGCGCGTGCACGAGAAAAAGTCACCGCCTGACAATGCCGACATCATGAATGGCGCTGCAGCGAAGATGTCCATTTTTTCGAAAAATCCGGGAGCGGGCGGTTAGCTCGGCACATCATGTCTCATAATCTCAGGCTGATTGATGGCGGTGTGGTCAATCACGCGCATGTTCCGCTGAAAGCTTGCGCCTCTCCGATGATCTCTCCGCGTGAATTCAAGGATTCAATGGCCGGCCTAACCTTCACCGTGGCGGTGGCCGCTGCCTGCCACGCCGGAGAGCGGGTTGGACGCACAATCACCTCCTTCATGCCGCTCAGCGCAGAACCGCCGCTTCTGATGATCTCCATCGACGCCAGCAGTCGCATGGTCGATCTCATCGCAGCGAGCCGACGCTTCTCCGTTGCGGCACTGGCTAGAGGACAGGAGGAGGTTGCCGATGTCTTTGCGGGCAAGGGAAATCACCCGGACCGGTTCAGCGTTGGGGACTGGGATGCCTGGCCGTCAGGAAGCCCCAGACTTGCCGATGCGCTTCTGTCCATGGACTGCGAACTTGTCGGTTCCATCGATGCCGCAGACCATATACTGTTCGTGGGCGCCATAACCGAAGCAATATCGGATCGGCTGCGCAAAGCCCTGCTCTGGAGCGAACGCGCCTATACCGGCACGGATCAACGTCACTCCCTCTAGATGGTCGGAAAAGGCTCCTGCCGTCGCCGTGACCTGCACGGCTGAAGAAAATCCGCGCAGTCAGTGCCTGTCGCTGTTCGCACGGGCAAAGCTGCCCGGAGCGACACCCGTTCTCCTGCGGAAAGCGGTGCTGAATGCGCTGGCGGATTCATAACCGATCTCATCCGCAATATCGTCGAGCGACTTCCGCCCGCGCATCAGCGCGTCCCTGGCAAGCGCCATCCGCCAGCGGGCCAGATATTCAATCGGCGCGCAGCCGAGCATTTCATGAAAACGCGCCGCGAAGGCCGAGCGCGACATGCCGGCGATGCCGGCAAGTTCGGCGACAGTCCAGTTCGCGCGGATATTGGCGTGCATGGCGGACAATGCGCGCGCAAGCCCCGGCAGACGCATTCCCTTCACCAGTCCCGCCGGAATTGCCTCGTTGGCCGCATTCGGCCGACGCAGCACTTCGACCAGCAAAACCTCCAGCATACGCCGGATGATCAGTTCTTTGCCCGCATCCTCGCGCGTGCATTCTTCCGCCAGCAACTCGATCAGACGCGCCAGCCGGGATGCTCCGCCCTCTTCCTTTTTGACTCATGTATTTAAACCCAATCTGTGAACGGCCGCGAACAAATGCATTCACAAATTGCAAAACTGTGATTTTCTCCGTTTTGCGCGCAAAATACCATTTCCAAGTGCAGAACGACAGGGAAAAAATGGGAAAAGGGACTTCCCGGAACGACATAGCTCATGCTCTCATATTCCAAACCGAACTCGACCGGTCACCGCGAGTACACGGTTCAACGAACACTGGACTTCTACGGGACCATCCGAACTTATCGTTTTGAAACTGACGGAAAACGAGAGATCCGTCTCGATGAGGGGATTACCCTAAGCGTAAGCAACAACATCCTTATTTATACCCAGATCGGCGGCCCCATTGGTTTCTCAGGCGAAATATCAGCGCTGAGGGTAAAATACGGCCTGACTGATAACTATCGTGACCTGAATTTGTCGGCCGAGTTGGACAAGAAAATGTGGCTCGTCGATACGCAAAATGATGGCGGCGTGATTTCCTATAGCGTCAACAACCTGAAACAATTGCCCCACGTGCCGGGAAGTCAGAGGGCAGCACCGAGAGAGCAACTGATTGCGTCACCTTTGAAGGGACCAGGTATTTTGGTCGCTTCTGGATCACTGGTTCACAATGTAGCGGCGCGCTCAGATGATTCTTCCGATGTCGATGTTCAACAGGAAGACGAAGACATGCCAAGAGCGATGGCTTTGTGCCCGCAAGGCCAACCCTGCCACTGGTCTATTAATTGTGGCATGACCGTCGATTGCTTTTGTGTTCCCAGTGGTAGGCCATATGGAAAGTTTGCTTATTTTGAGTGCTGAATTGCAGGAGCGACCCGTGCAAGCTACCCGACTTCTGCCGAAGGATCAGGCTCCGCCGTTAAGAGTAGGTGGCCCCGCCGCCGTTCTGACAAAATTCGATCGATTGAGCTTCGTAGTTTTGTGGAATCTTGACTGCAGCGGATGCCTTCCTATCGTCCAGGAACTCGCTGAGATCGGTGCTGAACATAACGTGCCGTGTCACGGTGTCGCGGTAATGGTACGGGATACGAACGCTTGCGCATTGGCTATCGAGCAAGGGGCGTCAAAAGCGATACTTGCCTTGGAACAACCCGGCTCGCAGAGTTCGGCGTTATTCCGAGGGTTGGTCACGAGGACGTGGCTGGAGGCGAGTGGACAAGGCGGCCTACCCGCGGGTTTTGTGATCGACAGCTCGAACTCAATTATCTGGATGGGAGACCCGAACGATCTAAAAGCGGATCTTCCATCCATCTTCGACGGAAGCTGGAATGTCGATGCCGCGAGGGAACGATGGGCATCACGGGTGGCCACCAGCGATGTCAGAAAGCTCCAATTGGGCCGGGATCTGTTTGACAGACTTGCCTTCGGAGATTTTAACGAGGCGCTTGAAATCATCGAAATTATGGAACGTGAGCTGCCATCCGTCTCGGGTGAAACTGATTTTTGTATTTTCAAACTGACGGCATTGATCGGATTGGACTACGATACCGCAACAGAATTTTACGAGGATTGTTCGGCACAGTTTATCGGAAACGTCCAAGCTCAAGCCGGATTGGCGAGTTGCATTTTCGCCCGGATGCCATCCAATAAAAAAGCCCTGTCCATTGCGATTTCGCGACTGACGGCCACAGAGGCGACTTTGCAAAACAACACCGATGGCCGTCTCGAAACGGACTATCTTCGTATCACGCTCAGTTTGACGCTGGCAAACGCGCATAAACGGTATGGTTCGAATGAAGCAGAGGATTACTTCGACCGCGCGTTGGTTATGTCGCAGACTGAAAAGGTCCCAGAGCGCGTTCGTTTGAGGATCGCCAATGAAATAGAGAGAATTCAGAATATCAATGTTTGACGTTTGGGCATATGATCCGAAACAAAAACCAAACCGTTTTTGAGCGCGCAAATTGGACACGAAAACTTATTATTCAAGCCGGTGGTTTTCCATTTTTGGAGCGGCAATTTTACTTCCTATGACATGGGTCCTATTCTCTATTTCGACGTTGAGTCATATTTCAGGTGTCTTCTTCGGTCTGCTGTCTTTGATGTTTGCTTGGTTCTCGACGATTTACCTTTCTAGCATATTCAGACGCTCCAAGGTCACCCTCGCGCCAGAAGGGTTCACGGTTCGGCGCGTGTTAAGCAAGCCTGTTTTTGTCGCGTGGCAGGATGTGAAGTCAGTTCATACCATATATATTCGGGGTTTGTTTCCAGTCGTTACATGGCATCCCAAGCGAAAGCCCGAACGGTCACCTGTGTTGAGTTTTTTATTCGATGGTCGAGCGTTCCCGGTCCGCTCAGGGTTTTATGCAAACTCTTTTCTCAAAGAGTTAGAGAAGTTTCACGAGGCTTATGGTGGCCCACACGGCCAAGCGCTCGGAGACCATTAATTCGATACGTGCTGGACATTCGACAGAGCGACGTTCTTGGTCGGGCAGACGCGCCAAATCCTCGTCCAGTTTGCTCAGCCGTATTCATCCATCGAGGTTGATTTTCGTCCTGTTGGTTTGTCCAAATCAGGAGCGTAGCGTATAAAAAGCTTTCCGAGGAGAAGAACCGTGGATTTGTTGAACACGCCGCCTTTGTCAGCTAGTTGAGTGTCATGGAGGTTCGGTTGCCGGCGTTATCATACTGGTAGATCCCGGAGTTGCCCGTAGGATTGGCGTCTCCTCGAATTCCGCCGACGCTGTCGTATGTATAAGTTATCGTTCCCGGTGTCGCAGCTTCGGCGAGTTTAGGCGTAGGTAGAAAAAGATAGCTCACAGCCGCAGTCACGACCGCTGCCGCGCACGTAAGGTAGGGCAAATATTGCCGGATCACTGAGGCACGGTGGGTCATGCGAACTCCTGAAGTTAGCGCGGAACTCTCACAAATATTGCCATTTGAGATCAGGCATCGATCATAGTCCGGAAATGTGTGAAATTCAATCCATCCGTGTAGTCGCTAACTTAATATTCTTTTCTCTAAATACGCGCCACACGATTTGTCTGGCGGATTCGGAAAAATTATATTTTAAATCAATTAGTTGTTGCGAGACTTCGAGTAATTTTTGAATATTTCTTGATCCTGTGTTTTAGCTCAAAGAATATTGAATTCGCGGCCTCAAAATAAAAAATCAACTAAGGATTGACAACGCTTCCGTCATCAGACACCGTATGATCATGTACTAATGAACTTTGGGGGATAGTACATGACACTCCATGCTAAAGCACGAGCCATGCTTGTCGCCGTCACGTTGACGGGGGCATGCACTGCATCCGCACAACAGGCATCAATTCCCGATCAACCGTTAATCGGCAACCTGAAGATGCCGTCGATGACGCCGGAGCAGGCCGAAGAGGTTCTCAAATCTCGAAAACTGCCCCCAATTGACCCAGTGCCTGTCGCGGCTCAGTCGCGAACGGGCAATCAGCCGCTCATGAAATTTAATATCAAAGCTATACTTGGGCATGAGTTGCCGGAAGGCGATACGACGCCACACGGCATGAAGCGCGCCGATTTCGCTATTGCTTCACCCGACGCGCCAGCGCTGGAAAGCAAACTGCGCAACGATGCGCTAGAGCAGATCCTGTTCAATCCGGGTCATATCCTGCAGCCCTGAAGTAGTTTGCGCATTCTGCGGATGTGAATCGGGGGATCAATGTGCCGACGGCATCCCATAGGGCGT
>NZ_JAQAHD010000040.1:0-17859 GCF_027871605.1 Agrobacterium sp. CFBP 3001
CATCGCTCAGTGCTCGTCCCATCATCCACCTCTTTCGCAGTGGATGTTGAATCAGCTCCCGCTCGCCCCGTCACTTCACAATCGATTCATCGATCACAGGATCTGCTCTAGCGACGTTGTTCGTTCGCAATCTCTCGGCCGTCTCGCCATATATGGCTGCGGCCCGCGTTTGGCGTTCTATTTGCCGTTTCCGATTTCCTATTTCGTTCTTTGAGCCTCTTTGCGGCCGAATTGGCCAATCCGAAAAGATGCGCCATAATTTTTGTTATTCACATCTATTTATCTATTGATTATAAATAAATTTATCGACGTAAAACATTACAACTTTTATGAAGGCCTCACCCGTGCTGCTGATTTTTGCCGATGATCTGACCGGAGCGCTCGACGCCGCCGCTCCCTTTGCCGGGCGCGGGCTGGCGACCGAGGTTGCGATCGGGCTTGACGGTGTGCGTGCGGCGCTGGCGGATGCGCCCGCCGTCCTTAGCGTCAATCTCGGCTGCCGCGATGGCGAAGCGGATGAAGCCCGGCGTCGCACGCAGGAACTGTTGGGGCTGGCTCCCGCCGATGCTGTCCTTTTCAAGAAGATCGATTCCCGCCTGAAAGGGCATATTGCGGCGGAAATGGATGCGATTTCCTATCGGCACGCGCTTGTCGCGCCCGCCATTCCGGATTTCGGACGTGTCGTTACTGGCGGAGCCGTTTCCGGCTTTGGCGTCGAAGCTGCCATTCCGGTTCATGAAAGGCTGGGCGGACATGCCGGCCGCTGCACGATACCCGACACGCGATCACAGGGCGATATCAGGGAAGCTCTCGCCGCTGCGCAGGCAGAAGGGGCCGATCTTCTGGTTGGCGCGCGTGGGCTTGCCGAGGCGCTGGCTGAAGCGATGACGGCGCAGGCTGTTCCTGAAGCGGCGATCATTCCACCCGGCAGGGGGCTTTTTGTCATCGGGTCCCGCGATCCGATCACGGTGGAGCAGATCGACGTTCTCAAAAGCGTTGGACCTGTCTCGATCATAGAGGCGCCGAATGGCGTCATGCCCCGCCACACCGATGACGGTGCCGCTCTGACGCTGGTTCAAGCGACGCAGGGTATGGAAAATCTGTCGCCACTTGCGGTTTCAGACCGGTTGGCGGAGGGCGTCGTGCCGCATCTTACCGCGAGCGCCGCCAGGCTGCTGTTATCGGGCGGAGCCACGGCAGAGGCCGTGCTGCGGGCCATGGGCGTTTCGCGCCTGCGTCTTGCCGGCGAATGCCTGCCGGGTCTCGGGGTCGGCTGGTCCGGAGATCAATGCATCATTGCGAAATCCGGCGGTTTTGGGCAAGCTGACACGTTGAAACGGATAGCGAAAATGATGCTTGGCGACAATGACGCTGGAGAGAGCTGACCAGATGGGGCTGATGAAAGAAACGGCGCGCAAGGCACTTCCGGACATTATTTTCGAGAGAATGCACCGGGCGATCAAATCCGGGGCCTACAAGCCGGATGAGCGGCTGCCGACAGAGCATGAACTCGCCATGGAATTCGAAGTGTCGCGACCTGTCGTGCGCGAGGCGTTACGGCGGCTGCGCGAGCAGGGGTTCATTTATTCCCGCAGGGGCTCCGGCAGCTATGTCAGGGCTTTTGGCCTGCGCGAGCCGCTTGGCTTCGGGCAGCTTGAAAACGTTGCTGATCTTCTCAACTGTTACGAATTCAGGCTGACGCTGGAGCCGGCTGCGGCGGCCGCGGCAGCCTTGCGGCACGATGGCGAGAGACTTGCGGCGATCCGGAAGGCGCTCGAACTGATGCGGGATGCGACCAATCGCCAGTCCCACCGTGAGGATGCCGATTATCAGTTCCACCTCGCCATCGCGCGGGCGGCGCGAAACAGCTATTTCTCCACCGCGATGGAAGCGCTCAAGGACCATATTGCAATGGGAATGAAGTTCCACGGCATGTCGGTGAAGCGGGAGGCATCCGGCCTGACGCGTGTTTTCGCCGAGCATGAGGCAATCGCAAAGGCGATTGCCGATGGGGACGCAGAGGCGGCGCGCCAGTTGATGCTCCAGCACCTGACCGGATCGCGCGACCGCCTGTTCGAGTCTTCGCACGCGGATTAAGCGGGCGGCCGAAGACCGATGCGCGTCCGCGCACCGGATTTTTGCTTAGAAGGCGTGGCGGTAAATGCCGAGCACGTCCTCGACGCTCATATCGACGGGATTATTGTCCATTAGCCGACGGATGGCATGCGCATCCTCGGCATATCGGGGAAGATCGGCCTCAGTCGCGCCATGCCGTGCGAGTGACATTTCGATGCCGAGCCCGGCACAGAAATCCGTTGCCGCCTTGCGCAGATCGTCCGGCGAAAGGTGCTCGCGAAGCCCGAGCGCTCCCGCCACTTCCGCCGTCTTCGCCGAAACCGCAGGCTGGTTGAAGGCCAGAACGTGCGGAAAGACGATGGCGTTTGCCAGCCCGTGCGGCAGGTTGAGAAGCGTGCCGAGCGGATAGGCGATGGCGTGGCCGGCCGCCGTATTGACGGGGCCGAGGCAGATGCCGCCATAATAGGAGGCGAGCATCATGCCTTCCCGCGCTTCGGTATCCGCACCGTCGCGAACGGCGCGCGCCAGATATTTACCGACCAGTGCAAAGCCCATGCGCGCGAAACCGTCGATCATCGGATGGGCCTTGCGGTTGGTGAAGGCTTCGACGCAATGGGCCATGGCATCCACCCCGGTTGCCGCCGTAACGGCTGATGGGACGGAATAGGTGAGTTCCGGATCGAGCACGGCGAAATCCGCGATCAGATAAGGGCTTTCGACCGCGATCTTGTTGCCTTTCACCGGGTCTGTGATGAGCGAACGGATGCCGGCTTCCGAGCCGGTGCCGGCAGTGGTGGCGATTTGCACCAGCCGTGTGTCGCGCCCGGCAACCCTGTTCGGCCCGGCCACGTCTTCAAGCGACTGGTTGGAATTCCAGAGGGCAGCGACCAGCTTCGCCACATCCATTACCGAACCGCCGCCGAGGCCGATGACAAGATCTGGCCTGGCAGCGCGTGCTGCGGCAAGGGCGGCTTCCAGCGTTGTTGTGTCCGGCTCGCCGGGAATGGCGTCGAAGATCGTGAAAGGGCCCTGCAATTGCAGTCGTTCGGCAAATTTCGCTGTCAACGGTGTGGCGATAATGAGGGTCGATGCGGTGTTTCCCGCCCAGGTGCCGATCTGTGAAATGGTGCCGGCGCCGACGGCGAGCCGTCGTGGCTGGTGGAGGAGAATGGGAGCTGTCGACATGGTGCTCATTCCTTCCGTTCCTTGCCCGCCACCAGCTTGCGCGCATAGGCGATGGCCGCATTCATGTTGCCGTGATTGGCGATGCCCTTGCCGGCGATATCGAAAGCCGTGCCGTGATCGACGGAGGTACGGTCTATCGGCAGATCGACGGAAACATTGACGGCGGTGTCGAAGGCGACAAGCTTGATCGGGATATGGCCCTGATCGTGATATTGCGCGACGACGAGATCGAAAGCGCCGGAATAGGCCCGGTGGAACACGGTATCGGCGGAAATCGGCCCCTGCACCTCAATGCCTTCGGCGCGGGCGGCAGCGACCGCTGGCGCAATCCGGTCGTCATCTTCGGTGCCGAACAGGCCGTTTTCACCGCAATGCGGGTTGATGCCGGCAACCGCGATGCGCGGCCGCTCGTAACCGATGCGCTTCAGATGCGCGTTGCCGGCTCGGATGGTTGCCAGCACCCGCTCCGTCGTCGCCCGGCGAATGGCCTCCTGCAGGGAAACATGGGTGGAAACGTGAATGACCTTCAGCCGTTCTGAAGCAAGCAGCATATAGGCTGCCGAGGAGCCGGTGAGGCTGCGCAACATGCCGGTGTGCCCGTCATAATGATGACCGGCGAGATTCAGGGCTTCCTTGTTGATCGGCGCGGTGACGATGCAGCCGATTGCGCCCGCTTCGGCATCGCGAACGGCCTTTTCGATAAAGCGGAACGCGGCGTCTCCGGCCACTGGCGACAATGTACCCCAGGGCAGCGGCGCGCCCTCCACAGGCAGGTCGACCACATGTTGAGTGAGATCGATATCAACGCCGAGCGCATCCCGCGCCGCTTCCAGCGTGGCGAGGTTGCCGTAAATCCGCGTCGCCGCACGATCCGGGGCGGACATTTCGGCGAGCGCCCGCACCGTGATCTCGGGGCCGACGCCGCAGGGGTCGCCCATAGTGATACCAATGATGTTGCTCATTTTTGTCTCCCGTCGTTCTCGTCAGCCCAGCCGGGCGCCAGCCGGACATATTTGATTGCGCGGCGATGATAGGTGTAGCTCGCATGCAGCGTACCGTCCGGCGCTTCCAGAAGCCACGGATAGGACATTTCCAGATTGCGCCCATCGGTCGAATCGTTCGAAAGGCAGGTGCCCGGTCCGTCTTCGATCAGTATCCGGGTGGTAAAACTGCGCCCGTCATCGTCGGACAGGCAGATAGAAACCGGCGCGCGCGGCACGCCCCAGACCGGTACACAGCCGCCGCTCGGATCGGCATCCGGCCTGTCGTCTTCCTCTCCCAGCTCGTCATAAAGCGAGGCGCGGCGGTCGCTCGACTGCGCGGCGTTGACGGGGTTGCAGATCATAGCCAGCCTGCCATCGTTGAGACTGATCACGGCAATGGAGGAATTATTGTTGGGCACATCGGTCGGCTTTGGCTTTGACCACGAGCGGCCGCCATCGGTGCTTTCGGTGCGATAAACGAAATCGGCCTGACGGCGGCGGAAGAAGGCGGCGTAGCGCCCATCCGTCACCGCGACCGGGCTCATATGCACGCAGCCGGTCGATTCCTTCAGTTCCTGCAATTGCCAAGTCGCGCCATTGTCCGTGGATATGCCGAGCGCTGCCGTATCATGGCTGCCGTTCCATTTCTGGCCGGGGCGCTGGACGCAGCGGAAGATCGGCAGCAGCCAAGCGCCGTCATCGCGGATGCGCAGCGGTGCGCGGATGAAACAGCCCTGCGGGAGATCGAGAAAACGGCCTTCCTCGGAAATAAGCTTTTCCGGTGCAGTCGCGTCTCGGTGGATGCGCGCCATGCGAATGCGGCATTCATCCTGATTGCCGGAGGGCTGGGCTGTGTGAAACAGCCAGAGAACGCCATCTGGCGCAGTGAAGAGGACCGGGTTCTGTTCGGAATGAGCGGGGTCGTGGCTCAGGCGCTGCGGCGGTCCCCAGCGGGTTGCACCCGCTGTCAGCACGGATGCGAAAATCGAAATATCCGATTTTCCTTCCAGCGTGCCGCCGAACCAGGCGCAGAGCAGGGTGCCGTCATCCAGAAGGTGCAGGAAGCTCGCATGGTTCTGGATCATGGGTGACGGCAGGAACGCTTCCTGCCGGTCTTTCGACACGGCATGTATGGCTCCGGTCATGGCTTGAGCGATGTCATCAGGGGTCATCGTGGTCTCCTCTTGTTCCGATGAAAATGACATATTCAAAAAGTTGTCAAGTTTATTTGATAAAAAAAGAGGATCAATTGTTTTTGGTTTTATGAACTAAAAACTTGTTTTTAAATGACAAAAATAATGGATTTGGTTTGAATAAAAATTGCCTTCGAAAAATAAATTGACAAAAAATGCGATAACGCCGATGCTCTGTTTACGGGTGGAGGAGACAATCATCCGCATGCCATGCTCCTCAATGCAGGAGATGGGGATTTTCAGATGCCCCTTGCGGCGCGCCGCCATGTTGCTGAATTTCTGAATCTGGGAGGAGAACGGAATGAAGAAGTCATTGATTGCGGGCGCCCTTGTCTTGGGTTCCCTCAGTGCCGCGGTTTCGCCGGCGCTTGCTGCATCGGGGCCGATCAAGATCGTGCTGGCGGAAGAGGCGGACCTGCTGGAGCCCTGCATGGCCACCCGCTCCAATATCGGCCGCATCATCATGGAAAATGTCAGCGAGACGCTGACCGAGCTCGATGTTCGCGGCAATAAGGGCGTTCAGCCACGCCTCGCCGAGAAGTGGGAGCAGAATGCCGATGGAAGCTGGCGTTTCCACCTGCGTGAAGGCGTGAAGTTTTCCGACGGCACGGCATTCGATGCCAAGGACGTCAAGCACAGCTTCGAACGCATCATGAGCGACAAGAACGCCTGCGAGTCCCGCCGTTATTTCGGCGGCATGACGGTGACCCCGTCTGTCGTCGATGACCACACGATAGACTTCAAGACCGACCCGGCGCAGCCCATTCTGCCGCTCCTCATGTCGCTCGTCACCATCGTTCCCGAAGAAACCAAGATGGAATTCATCCGCGAGCCTGTCGGCACCGGGCCTTATAAGCTGACCAACTGGACGCCGGGCCAACAGATTGTCCTCACCGCACGCGACGATTATTGGGGCGCCAAGCCGCAGGTGACGGAAGCGACCTATCTTTTCCGCGCCGATCCTTCGGTTCGCGCCGCCATGGTGCAGACCGGCGAAGCCGATCTTTCACCTTCCATTTCGCAGCTAGACGCTACCAATACGAAGACCGACTTTTCCTATCTCGACAGCGAGACCGTCTATATGCGTCTCGATCACAATATTGCGCCGCTGAACGATGTGCGGGTGCGCCGCGCACTCAACCTTGCCATCGACCGGCAGGCCTTCCTCGGCACGCTGGTTCCGGAAGGTGCCGTGCTGGCCACCGCTCTCGTTCCGCCCACCACGCTTGGCTGGAACCCCGACGTCAAGGTCTTCCCCTATGACCCCGAGGGCGCAAAAAAGCTGCTCGAGGAAGCCAAGGCTGCCGGTGTGAAGGTGGATACGCCGATCACCATCATCGCGCGCACCGCTAACTTCCCCAACGTCACCGAGATCATGGAAGCGATCCAGCAGCAATTGCAGGATGTCGGCTTCAAGATCGACCTGAAATTCGTGGAGGTGGCCGAGCACGAGAGCTATTACTCCAAGCCCTTCAAGGAAGGCCGCGGACCGCAGATCGTCGCCGCCATGCACGACAACTCAAAGGGCGACCCGTCCTTCACCATGTTCTTCAAATATGCCACCAAGGGCACTCAGTCCGGCTTCTCGGACAAGAAGGTGGACGATCTGATCGAACGTGCGTCCGCAGCCGTGGGTGACGAACGCGCCAAGCTCTGGTCGGAACTGATCGCTTATCTGCACGACGATGTGGTGGCAGATGTGCTGCTGTTCCACATGGTCGGCTTCTCCCGCGTCTCGGAACGGCTGGACTTCAAGCCCACCATCGCCACCAACTCGATGCTACAGCTTTCGGAAATCGGCATCAAATAAGACCCCGTGTCTTGTCAATTGAGAAGCGGCGGCGCGGCGAAAGCTCCGCCGCCGCATTGAAAAACCGGAGGCAACCATGCTGAGCTTCATCCGAAAACGTTCCGTTGCAAGCCTGATCTCCCTGATCGGCCTCATCGTCATGGTTTTTTTCCTGTCGCGCCTGACGGGGGACCCGGCCGCACTGTTTCTGCCGGTGGAGGCTTCGGAAGAGTTGAAGCAGCAGTTCCGGGCGTTGCACGGGCTGAATGATCCGCTGATGGTGCAGTTTTTGCGTTATGCGGGCGATGTAATGACTGGGGATCTCGGAGAATCGCTCAGAAAAGCCCGCCCAGCGCTGGATGTGGTGCTGGAGGCTTTCGTCTGGACGCTGTGGCTTGCGGTCATCACCATGTCGCTCGTTACCACCGCCGCCATCGTCATCGGTTCGCTTGCGGCTTTCCGCTCCGGCGGCTTCTTCGACCGCATGGCCTCGAGCATCTCGCTGATCGGTGCATCCGTGCCGGATTTCTGGCTGGCGATTGTCGCCATTGTCGTCTTCTCGGTCAATCTCGCCTGGCTGCCCACGTCGGGCACGGGCTCCGTGCTGCACTGGATATTGCCGATCGCGGTCCTGTTTGTGCGCCCCTTCGGCATTATCGTGCAGGTAGTGCGCGGCTCGATGATCGGCGCTTTGTCCTCGGCCTATGTCAAAACGGCGCGCGCCAAGGGCGTGAAATCGGGTCCGATCATCTTCATTCACGCTTTGCGAAACGCCATGCTGCCGGTCATCACCGTGATTGGCGACCAGGCAGCAAGCCTTCTCAATGGTGCTGTCATCGTCGAAACCATTTTCGGTTTTCCCGGTGTCGGCAAGCTGATGATCGATTCCATTCTGCAGCGCGATTTCAACGTCGTGCTCGCTGCCATTCTCGTGACCGCGCTGGCGATCTTCCTGATGAATCTTCTGATCGATATCGCCTATGCGCTCCTCGATCCGCGTATCCGGCACTGAGGAGGCCGTTCAGCCATGAGCCTTTCCAGCGCCGACACCGAAATCATCGCCGAGCCGTCCTTCGCAAGACGCATGCTGCGCATGTTGTGGGCGGATAAATTCGCGCTCTGCGCCGCGATCTTCCTCATCATCGTCGTTATCCTCGCTTTTGTCGGCCCTGCCTGGCTTGGCGATCTGGCGACGAAACAGAACCTGCGCGGGCGCAACCTCGCCCCGTTCGACTGGCAGCGCGAGTGGTATTTCTGGCTGGGAGCGGATGCGCTCGGCCGTTCGCTTCTCGCACGCATTGTCGCCGCCACGCAAAACACGATGATGATCGCCGCCGGCGCGGTGCTTCTTTCTGCCATCACCGGCACCGTGCTCGGGTTGATCGCCGGTTTTTCCTCCAACCGTGTCGGCCAGATCATCATGCGGCTTGCGGATGTGATCATGTCGTTCCCGTCGCTCTTGATCGCGGTCATCGTGCTTTATCTGCTCGGCTCCTCCATCCTCAACCTGATGCTGGTTCTGGCGATCACCCGCATTCCCGTTTACATCCGCACCACGCGGGCAGAGGTGCTGGAGGTGCGCGAGCGCATGTTCGTGCAGGCAGCAAGGGTCATGGGCGCATCGGGCAAACGCATCCTGTTCCGCCACATCCTGCCCGTGGTGCTGCCGACGCTGACGACGCTCGCCACGCTCGATTTCGCCTATGTGATGCTGGCGGAAAGCGCGCTGTCTTTCCTCGGCATCGGCATTCAGCCGCCGGAAATCACCTGGGGCCTGATGATTTCGCAGGGGCGGCAATATCTCACCAATGCCTGGTGGCTGTCCTTCTGGCCGGGACTTGCCATCATCCTTACCACCCTGTCGCTCAACCTGCTTTCCAACTGGCTGCGCATCACGCTTGATCCCGTGCAGCGCTGGCGGCTGGAAATGAAAGGCAGCAAGCATGGCTGACCATCTTCTCGACGTGCGCAACCTTTCCGTGGAGTTCCACACCGCAAGCGGTGTCGTCCATGCGGTAAAGGATGTCTCCTACCATCTCGACCGTGGCGAAACGCTGGCCATCCTCGGCGAAAGCGGCTCGGGCAAGTCGGTATCGTCCTCGGCCATCATGAACCTCATCGACATGCCGCCCGGACATATCAGCACCGGTCAGATATTGCTTGACGGTCAGGACCTACTGACCATGCCGGCCGAAGCGCGCCGCGAGATCAACGGCCGGCGTATCGCCATGATCTTTCAGGACCCGCTCAGCCATCTCAAT
Source organism: Agrobacterium sp. CFBP 3001 (assembly GCF_027871605.1). NCBI lineage: Bacteria > Pseudomonadati > Pseudomonadota > Alphaproteobacteria > Hyphomicrobiales > Rhizobiaceae > Agrobacterium > Agrobacterium sp. CFBP 3001. The sequence goes on from NZ_JAQAHD010000040.1 coordinate 9,488, forward strand.
CCGGTCTATACCGTCGGCTGGCAGATCCGTGAGGCGATGACCACCCACGGCATGGACAAGGCAAAGGCCGAAGCGGAGGCGAGGCGGCTTGTCGCCCGCGTCGGCATTCCCGACCCGGACGGGGCCTTGAAGAAATATCCGCATGAATTTTCGGGTGGCCAGCGCCAGCGCGTCATGATCGCCATGGCGCTGGCTCTTCGGCCCGATCTCCTGATCGCGGATGAACCGACCACCGCGCTTGATGTGACGGTGCAGGCCGAGGTGCTTTCGCTGCTCAAGGAATTGCAGCGGGAAACCGGCATGGCCGTGCTCATCATCACCCACGATCTCGGCGTCGTCGCCGAAATCGCCGACCGGGTGGTGGTGATGGAAAAGGGTGTTCTGGTCGAGGCCGGCACGGTGCGCGAGGTTTATCGCAATCCGCAGCATCCCTATACCCGCAAGCTCATCAGCGCAGCACCCGGCAGGGGCGACATGCACGAGCCGCAGGCGGGGGGCGAAGCGCTGCTCAGCGTGCGTGATGTGCGCAAGCGTTACGGCGCCTTCGAGGCGCTGAAGGGCATTTCCTTCGACCTCATGGAAGGCGAAACCATCGCGGTCGTCGGCGAAAGCGGTTCCGGCAAATCGACGCTGGCGCGTATTCTTTTGCGGCTAGACGAGCCGGATGCGGGCACCGCCTTGTGGAAGGGCCGCGACCTCTTCAAGCTTCCGCCTGCCGAACTCTTCGCGCTCCGGCGCGATTTGCAGATGGTGTTTCAGGATCCCACCCAGTCGCTCAATCCGCGCATGACGGTGTTTCAGCTGATTTCCGAAGCCTGGGTCATCCATCCGGAGATCTTGCCCAGGGCAAGATGGCGTGAGCGGGTTGCCGAATTGCTGCACCAGGTGGGCCTCTCGCCGGAACATATGCGTCGTTATCCGCATCAGTTCTCCGGCGGTCAGCGGCAGAGGATCGCGATTGCCCGCGCATTGGCACTGGAACCGAAGCTCATCATCTGTGATGAGGCGGTCTCGGCGCTCGACGTTTCGGTTCAGGCGCAGGTTATCGCACTGCTGGACAAGCTGCGCCGCGAAATGGGCCTCTCCTTCATCTTCATCGCGCATGATTTGCCGGTGGTTCGGGATTTTGCCGATCACGTCATGGTCATGCAGCGGGGAGAGGTGGTGGAGTTCGGCACGGTCCGCCAGGTGTTCGAAGCGCCGCGCGAGGCCTATACCCGTGCCCTTCTGTCCGCGAGCCTCGATCCCGACCCCGATATGCAATCTCAGCGTCATCCGGCCGGTGCCGGTGACGCCATCGGAAATTCAAGCGGAGTTCTTTCATGAGCAAGCAAGCTTTCGTCGCGCTCGTCACCTGTTTCAACGAGGACGAAACCATCAACTATGAGGCAACCCGCGCGCAGGTGCGCCGCCAGGTGGCGGCCGGCAACAACATCATGTGTGCCGGCACAAATGGCGATTTTACCGCGCTGACGCATGCGGAAAAAATCCGGCTGACGGAAGAGGTGGTGGACGAAGTTGCCGGCCGTGCCAAGGTGATCGTGAATGCGGGTATGCCCGCCACATTCGAAACCCTGCAACTTGCCAAAGCCTTCGACCGCATCGGCGTTGACGGTATCGCCGTCATCACGCCATTCTTCATCGCCTGCACGCAGGATGGCCTGATCCGCCATTTCTCGACGGTGGCTGACGCCGTTGAAACGCCGGTCTATCTCTATGACATTCCCGCCCGCACCCAGAACCACATAGAGCCGGAAACCGCCCGCAAACTCGCCACCCATGGCAATATCGCCGGCATCAAGGATTCCGGCGGCGCTCAGCAGACGCTCGAAGCCTATCTTCAGGTGGCAAAGGAGATGCCCGGCTTCGAGGTTTATTCCGGCCCGGATCACCTCGTTCTCTGGTCGTTGCAGAACGGGGCGGCAGGCTGCATTTCCGGCCTCGGCAACGCGCTGCCGGATGTGCTGGCCGGCATTCTCAATGCTTTCAACGCCGGTGATATCACCGAGGCCGAACGCCAGCAGGCAATCTACGCCGACTTTCGCACCGATCTCTACGCCCTCGGCTTCGCACCGGCCATGGTTAAACGCTCGCTTTATCTCCAGGACCCATCCGTCGGCGCCAGCCGCCAACCGGCCCTTCTGCCCGATAGGGAGCAGGATGAAAAAATCCTGGAAATCTTGCGGCGTTATCAACGGACCTGACGCTGCTATCGAATGTGACGCGCACCCCTGCGGGTCGTGCGCGTCCCTTTAAAAATATCTGCGAAAATGGCCAGAAGCCGATGCTTTTCCCCAGCCTCACCCATGACGAATAATTTGTGACACAAACACGAAATTCCCCTTGTCAGCCCGGCCATTGATGTTTAAGAGGAGCGCGCAACGCAAGCGTTCGCGCATGCGGAGAGGTGGCAGAGTGGTCGAATGCACCGCACTCGAAATGCGGCATACCTGCAAGGGTATCGTGGGTTCGAATCCCACCCTCTCCGCCATTTAACTTCATAACATATTGAAATTCAAAGACTTTTTCAGTAGGTATTTCGCCGACCCCTCATTTCGCCCCACATTGTTTTGCGGCGATAATTGCGGCGTTCGTTACCACGGCCGGAAGTTGATACCGTAAAAATGAGGCTGCGAGACATTAGGTTAGGAACGCTGACGCCGACAGAAGCCGCGAAAACTCTCTGATGGGATGAGCTGCTTCTCGACGTATCGACTGCTGGTGGCAAGTCCTAGCGGATAGACTGGGAATTTTTCCGCAGACGGAACACTGACGGTTGAGGCAAACCCTCAAGTTGGATTGGAAGATACCCGCAGACTGAGTAGCAAAGCGACGAAAAACTTTTAGGAGTTAGGATCCATCTCTCACGAAGAAGCGCGACTGACTTGCTGCCAAAACCTAGATCGCTGTGAGAGACTGGGATACTGCCCGCAAACGGCCTCCATTTCCATATGTGTAACCGCTCTCTCTATCAATTTCTAAGAGGTGACAAGATACTCGCCTCACAGTAGTGACGGTGTGGTGCGGCACGTGATATGTGCCAGCTTAGATCAATCGCTAAACAAAAACTGTCCAATTATTTTGGCCGTAATATATCCTGCGCCGAGAGGAACTAATCACGATGAACGACACCGTCGCCAAAATCGTCAAGGACAATGAAAACGCGCTGGAAATGCTGAGCAAGGACGACCTCTTGACGCTCGTTAAGACCATGCTCGAAGGCGGCGTGACGTTGAATTTTCATGGCAAGCGATTCGCCCATGAAGTTTACAAGAGAGTGCGACCGCGCCAGACGCAGATCGTTCGTACGCTGTCGATTGGCTCGCCTGAGGAGCAAGCCCGTAATATGATTGTTGAGGGCGAGAACCTACAAGCGATGGTGACGCTCTACAAGGAGCGCGGTCAGGTCGATCTAATCCTTACAGATCCGCCCTACAATACTGGCCAGTCGTTCCGTTACAACGACAAATGGGATATCGACCCCAACGACCCAGATCTTGGTCAGGTTGTGAAAATGGACGACGGCTCACGGCACACAAAGTGGATGAAGGCGATGCTTCCTCGTCTCAACATGATGCACGCCATGCTAAAGCCGTCAGGCGTTCTCGCTATTTGCATCGACGACAACGAACTCTATCATCTTGGTATGATGCTTGATGAGATCTTCGGCGAACAAAACCGCATCGCAATCATCAACTGGCAGAAATCTTACTCACCCAAAAATGACACGCGCCACGTCTCGACGGCGACAGAATATGTTCTCGTATATGCTAAGGACAAGAGTTTCGCTCGCACCGGCCTTGAAAGCCGAACCGAAGCTATGGACAGCAAATATAAGAACCCCGACAACGATCCGTATGATTCTTGGAAGGCCGGCGATCCTATCGCAAGCCAACCGAGGAAAACCGGTACTTACGCCATCCAGTCGCCCTTCACTGGTGAGCTCTATTACCCTCGCGGGGATCGCGGCCATTGGGCTAACGACGTACCTGTAATGAAGGGCTGGCTCGAAGCCTGGGGCAGCTCCTATGTTCAGATGGATATCGGCGACAAGCTCGCCAAGGCCTTGATACTCAAGGGCTGCACTATCAAGGACAAGAAACCCTTTGCTAGCGAAGCCGTGTTGGAAGCTGCGCGTGCTAGGGCTTTAGCCAAACTCAGGGATGGTGCATGGCCTGCGTTGTTCTTCGGTATGACAGGTGAGACCGGCCCGCAAGTGAAGCGGTATCTGAAGGACGTGAAGAAGGGCAAGGTGCCGATGACCTATTGGGCCGACGATAATTATGAAAGTGCTCTCGAAATTGGTACCCAATCATGGGACCATAAGGAGTCAGGTCACAGTCAGGCAGGCATCAACGAGTTGGACGCCATCGTCGGTAAAGGCCACGGCTTCGATACAGTGAAGCCGCTCCGCCTGTTCAAGAAAATAATCCAACTCTGGTGCCCGCCCTCTGGCTTAGTACTCGACCCCTATTCAGGTTCTGGCACAACAGGCCATGCTGTGCTTGAGCTCAACGCCGAAGTCGGTAGCGAGCGCCGCTTTATCTTAGTCGAGCAAGGCGCACCGGAGCGTGGCGACAAATACGCACGCAGTCTCACTCAGGTTCGTGTTCGCAATGCAATCACCGGTGAACGGCCGACGAAGGACGGTGAGGTGAAGAAGACTGCTCAGCCTCTGCCCGGGGGGTTTCAGTTCCGGCTCCTAACGAAGAAGATCGACAGCCGGGCCGTGCTATCAATGCGGAAAGACGACCTTATTGATCTCGTTATCACCTCACATTGGGAAAACAGTCGACGCGGCGGCGGCGGTCTCATTCGGTTCGAGAAGGAAGGATTCAAATATCTCGTTGGCCGCAACGAGCAAAACGAAGGCTATTTCCTGATTTGGAACGGAGGAGATCAGGTCGGTCAGCTCGATGAAAACAGCTACGCGACAGTACTTTCAGAGGGCAAGCAGGCTGGTTTGAAACAACCCTTCCACGTTTATGCCCGCTACGAAATATACCAGTCGCGCAACGTGATTTTCTATAAAATACCTGACAAGATTCTCGCCCATCTCGGGCTGAATGAATCTAGCGATAGCTTCAACGAAGACGGTGAAGAATAATGCAATTATTTCCATTTCAGATTGAAGCTTCCACCAAAATTGCCGAGCGGTTCGGCACCTATGCCGCCGACCCTCTATTTACCACGCGCACGCGTTCGGTTCCTTTCTACCAGAATCTCAATTCGCTGACCGGAAGCGGTAAGACGTTAATCCTCGCCGACGCTGTTAGTCAGATACGCAGTCAGCTTGGCGCGGAGCCGATTGTGCTGTGGCTGTCGAAAGGCAAAGTCGTCGTGTGGCAGACCCTGACAAACCTTGCATCCGGCAAATATGCCGAGTTGGTCGGCTCTTTTTTGGTCAAACCGCTCATGGATTGCCGTCAGCGAGACATCGAGAGCCCGCTAGGTGGGCTGATCCTTGTCGCTACTGTCGGGAAATTCAACCAAGCCGACCAGGAAAAAGGTGACCGTCGCGTTTACAACGCCTCTCTTGATCTCGGTGATGCATCGTTGTGGGAAATGCTGAAAAAGCGTCGCGATACCCAAGGTAGGCGACGGCCCTTCATCGTTGTCTATGACGAAGGGCACAACCTTTCAGATCAACAGACACAACTTCTTCTTGATCTCGAGCCTGATGCCCTGATCGCAGCGAGCGCGACCGTGCGGGTTCCGCCTGAACTAGGCCGCGTCATTACAAGGTTGAAAGACGACAAGGGCTGGCGCGACGATGACCTGGTCACCACCGTAAAAAGCGGCGACGTCGTGCGATCTGGTCTGGTCAAACAACAGATCATGCTTGGCGGTTATGTCACACCTATGGAGATAGCGGTTGATGATCTGCTCGACAGTATGGGAAAGGCCGAAGCTGCAGCTTCTGCCAGCAGCATGCCCTTTCGTCCAAAGGCTATTTACGTCAGCAACACCAATGTCGTTTCCGGCAAGGCAGACAACACGTCCCTTCGCTTCGAGGAGCGAGAAGCACGCCCAATCCAGATATGGCGACACCTCGTTAAACGCGGCATCGACCCTGCAACGATCGCAGTTTATTGCAATCTAAAGTTTGAGGCCAAAGCTCCGCCGCCCACGCAGTTCAATCTTTTTAACGGCGGCGACAACGACTATGACCGCTTTATTTCCGGTGACTTTCAGCACATCATCTTCAATCAAACCTTGCAGGAAGGGTGGGATGATCCAGCCTGTTATTTTGCATATGTCGATAAAGACATGGGATCTCGCGATCAGGTTACGCAAATCGTTGGCCGGGTGCTGCGCCAGCCGCAGGCAACCCACTACCCCGACCCTATCTTGAACACAGCTCATTTCTACGTTCGCACCGACGAGAAGGCCGTTTTCGACCAGGTGCTAAAGGACGTGCGGGCGAAGATCGGGCAAGACGCGCCAGAGATCACACTTACGATCTTCAAAGGCGGTAAAGATTCGGCTAAAAAGCTCACTATGCCGGCGAAAAGAGTGAAGCAGCTGCCAGAACTGTCAATCAAAGCATTAGACGCCATGGCACCGATCAAAAAGATCCTTACCAACGTGCAAGACTATCGTGGTGACAATCCGAACACTGTCGGGAGCGGCACCAGGATTCAAATGCTGCAAACCGTAGGATCAGAGGAGAATAGCCAAGAGGAATGGATTGAAGTCGCCCATTCCAATCGTGTCACCGCTCGATGGGTTTTCGTGCGCGAGATCGAGAAATCATACAGGCGCGCAATTAATCTGTGCGATATTGAAGACCCAAAGTTCGATGCATTAATTGAATATAATTCGCCAGCCGCCGAACAAATCCGCGATGCTGCGCGCAAAGTTGTGGAGGCTTATATCCAGCACTCCTTTGTCATCCACAATTTCGCCGGTGCCTATGAAGTACCCGGCATCACTATCAATCCTGACGAATCTACTGGCTTCACATTCGCCGTACACGACCGCTACAGCGGCCTCAACGATTTCGAGCGCGAATTTGCAAAGGCCCTAGACAAGACACAGCGCATCTGGTTTCGAAACCCGTCGCGCGGATGCTTTGAGGTTCCGCTCCTTTCCAATGGCGCTACCAAAAACTTCAACCCCGATTTCGTTGTTTGGATCGGCGACCAGGCCATTGCCGCGATCGACACTAAAGGCGACCACCTGATCGTCGAAGATGCCGGTCGTAAACTTTTCCACATTAACAAAGTCGGCACTGGTCCCGAGCTGTTCATCCGCCTCATTACACAAGGCACTTGGTCAGCCGCCTTCGAGAAGCAGAACGCCAACGGCTTTACTGTTTGGACGCTAAGGAACGGCAAAGCGCATCCGCTTCACGCCGATGACGCCGCCGGCGCCGTGGATCATTGCTTGAAACAAACTTAAGGTTTCGTGTGTCTCGCGGGTCAAGCAGCAAGTATGCCCGCGTCAGCACTACAGATTAGGACCTCAATATTCAGAACCGGCGGCTGTGACGGCCGCCGGTTTTGAAATCATCCGCGCGGAAACAAAATCCGGGGCTTCACAGAAGGGCCGATCCGAGCGACACACCATCATGCAGTTTTTGCATACGGGCGACAGATCATTCGTTATCGTAAGCTTTAAGAGCCGAGTTTAATCTTGCATGCACAACCTTACTGAAATTCACGTTGGTTTCTGTAGCGCTTGTCGCCAATCATTTGCCGAGATCCAGCCGCCAGCTGAATCTTGAAGAAACCAGTCATTCCAGCCGTTACGGTTGGTCTGGGATATTGTTTTCGATGCTGCTGAGAAAGAACCGAACGGCATTTCATATCCTTGAACAACGAGATAGGCGCCCTGAATTTGTCCATCGTACTGGTTGCCCGCATAAGTAAATTTGCAAAGAGTGCCTTCCGCAGGAAAAGGGCTGGCATCCTCTCTGGCGACAAGCTGCGTAGCGTCCATGTTCACTGGTCCAGCCCAGATCTTTAAGGCTGTGTTGAACAACGCATTGCCACGGACTGCGACCGTTTTTTCGTTCCAATCATCATAGCTATGAAGTTCGCGGTTCAGCGCGAGGCTGGAATGAGAACGAACCGCTGGCATTTTTATCGAATAGGGTCCATTCGATACCGACGAATTCAAAGATTGTGTAAGAAGTGTTAGATTCCCTAGCCTATCGATGATCGCATCTCGCTCAGAGCGCCTGTTTACAAAATCAATATCAAGATCTTTCGCCGCGTCGTCGAGATGTTCGAATCCTGGAATTGGCCAATTGTCTTGCTGTTGATTTCCACTGAGAACTGACCCGGTATTTCCACCGAGATTTGACCCGCCTTTTAGATATGTTTCGGGTCTGGTGTAGAGGTCAAGTTCCTGTTTTTCTCCTTCGT
>NZ_JAQAHD010000041.1:0-14974 GCF_027871605.1 Agrobacterium sp. CFBP 3001
AAACTAGCCATCGTCGCAACAATCCGGAAGCTCGTCACTATCCTCAACGCCATCGCAAGGACAGATCCAGCATTTGCTTGATCATCCACGGTTGCTTGAGCCGGAATCCAGCCAGCTCAAGTCCTTGAGCTGAAAGGAGTCTTCCCGTCGCGCAGACGCGCGTCGGCTGGATTCCGGCTCAAGGCCGGAATGACGGAAGTTGCAAACGTGAAGCATCACAGCGAGCGTCTAAAACGCCGCCCGACTATTGCCCTGCCCAATCACTCCGTTCTTGTCCCAATCCCTTAATCGCAATGCCTGTAACCTGACTTGCGGGTACGCAGGTCGAAGTGGAAATGGTTCCAGTGATTGGGATCGCTGCCCGGTCCGAGAACGGTGGAGAAATATTTACAGCTGTCGGACCTCACCGCCTTCAGCAGCGCTTTTTCGCGGAAGGCGAAGAAGCTCTTCTTGCGAACGTCGATTTCCTTGCCGTTTTTCAGCGTGATGGTGCCGATATCGATGGCGTTGCCGCGCGCATGTTCGGACCACGGATTGCTGGAGCGTGAATTCATCTTGCGGCAGGAATAACCGCCCATCGGCGTAATGCGGCCGACGCCGGAGAGATAGCGGAAACGCGAGGACGGTACGAGTTCGAACTTCACCCATTTCGCAAAGGCAAGCGTAACCTGGCAATTGAGCTTCACCGCCGGACGAACCGCGACGCCGCTGGCGAGACCGCTGAGCTCGATTGGGTAATCGATACCGCAGGTCGGACCGTCGGCAATGCGCGCAACATCCCGGAAAGCGACGCCGAGACGGCGAAGTTCGGAGCGGCAGGCAACTTCGGAGGATGGCATGACGCCGGGCGGCATCGAGCGGTTGCTTTGCAGCCCGCCACCCGCCATCGGATCGTTCGGCATCACCATCGCCACCTCTTCCACCGGCTGGCGACGGGAAGAAGAGCCGAGCGGCGGCGGCGGGATGAGCCGCGATTGGCTGGCCCGTTGCGGCTGGCGGGCGGGAGGAACGGCCACGGGATTGTCCGTGCCGATACCATCCACCACCGGCTGCGCCGACGCGCCTTCGGCAATATCCGCATCCTGTTCTTCGGCAAGTCCGCGAACCGGCTCCACACCCAGCATGGAATCCATGTTCACGCCGCCTTCGCCTTCGGCGATCTGGTTGCTGGTCATCTGCTGCGCGGGCATGGTTTGCCCCTGCATCGTCTGGCCCTGCAGTGTCTGCGCCGGCATATTGCCATGGCCGCTTGCCGCCATGCGCGCCTGATGCTGGGAATCGAGTGTCGAGTAACCCTGCCCGCCCTGCGACGATTGCAGCAGGGGATCCTGCGAGGCGTAAGGCTCCGGCATCGGCTGTGAAACGGCTGCCGGATAATCGGCGCCCTGCCCGGCCTGCTCGGCCTGATACACCGCACCCGCCGGCGCGCTGTAACCCTGCTGCCGAGAGGAGCGGATGGCGCTGACGCGTGTAGTACCGTCCACCTCCGCCGGTGGCACAAGGCCCTCCGCCGAACACGACACCATGACCGTGGAAATCATCAGCAACGTCACAAGACGACGCGGAAGGGAAACATACGCCATACGAGAACCTGTACCTTCAGCGGCCGCTATTCGCGGCAATACAGGATAAATTTTAAAGAAATGAGGTAAACGAAACCTTATTGGTTGCGGGAAATAACGAATGATGTGTCTGGCGCAGTCCCATCCACACAAGACCGTGACAATTGCGTCCAACGACGACGCGGGCGGATAAAGTCTTGCCCATAACAAAGGGCGCGGCCAAAGCCGCGCCCTTTAACTTTCCTGAAACACCTGAAATCACGCCGCCCGCGAAACCTCGCGCCCGGCACCATGTCCAAGCTCGAAACGCGACAGCAGCGAACGCAGCTGGCGGCTTTCCTCGGCGAGCGTCTGGCTTGCCGCCGTCGTTTCTTCCACCATGGCGGCGTTCTGCTGTGTCATCTGGTCCATGTGGTTGACGGAGGTGTTGATCTCCTGCAGGCCGGTCGCCTGCTCGCGCGCCGCCGTGGCGATGGAGTTCACATGGCCATCGACACGATTGACCAGCGCCACGATCTCCTCCAGCGCATCGCCCGTCGAGCGCACCAGTGCGACGCCGCCGCCGACTTCTTCGGCCGAACGGTTGATGAGGGTCTTGATTTCCTTGGCCGCATTGGCGGAACGTTGCGCCAGTTCGCGAACCTCCTGCGCCACGACGGCAAAACCACGCCCGGCCTCGCCCGCACGTGCCGCTTCCACACCGGCATTCAGCGCCAGAAGATTGGTCTGGAAGGCGATTTCGTCAATGACCGAGATGATCTGGCCGATGCGCTTCGAAGACTCCTCGATACGGCCCATGGCGTCGACGGCATTGCGCACGATCTCGCCTGAGCGGCCGGCGCTGGTTTTCGTGTCCTGCACCATCTGCCGTGCCTCGTTGGCACGCTCGGAAGCGGTGCGCACCGTGGCGGTGATCTCGTCCAGAGCAGCCGCCGTCTCCTCCAGCGCCGCCGCCTGCTGTTCGGTTCGGCGGGAAAGATTGCCGGTCGCACCGCTGATGTCTGAGGCGCTGTCATTGACCACATGGCCGGTTCTGGCAATCGCCTCGATCGCACCGTGCAAGGCGCCGACGGCACGGTTGAAGTCCATGCGCAGCTTTTCATAATCCGCGCCGATATCCGCAAGCGAAACGGTCAGATCGCCATTGGCAAGCGCCTCGAGCGCATCGCCCAGTTGCTCCATGGCATGGGCCTGCCGCTCGGAAGCGGAGCGCAGAACCATCTCGTTACCGTGCCGCTCCTGCTCCAGTGCCCGCTGCTGGTCGGCCTCGCGGGCCTGCAGCGCGCTGCGCTCATTGACGCTGTCGCGCAGTACCAGCAGCGTCTTGGCAATCGCGCCGATTTCATTGCGACGGTCGGCGAACTGTATATCCGCCGCGCCGTCACCATCGGCAATCCGCCGCATGCTCTGGCGGATGAGATCGATCGGCCGCGTCACGCCGCGCACGACGGCTGCGGCAACGCCGACAACAACAAGACCGGCGGCGATGCAAAGACCGCCATTAAAATTGACGTCGCGCCAGAACACCGCTTCAAGATCGTCAACATAAACACCAGTGCCGACAATCCAGCCCCAGGGAGCGAAACCGGCGACATGGGAAAATTTCTCGACCGGCTCCGGCGCACCGGGCTTCGGCCAGTAATAATCGACAAAGCCCTTGCCGCCTGCCTTGACCGTATTCACGAACTCGACGAACAGCGCCTTGCCGTTCGGGTCCTTGTTGGCGGTAAGGTCCGTGCCGTTCATTTCGGGTTTGATCGGATGCATCACCATTTTGGGATGCATGTCGTTGATCCAGAAATAGCCGCTGCCATTGCCATAGCGCATTGCTGCGATGGTCGTCTTGGCCTGCTGTTGCGCCGCCTCCCGCGTCAGGCTTCCGCCCTGCTCCAGCCGGTAATATTGATCGAGAATGGCAACAGCGGTTTCGTTCATTGCCGCAAGCCCGGCTTTCCGTTCGCGCTCCATTTCGTGGTAGCTTTCAAACAGGCTGAATGTCAGGGCCGCGGCCAGTATTGCCAGAAACAATGCGACGAGCGCATAAAGGCGCGTAGATATTGTTACGTTTTTCATGTTCCCCCTCAACGTCGCTGATGCACTTCGACCAGCCGATGTTAAAGGCAAAAAATTTATTATTATTAAATACACATATTATACGTTGGTATTATTCTTATATGCTCATACTCCTTGGCGCCACCATGCCAGACAGGCACAGCAAGCGTGAATTTTCAAACCGGTCGGCGGCATTTAAAGACACCGTTAACCGTGCGGCCCCTATCCTCTTTGACCGAAATTACTTTACAGGGAGGGCGCGATGGCCCGGCCGAATTTTCGCTATACGCATTATGACCTGAAGGAATTGCGGGCAGGAACTACCCTTGAAATATCCCTGTCGGCCGTCAACAATGTCCGGCTGATGACGGGCGCGAATTTCCAGCGCTTCACCGAGCTGCTCGATTTCAAATATCTCGGCGGCGTTGCGAAAAAATCGCCGATCCGCATTGCCATTCCCGAGACATTGCACTGGCATCTGGTGATCGATGCCGAAGGCCATAGCGGCCTGGCGGAATCCTCGGTCAAGATGCTGCCCGCGCAGCCGCAGGCGGCACCGCATCGCAAGGCATCCTGATCTTCCTTAAAAAACAGAGAGTTGTCGCGGTTTCGCGACTCTTTTTGCCAGCGGCCTGAATCTTTTTCTTAAGATCGGCCGCGATATGGCTTTCGGCGCAATCGCGTAAAATCCTAGCGCGATCCACGCTCGCGACGCAGCTTCGACCACCAGTCCAGACGCTTGCGGATTTCCCTTTCGAACCCCCGATCAGGCGGATCGTAAAAGGTCGTGCGCCCCATTTTCTCCGGGAAATAATCCTGTCCGGAAAAGGCATCCGGCTCGTCATGGTCGTAACGGTAACCGTCGCCATAACCCTCACCCTTCATGAGCTTGGTCGGCGCGTTCAGAATATGTTTCGGCGGCACCAGCGAGCCGTTTTCCTTGGCCGCCCGCATCGCCGACTTGAAGGCGGTATAGACGGCGTTCGATTTCGGCGCGGTCGCGAGATAGACGCAGGCCTGCGCCAGCGCCAGCTCACCCTCGGGTGAGCCGAGATAATCATAGGCATCCTTGGCGGCATTGCAGACGGCGAGCGCCTGCGGATCTGCAAGGCCGATATCCTCCACCGCCATGCGCACCAGCCGCCGGCCGATATAGAGCGGGTCTTCACCGGCATCGAACATGCGGGCAAGATAATAAAGCGCGGCATCCGGGTCCGAGCCGCGCACCGACTTATGCAACGCGGAAATGAGATTGTAATGGCCGTCCTGGCTCTTGTCGTAAACCGGCGCACGGCGCTGCACGATGCGCGTCAGCCCTTCGGTATCGAATATCTCGTCCTTGCGCGCCGCCCGCCAGACTTCCTCGGCAAGCGTCAGCACGGCGCGGCCATCGCCATCGGCCATGCGGATCAGACTCGCCCGCGCATCCTCGGTAAGCGGCAGGGGCTTGCCCTCCGCCTCCTCGGCGCGCTTCAGAAGCTCGCTCAGACTGTCCTCGTCATGCGAGCGGAATGTCAACACACGCGCCCGCGACAACAGAGCGGCATTGAGTTCGAAAGACGGGTTTTCGGTGGTGGCGCCTACCAGAATAATGGTGCCGTCTTCCATCACCGGCAGGAAGCTGTCCTGCTGGGCGCGGTTGAAGCGATGAATCTCGTCTACGAAAAGCAGCGTCTGCCGGCCATTCATCCGCCGTGTGCGCGCCGCTTCGAAAACCTTCTTGAGATCGGCGACACCGGAAAAGATCGCCGAGATCTGCTCGAAGGCAAGCCCCGCTTCGCCGGAAAGCAGACGGGCAACCGTGGTCTTGCCGGTGCCGGGCGGCCCCCAGAAGATCATCGATCCCAGTGAACCGCTGTCGATCATACGGCGCAGCACGCCCTCCTCGCCCGTCAGATGCGGCTGCCCGCTCACCTCCGCCAGCGTCTTTGGACGCAGGCGATCGGCAAGAGGCCGCCGGTTGGCGACCTCCACGGGCACTTGCGGAGCGAAGAGATCGTCGCTCATCGCAGGAACTGCCGGATGCGTTGCCCGTCGCGCAGGATTTCCACCCGCCAGAAACCGGGATTGTCGTCCAGCGCCTTCTCGACAGCGGCGGTGGTGCCGATATCCGCGCCGTTCAGCGACAGGATCACGTCCTTCGGCTGGAAACCGACACGATAGGCCGGGGAACCGCGCTTCACATCGGTAATGACAACGCCGGTCACCTGCGACGGCATGCGCAATTCATCGGCAAGCTTCGGCGAAAGATTGGCGACAGTCGCGCCGGCGAAGGGATTGCGACCCTCGATCAGCCGTTCATCGCGCGGTGCGGTTTCCGGCGCGGTATCGAGCGCGATGGTCACCTTTTTCTCTTTTCCCTTGTCCATGACAGTGAGTTCGGCGGATTTGCCGATGCCGGCAGTCGTCAGGCGATAACCCAGCGCATCCGGATGTTCCACCTCGAAGCCATTGACGGCGGTAACCACCTGTCCGGGTTCGATGCCCGCCTTTTCGGCCGGCCCACCCTTGACGACGCTGACGACCAGCGCGCCGCGGGCGCGATGCAGGCCAAGCGCCTCGGCAACATCGGATGTCACCGGATCGAAGGTCGCGCCGATATAGGGCCGCTCGAAGCTTGCATCGCCACGCTCGGCGGCAGCCACGAAAACCCGGACCAGATTGGCGGGAATGGCGAAACCGATACCGTTCGAGCCGCCGCCCTTGGAAAAGATGGCCGTATTGATGCCGATCAGCTCACCCGCCATGTTCATCAATGCGCCGCCGGAATTGCCGGGGTTGATGGAAGCGTCGGTCTGGATGAAGAAGCCGAAATCGCCCTGCGTCACCTGGTTGCGTGCCAGACCCGAGACGATGCCGCTCGTCACCGTCTGGCCGACACCGAAGGGGTTGCCGATGGCCAGCACCAGATCACCCACTTCAATCGCATCGGAATTGCCGAGCGACAGCACCGGGAATTGCTCCTTCGCATCGATCTGCAGAATGGCGAGGTCGACGCGATCATCCTTAAGCAGCACCTTGGAGGAGAACTCACGCCCATCCGCCAGCGCTACCTTGATGTCATCGGCACCGTCGATAACGTGATTGTTGGTCACCACGAGGCCGCCGGCGGTCACGATGACGCCGGAGCCGAGCGACGACTGCTTTTCCGTGCGGTTCGGCATCTGCTGGCCGAAGAACTGTTCGAAGAAAGGATCACCGGCAAAGGGCGACAGACGCCGCTGTACGACGCGTTCGGCATAGACATTCACCACCGCGCCCGCGGTCCGCTTGACCAGCGGCGCGAAGGAAAGCTGCATTTCCGTGTGGCTCGACGGCACGGTCCTGTTATCCTGCGCCGCAGCACCCAAGGGCAGGAGAATGAGTGCGGCGAGAAAGCCGGTGGGCAGATACTTCAACACGCTTCGCATGTGATTCCTCATCGTCATCAGTATGATGGAGTTATAACGCTAAAGCCTGTAAAGCAAAGAGCGGCAAGATGATGGCCGTCCTTTTCCAGGCATGGATCGGTGGGCGACATTGGAACCAACAGCGCCCCTTTTCGGTTTCACCGGCACCTGACTGTCCTTAAAAAGAGACGACCCATGCATCTGAAACCGATCCTCCTTGCCAGCGGCATCCTGCTTGCCCCCTCCTTCATTTCGCTGGCCAGCGCGGCGAGCTTCGATTGCGAAAAGACCGATCTGGCCGCGGACGAGAAGGCGATCTGCGACAACCGCATGCTGAACGATCAGGATGTGAAGATGGCCACCACCTTCGACATCCTCACCCAGCTGATGGCGATGGGCGCCCGCGACACGCTGCGCGACGAGCAGAGCCAGTGGCTGAAGAAACGCCAGGAATGCGCAGCAGACGTTGCCTGCCTTACCGGCGCTTACGAGGAACGCATGAAACGTCTCGGAGAGGCGTTCCAGAGCATCAACCGGCCGCTCTGACCTCCTCACACCGCCCGGATAATGGTCTCCATAAGGCCATGCAACTGGTCCCGATAACCGGTTCGGGCGGAAGGCGCGTCCTCGCGAGAGGTCATCACGACCGATAGCCGTCTGGCGGGTACGATATAGAGCATCTGCCCACCATAACCCCAGGCGTAATAGACCGTCTCGCCTGCCATCTCCTTGATAAACCAGCAATAGCCATAGCCGTCGCCGTTGAAGACGGAATTGGTGCGCTGCCGCCACGATTGCTCGATCCAGCCCTGAGAAATCAACCGCTCGCCGCCGGGTGTCACACCACCCAGGCGGTAAAGCTCACCGAAGGCCAGCAAAGACCGCGCGGTCATCGCCATCTGGTTGCCGCCGAGATAGATGCCCTGCGGATCGCGCTCCCAGCCGCCGATGGAAAATCCTTCAAGCGGTCGGAACCAGTCGCGCGCAAGCGACAGCGTCGAACGGCCGGACGCTTTTGTCAGGATCGCCGAGAGCAGATGGGTGGAGCCGGTGGAATAAAGCATGCCGCCGCCCGGTTCCCCGGCAAAACCGGAACCCAGCGCCATCCGCACCCAGTTGCGGCTGGCGACCCAGCGGCCGTAATTGGGGCCGGACATGCGCTCCAGACCGGATTGCATCGACAGCAGGTTGCCGACGGTGATCCGTTCCAGCCGGGGATCGGGATTTTGCGGAAAATCGCCGCGCAGAACAGTCGCGATCGGCTGGTCGGCTCCTTCGAGAATCTTTCGATCGATCGCCATGCCCACCAGCGCCGAGATGATCGATTTCGAGGCCGACTTGATATTGGTGGAGCCGTTCAAACCCGCGCCGTGATAAGCGCGGCTCGCGACCTCCTCGCCATCGATGCTGACGATGACCGCCTTGAGGCTGGAAAGCGCATTCGCCTGCCGCAGCAACGGATCGAAACGGATGCCATTGCCGGTGCTTTGCGCGCGGGCAAACGAGGCGAAAGGCAGGGAAGCGATAAGGGCAAGTGCGGTTCTTCTTTTCATGTCACTGAGCTAGGAAGCCATACGGAGATGAAAAGAGGAAACATCGCCAATCACTCCAATGTGACCTTATTTCAAGCACCGGATTTCCACACCCCCAATTCGATGATCTCGCGAAATCTGTATGAAAACAGGGCGTTGGCCTGCATTCCGGAATCGAGATGCAAAGCGCTTGAATCAGTTTCTGATCTTGAGGACTATTGCCTGCCGCAAATGCAAAAGATGGGAAACGATGCCGCAACTGAAATCATCACCCCTTGTCCTGCGGCCTTTTAAAATGACGGACGCCTCGCCACTCGCCCGACTGACGAACGATCCGCTCATTTTGCGCAATCTGCTGCGCACGGCCTACCCTTTCGAAACCGATGATGCACGGCGCCTCATCAGGCGCATTGCTGAGCGTCGGCTACCGGTATGGGCTGTGGATGATGGCAGGCTGGTCGGTCTCATCGGCCTTTCGGGCGAATTCGGCCTTTGGCTTGATCGCCGTGTCTGGGGAAAGGGCTATGGAGAAGAAGCCGGACGCCTCGTCATCGATTATGCCTTTCAGCATATGGGTATCAGAACCCTGCATGCCAATCCGCTGTTCGACAACAGGGCGTCGCACCGTCTGATGGACAAGCTGGACTTTGTTGCGACCGGCCGGGCAAATGCCTTTTGCAGGCAAAGGGGAAAAATCGTGCCGCTTCGCCCTTATCGGCTCGATAAAGAATAAACGGCACAAAAAAAGCCGCCGTTTATCAACGGCGGCTTTATCATCCCGGAAATCCGGAAATTACTCCGGCAAAATGCGCACCGCGCCCTTGTCAGCGCTCGAGGCAAAGGCTGCATAGGCCTTCAGCGCCGTGGTGACATTGCGCTTGCGTGGCGCTTCCGGCTTCCAGCCCAGTTCTTCCTGCTGGGCACGGCGCGACGCCAGCTCCGCATCGGTGACCTTCAGGTTGATCGTACGGTTCGGAATGTCGATCTCGATGAGATCGCCCTGACGCACGAGACCGATGGCGCCGCCCTGCGCCGCTTCCGGCGAGGCGTGACCGATGGAGAGGCCCGAAGTACCGCCGGAGAAACGGCCGTCGGTGATCAGCGCGCAGGCTTTGCCGAGGCCCTTGGATTTCAGGTAGCTGGTCGGATAGAGCATTTCCTGCATGCCCGGCCCGCCCTTCGGCCCCTCGTAACGGATGACGACGACGTCGCCCGCCTTGACCTCGTTGCCGAGAATGCCCTTCACCGCCGCATCCTGACTTTCGTAAACCACTGCCGGGCCGGTGAATTTCAGGATGGATTCATCGACGCCCGCCGTCTTTACGATGCAGCCGTCGAGCGCGATG
This sequence comes from Agrobacterium sp. CFBP 3001, assembly GCF_027871605.1. NCBI lineage: Bacteria > Pseudomonadati > Pseudomonadota > Alphaproteobacteria > Hyphomicrobiales > Rhizobiaceae > Agrobacterium > Agrobacterium sp. CFBP 3001. The sequence goes on from NZ_JAQAHD010000041.1 coordinate 9,882, forward strand.
TTGCCATAAAGCACGGCCAGACCGCCATCCTTGGAGAAAGGCTTCTCGACCGAGCGGATGACGCCGTTTTCGCCGTCCGTATCCAGATCGTCCCAGCGTGAGGATTGGCTGAAGGCCACCTGCGTCGGCACGCCTCCGGGGGCGGCCTTGAAGAACTGGCGCACCGTCTCGCTGTTGGTACGGGTGATGTCCCAGCGGTCGATGGCGTCGCCCAGCGTCGCCTCATGAACGGTATAGGTATCGCGATTGATGAGCCCACCGCGTTCCAGCTCGCCGAGAATGCGCATGATGCCGCCGGCGCGGTGAACGTCTTCCATGTGCACGTCCTGCTTGGCGGGCGCGACCTTGGAAAGGCAGGGAACCTTGCGGGAAAGACGGTCGATGTCTTCCATGCCGAAATCGACCCCGCCCTCATGCGCCGCCGCCAGAATATGCAGCACCGTGTTGGTGGAACCGCCCATGGCGATATCCAGCGACATGGCGTTTTCAAACGCCGCCTTGTTGGCGATGGTGCGCGGCAGGACGGTTTCGTCCTCCTGCTCATAATAACGGCGTGCCAGATCAACGATCAGGTGGCCGGCCTCGACGAACAGCCGCTTGCGGTCGGAATGGGTGGCAAGCGTCGAACCGTTGCCGGGCAGCGACAGACCCAGCGCCTCGGTCAGACAGTTCATGGAATTGGCCGTGAACATGCCGGAACAGGAACCGCAGGTCGGGCAGGCCGAACGTTCGATAACCTTCACATCCTCGTCGGAAATCTTGTCGTCTGCAGCTGCAACCATGGCGTCGACCAGATCGAGCGCTACCGTCTTGCCATGCAGGACGACTTTGCCAGCCTCCATCGGACCGCCGGAAACGAAGACGGCGGGGATGTTGAGGCGCATCGCCGCATTCAGCATGCCGGGGGTGATCTTGTCGCAGTTGGAAATGCACACCATCGCATCGGCGCAATGGGCATTGACCATATATTCCACCGAATCCGCGATGATCTCGCGCGACGGCAGCGAATAGAGCATGCCGTCATGGCCCATGGCGATACCGTCATCGACCGCAATCGTGTTGAATTCCTTGGCGACACCGCCGGCCGCCTCGATTTCGCGGGCAACGAGCTGGCCGAGATCCTTCAGATGCACATGGCCCGGCACGAACTGCGTGAAGGAATTGACCACCGCGATGATCGGCTTGCCGAAATCGCTGTCCTTCATGCCGGTGGCGCGCCAAAGGCCGCGCGCGCCCGCCATGTTGCGGCCGTGGGTTGTCGTTCTGGAGCGATAGGCTGGCATGGTGTTTTCCTCGATCTCTGGCGAAGAGCGCATTTCCGCAAACGCGGTAAAACAGCTCCTGCCCTATTTTGCGGTTTTTCTAGCGCAAACCGCAAGCCCTGTCACTGTCACCTTGGGGCAAAACAGTACGGTTCGGTACGGTACGCTTCCTCTTCATCTTGTTATCCGGCCGCGCCTTCATCACAAATGCGCGATTTCCGCCGCCCCACCGTTGTTTTTCCGTAGAGCACTGAAACATATCTGTGCAGCGGCCGTATTGGCTATCATAATCGATTTATCGCCGATGTACCCGGCTTTTGTGGAGGTTCCAATGCCCGCCTATCGTCCGCCCCTCATCTCGGCAAATGAAATCACGCCGAAGAATATCTACCTGTCCAGACGTGGCTTCCTCGGCACGGCGGCGGGGCTGGCGGCAATCGGGCTGGCCGGGCGCGAGGCTGTTGCCGCGCCGCTTTCCGCAAAACCCGGCGCCTACAAGCTGGATGAGAAACTCACCCCGCTCGATGCTGTCACCAGCTATAATAATTTCTACGAATTCGGTGTCGGAAAATCCGACCCGAAGGAAAATTCCGGCAAGTTCAAGCCTTCCCCCTGGACGGTGAAGGTGGATGGCCTCGTCTCCAAACCGCAGGAATTCGGCATCGAAGAGCTGATGAAATATCCCCTCGAAGAGCGCACTTACCGCATGCGCTGTGTCGAGGGCTGGTCGATGGTCATTCCGTGGATCGGCTTCCCCCTCGCCACCCTTCTCGACAAGGTGGAGCCGCTTGGCAGCGCGAAATATGTCGCTTTCGAAACCGTGGTGCGGCCGGACGAAATGCCGGGTCAAAGCGGTCTGTTCCAGCCTCTCTCATGGCCCTATGTCGAGGGGCTTCGCCTCGATGAAGCGCGCCATCCGCTCACCATTCTCGCCGTCGGCCTTTATGGAGAAACGCTGCCGAACCAGAACGGTGCGCCGATCCGTCTCGTCGTGCCATGGAAATACGGTTTCAAGGGCATCAAATCCATCGTCCGCATTTCGCTGGTCGAAAAACAGCCAGAAACGACGTGGAAAAACTCCAACGCCCGCGAATATGGCTTCTATTCCAACGTCAACCCGAATGTGGATCATCCCCGCTGGAGCCAGGCGACGGAACAGCGCATCGGCGAAGGCGGTTTCTTTGGCACTGAGAACCGCCCTACCCTGATGTTCAACGGTTATGACGAGGTGGCAAGCCTCTATGCCGGTATGGACCTGAAAGCGAATTATTGACCATGGCCGTCGCCCTGCCTCTTCCCTCGCTGCCGAAGCGTTACCAGCCGGCGGCCATCTGGTCGCTTTATGTCATCGGCCTCTGTCCGGGTGTCTGGTATTTCTATCTCGCCGCAACCGGCGGCCTCGGCTTCAATCCGGTCAAGGATTTCGAGCACCTGCTCGGCATCTGGGCGCTGCGCTTCCTGTGCCTCGGCCTTCTGGTGACGCCGCTACGCGATCTCTTCAACATCAACCTCATCGCCTATCGCCGCGCGCTGGGGCTGATCGCCTTTTATTACGTGCTGGCGCATTTCACCGTCTATCTGCTGCTGGACCGCGGCCTGATCCTCGGTTCCATCGCCGGCGATATTCTGAAGCGCCCCTATATCATGCTCGGCATGGCCGGCCTTCTCATGCTCATACCGCTGGCGCTCACCTCCAACCGCTGGTCGATCCGCAAACTCGGCAGCCGCTGGAACACGCTGCATAAACTCGTCTATCTCGTGCTCATCGTCGGCGTGCTGCATTTCGTGCTCGCGCGAAAGTCGATCACGCTGGAGCCGGTGTTTTATATCAGCACGATGGGGGTATTGCTGGGGTATCGGCTGGTACGGCCATCGATCATGTCGATGAAGAGAGCCAAACGCGCGAGACCCGTCCGGCCATAATGGCGGCAGCCCCAATCCCCGCGACATAACAGACTATATTCCATAGCGAAAAAACACGGCCGAGCAGCAAAGCGCCGGCCGTCGTTGCGCGAAACGCATCCAGTGCCGGAAAATGAACAAGCCGGATGAGTTCCACGAGAACGACGGCAAGAATGGCGATGTGAACCTCATAGCCGTGCCAGCGCGATGGAAAGAAGGTTGCCAGCAGCAGATAGATCATCGCTCCCCAGAGCACGGATCCGCCATATTTTACCGCCACGAACGGCAATCCCACGTCGTAACCGAAGCTCCGCAGGCAAAGGCCGCAGACGATCACCGCCATCGCCGCCGCCAGAAGCCGGATGCGGGCGAAATAAGATGGGGATACGCGCGGCAGGCCCATACGGCTTCCTTCGGGTTTTCGTATGAAAGGTGACGAAGTGAGATCGGGGACGGAAATGAGCACAGCAACAAGCCCGGCCGCAAGCCGCCTCTCCGTCTTGGACAATCTGCTCTGCGATACCTATCCCTGGGGCGAACTCAAGGGCATCAGGCGTTTTATCGTCGAGTTTCTTTATTTCGGCATCAAGGAAGCCCGCGCCTGCATGTTTGCGGGCTTGTTCTTCGTCTCCATCTTCGTGGTGCCGCATGGTGGAGTGCTCGGCATTCCCCGTTACGACGTGCTGCTGATCATTGCGCTCGCCATTCAGTTCTTCATGATCTGGAGCAGGCTCGAAACGCTTGACGAGGCCAAGGCCATCATGCTGTTTCATATCGTCGGCTTTGCATTGGAAGTGTTCAAGACATCGAGCGCCATCCAGTCATGGTCCTATCCGGATTTCGCCTATAGCAAAGTCCTCGGCGTGCCGCTCTTTTCCGGTTTCATGTATGCGGCCGTCGGCAGCTACATCATTCAGGCGTGGCGATTGCTGGATGTGCGCATTCGCCACTATCCCACCTACTGGATGGCGACCCTTATCGGCATCGCCATTTACGCCAACTTCTTCACCCATCACTTCATCGGCGATTACCGCTGGTACATTGCCGCCTGCGCCATCGGGCTCTATTCCCGCGCAACAGTGATCTTCCGCCCCTATGATCGGGATCGAAAGATGCCGCTACTTCTCGCCTTCATCCTGATCGGGTTTTTCGTCTGGCTGGCGGAAAATATCTCCACCTTCTTCGGCATCTGGAAATATCCCGACCAGCTCGGCGCCTGGTCCGTCGTGCATATCGGCAAATGGAGTTCATGGTCGCTGCTGGTCATCATGACTTTCACGATCATCGCACACCTCAAGCACATCAAGGATCGTATTTACGTTCCGGAGTGAGAAAGATGAATTACTCCAAGGCACTTTCAAGTCTCGCAAGTTTTACAACTAAGCGCGTAGGCCTGAAATCCAACAATAAAGCTGGCGGCCCTATATTCGCATTCCTAATAATCGCTTTGGCCGGTTGTGGTGTAGATTCACCTGATCGTTTGCGCAGTGATATCCCGGACGGCATCCCCGCTGGTGAGACGGTCTATTACAATACCAGATGGTTTGAATGCGCTGTCGCCATTTACAAGCTCGACTCCGTTTTCATGGATGAGGTCCATCGGAACGGATTGCTTTCTTTAAACAAAGCAACATCCGCGCCTTGGGCTGAGACGTCGGTACTGGGGACGAATTACGTCATGGATCGCTGGATCGCCGATTTTGCAAGTAGCTTGGATTGCATCCAAGACCAGAAGCTGCAGGCGCTCTTTGAGCGGATATCAGCCAAAGGTGGCTATTTTCAAGTCCAGCCAACAAACTCGATAACCCTAATCGCGCCTGATCTGAACCCTTCAAACTGGACCGTTTTTGGTTAGAGTTTTCCGGTGCATTTTCCTGGCTGGGAAAGGAACGGAAGACGATGAAAGCATCACAGTTTTCGGACGCACAG
>NZ_JAQAHD010000042.1:0-13527 GCF_027871605.1 Agrobacterium sp. CFBP 3001
CTGACCAGAAGACCGTGCCAAGCCCACTCGCCTTCGCCAGGCTGGTACGCGCAAACCTCATGCACCGGCGACGCACCGATCGGCTTCTCGACCCGCCACCAGACAAACCCACAAACCAAAACCAGATGGCCTTCCAATGGCCGCAAATTTAAACCGGACAGTAGTGGAATTTGGGCGGGGGTGCCGATGAGCCGTTCATAAGCGAATCGGCACCTTGTTGCCGATGGCGCTATGTGGCCGGAACTTGTTGTAGTCTTGTGCGATATCCTATACGCGAAATCAGTGGCAATATCTGACCCGCTACGCTGAAGACGGCAGGATGTCGATCGACAACAATTTATTGGAACGCGATATCAGAGTTTTTGCCACTGGAAGGAAGAGCTGGCTATTTTGCGACACTGTCGACGGAGAAGGCAAGCGCCGTGATTTACAGCCTTATGCTGACCTGTCGCGCCTGGTTGCGACACATCTTCCCCGAACTGCCGCGTCGTCCCGGCGGCGCCGACATCAGCGACCTCCTGCCATTCAACTTCGCAAAAATCGCACCTGCCTGATCAAGGCCCATCGGCAAAAGCAGATCGCCGCTCATAGCGGCCGCGTCAACGCGCAGGGAAATACGCGCTTACCTTGGAATCTCGAAATTAGGCGCTTCGGCTCGCTTTTACATAAAAATATCGATTTATTTCCAACGATAAAGCAACGTCTCAGTGGCATACCGCCCAGCTTATTTTGCTCGGGGGCACAAAATGATTTTTGTTTCATGGTTCTATAGCAAGCGGCGTGTAATCCTCGATATTTGGCAGAGGTTCGCATCTGGTTGCGGAACGTTCGTGCTTTTGCTTTTCGCGGCCTCGGCCGCTGATTATGCATTTTCGCAACAGGGATATTGGTACGGTCTGTTTCTCTCGCATGTGGGGATCAGTTTCGTGCTACTGACACTCGCATATAATAGCTTTCAGTCATCGATCGGTGTCCTCGATTCTCGATTCGATGAACGACGTGCGGAGGGTTACGCTAGTGACATCCTGCCTGCGGTGGCGCCGTATGGAAAGCTCGTCGCGGTTGGTGCGATTGCCTGGCTGTTGGAGGATAACCGTGTGGCAATCGTTTTAATGTCTTACGCTGGAGCTGTTATCCTGCTGGGCTTCGTCTTGCTCGCAGTATTTCGATATTGCGGACATAAAGCTCCTGATTTTGTAAGGTTTATGTGCTTTCTATCTCTAAGCGTTCTCGGGTATGGTGCAGTTATTTCCGCTCTGAAAATTGCTGCAGGCCCGAGTTAGCAGACGTAAATTCAGAAAGCGAAGAAGTTTCTGAAGTATATGAGAAGTTCGTCGGGACTTTTCGCCCAATTATTAACTTGGTTTAGGGGTGTTTGCTTGGTTATGCAATTAGGGTTGGTTTGGCGGAACAAGAAGTAACGACTAGCATCAACTCGGTTTCAAGCGGCTAGGGTTTCTCAAAAGACTGAATATTGCGTCGCTGGGTTCAAATTGGCCGCCGATCAGGCCGCTGCGGCTTTGTGAAGGTCGAAAGGCAGCAGATCGGAGATGTCGACGTTCAGAATATCGCGCAGGTAGGCCATAGGTTCTACGCCGTAAACCCGACAAGTCAGCGATCGTTCCGTGCCCCTACTATCGGCTCAATCCAAGCCCGCGAGACCGGTTGAGTTGCTGTTTCATCGTATGGTCATGGCTGAGTTCTGCATGGCGTGTTCGATGCACCATGCGGGCGATTGTCTGGATCTGCTCGGCCTGCCTTGCGAACTCCGGGCGTGCTGCAAGCTCTTCGGCAATCCTGCGAGGATCGGAGCTTCCGAACCGCTGGGTGAGCGCTTCGGCCACCAGCTTTGCCTCATCGAGCGCGGCTCGGCCCTCAGGTAACGATCGCAGCTCTTTGATGAACTTGCTTCGCCTCTCGACCGGCATCTTCTCCATCTTCGCAAGGATTTCGGCACCGCGGGGCGTGAGGCCGGGCACCTCGATCACGTCACGCTTTTCGCGTTGCCATTGTTCGCTCGCGCGTTCTTCGCTAAGCCGGCGCTCCCATGCTTCGGAGACATAGCCGATATGGGCAGAGAGAGACCTGGCATATTGCAGCGCCTCTTTCCGCTCCTTGTTGTTTCCGAACATCCCCGACTTGCCACGTAGCTCCCCGAAGCGTTCTGGCTGCTCTGCCATGGCCTTCGCCATGATATTGCCGTTGCCTTCCTTCTCAGTCATCGCGGTGCGCAGTCTCGCGGCGACCTCGACCGGATCACGGAATACGTGTCGCACGAGAGATTCCACTGTATCGAATTGCTGATCGATGACGGACATTGCCCTCATCTGCGCCACCTCTTCGATGCTGCTTTCGTAACGGGTGATTGCTAGTACCAGCGGAGCTTGCTTACCGGTTTCCAGCAACGATTGCTGGCCGGCAGCTTCTGTGGGGGCAGGGGCGGCGCCGTCTTGCGACATGAGATCGGACCACCGGATGCGGCGATATCCTTTATTGTCTTCCGTCCGGTCGCCCTGCCGATTGCCATCAATTTTCCGGGCAAACTCATTGCGACGATCTTCGCGGCGAACAGGGCCGACCAGATCGCCGGCACGTTCCTCGTAAACCCGCTGACGCTCTGATGGCCGGTCCTGCTGCTCCCGCACCGGATGGGCCGCGCGGGACAAGAGCTCTTGACGCTCATCACGGGCGGAAGCAAGTTCAATCTCGCTTCTGAGCCCGAGCTTCTCCGCGATACCCCGCCGCTCGGCAAAGTCCCTGACATAGTCCAGCGTCGTTTCCTTCGCGCCGGAACGCGACAGGCGGTTTTCTAACTGCTGGTAGGCGAGTTCATCACCCTTGACGACACGCCATGCATTGCGCTCGGCCTGCGTACCGTCCGGAAGCCTGACAGGCGTGGCTCCTTCATGCTGTAGTCCGATCCTGTCTCCGATCTTTGCCGATGCATCTCGCATGGCCCGTTTGAGATCAACGCCCCACACCGTGTGCCGCTCGCCCTTGTCATTCTCCAGCGTCACAAAATAGCTTTCTCGCGCCTGGCGATTATGCTCGTAGGGCGCAACGCCGTGATCAACCAGCCGGCCCGCATTAGTGAACTCCTTTATGTCGGCATAGAGCTGCACGCTGTCGCGGTGCCTGGTCATGGCGACATAGGTCAGATGCCGATCCATGGTGCTGGATGCCAGCACAAAGGCGCGATCGACCGTCGCGCCCTGGTTTTTATGGATGGTCGCCGCATAGCCGTGGTCAATCGCCTGGTAGCTGTCCGTGGGAATGCTGACGCTATCGCCGCTTCGACCATCGAGCCGGGCGATGATCTTGCCCTTTTCGACATGCTCGACCGTGCCAAGCATGCCGTTTTTCACGCGGAGGTCGCGGTTGTTTTCGAGGAATATGATCCGGTCACCGGCGGCGAAGGCGCGTTTGCCGTTATTGGTCTGGAACGTGAGTTCTCCACCGTCCTCACTTTTCCCACGGTCCTCACCATCCCCACGGTCCGGGCCGGCGCTCAGCCCGGGGCTGCGCTTCAGCCTTTGTCTGCTTTGAAGTTCGGAACGGATGGCGGCATTGAGGGCGCGCACATCGGCACGGCGATGCGCCATGGCAACCCGGGTGCCATCGGCACGCTTCTCACTGTCGGCAACATAATCACGCACGATCTTTGCCATTGCCGCGTCGCGGCTTTCCGCAAAGTGAATGTCGCCGTGATCCCGGTAGGCGGCGAGGCCCTCGGCCGTCTTATGGGTCGCAAAGGCAACCGATGCCTGTCTCTGCCAATCATGGCGCTGGCGGCGAATGTCGGAAAGTTCGACATGGCCAATCTGCTCGGCAATCGCCCTGAAGGGTGCACCCGCGCCGATTGCCTGGAGCTGCTCGTGGTCGCCGACAAGAACGATCTTTGCACCGCGCTCTTCAGCCTCGCCGATGAACCGGGCAAGCTGCCGGCTTCCTACCATGCCGGCCTCGTCGATGACGAACACGTCGCTGCTGCCGATCATGCCCCGGCCGTGGTTCCAGCTGTAAGTCCATGACGCCAGGGTGCGGCTTTGAATTCCGGAACTTTCCTCAAGACCCTCGGCTGCCTTTCCGGCAAGCGCCGCACCATGGACCTGATAACCTTGAGCCTCCCACGCCTCACGGGCGGCTGCAAGCATGGTGGACTTTCCCGCACCAGCGAACCCGACCACAGCGGCGATGCCTTCAGGGGCCGTAACATGTTTGATCGCATGACGCTGTTCGTCCGACAATCCTGATGAAGGATCGCTCGCAGCCACCATTCCGCCAGAGCTTTTCCGGATTGAGCGATCCTGCCTTTCCATTGCACGCTCGACATGGCGGGGATCGACCCGATGGCAATGCGCCTGATGCAACCGCTTCGCCGACCGCGCCATCGCGAGTTCCAGATCGATCATCTCCCGCGTCGAATAGCGCGCATTGGAAACGTCACCTGTTTCAGGATCGATGCGCTCAGCCTGAAGCTCGACGAGCGCTGGTGATGCCATAACAGCCGCAAAAGCGTTTCGGAACGTTTGGGCGTCATCGTTAATATAGCGATGCAGGGTCCTGGCGATATCGTGTCGATCGAACACGCTCTTTTCATTGCTGATCAGCAACAAAACCTGTTCCGGTTTTTGGCGGATCAGTTCGGCATTTCGCCGTGCTGCCTTGTCATCCAGCCGGCCGCGCTCGACTGCTATCCCTCGCCGTTCCATCTGCGAGGCATGCACGCCCATATGCCCGGTCGGCGACAACTCGAGGCCGCGCTGAGCAAGGGAGCGATGATCGATGCGGACATCCAGACCTTCGCGTTGAAGCTGACGAATGGCGATGCCTTCCCATGACTGCCTGATAGCTTGAATCTGCATGTCGGTTGTCGCCATACCGTTTGCCAACAGCCGTGCGTTCTTGTGCTCAAGACGGGTCTTCTCGCCAAGGCCGGCTCTACCAACCTGCCGCGTCGTCATCAGCACATGCGCATGGTAGTTCCTGATATCACCATGCTCACCTGGCGAATGGATGGCAAAATCCACAGCCGCGCCATAGCGGTTTGCCAGATCCTGCGCGAAGGCGCGCGCAGCCTTCAGTCGCCCCTCTGGCGAAAGCTCACGCGGAAGCGCGATTTCGAATTCGCGGGCAACGCGGGCATCCTTGCGCTTTTCTGCAAACTCGGCAGCGTTCCACAAAGCCGAACGATCCAGGGCCCAATCGGCAGAAAGACCTTCCGGCAGCACGATCTCTTTATGCTCCACTCCCTCTTTGCGGGTGAAGTCATGCACGAGGCCGTCGCGCTGATTGGTGAGGAGAACCGCGCAACGGTAGGCGGCAGATGCCACAGCACTTCGGCCGGATGAGCGCGAGACAGGCTTGGTGCTGAGATGATAAATCGCCAACCGAAATCTCCGGTTCTCAAGGCGGAAATCAACGCTGATTTCCGCTGCAAGTCGTAAGTGCGCCCTTGTCTGTTTACCGGTGGCGACGCTAGCAACATCGAATAGGCATTTCGACTACTAAAAGTAGTAGTCGCCAACCAGTCATTGCTCGTGTTTGAATAGGGACACAAACGCATCAATTCGGGGAGGGCGATGGGCGCAGGCTGATCGCACGACGGAGGAGGGATAGGCGCCAAAGGAGGCCGGACGAGTGGAAGGAGATATTGCAGGCGCGGCGCGACAAACAGGAGCGCGCGCAGGCAACGCGCGGTGGATAGTCCCATAAGACAGGCATTCGATTGGCAGCTACCAAAAATCGGAGTTTTAAAGAAGTTTACAATGGCCCATACAAGATACCGTCCAGAAACGGAGCAGACATGAAGACCAGCCTTGAACATTTGCCGGAACGAAAGCAACGCGAGCTCGCGCGCGTTGTCGGAATTATTCAGGAAGAGTTTGCTGATCTGGTGGAGCGCTCGAAGTCTGACGCCAAGAAGGACGGGCGGATTTATAAAATCATCCTGTTCGGTTCATACGCCCGCGGCACATGGGTCGATGAGCCGCATACGTCGAAAGGCTATCGATCGGATTTCGATATTCTCGTCATTGTCAGCAACAAGGAATTGGCCGACCCGAAATACTGGGACAAGGCAACCGACCGGCTGATGTGGGACAAGGAGATCGAGACACCTGTTGGCCTCATCGTGCATGGCGCGCGCGAGATCAGCAATTTTTTGCATGATGGCCAGTACTTCTTCGTCGACCTCGCCCGCGAAGGCGTTGTTCTTTATGAATTCGACGACAGGCCGCTGGCAGAAGCGAAACCGCTCAGCCCTTCCGATGCACTCAGGGTGGCCGAGGAGCATTTCCGCAGGCATTTTCCTGATGCACAAACTTTCATCAAGTTGGCTGGCCATGCCCTGCAGGATAACAATACCAACATTGCTGCCTTCCAACTGCATCAGGCAGTAGAGACTGCCTACAATTGCTACCTCCTGACACTGACAAACTATTCGCCCGCGTCGCACAATCTCAAATTCCTGCGTGGACTTTCCGAAGGTCGTGACCACCGTCTGATTGACATCTGGCCGCGCGACCGTCAGCGATTTACCACTTGGTACAACATCCTGAATGAGGCCTACGTCAAGGCACGCTATTCGAAGCGTTTCGAGGTTTCCGAAGAGGCGCTCACATGGCTTCAGGAGCGGACGGCGGAACTTCACAAGCTGGTTGAGACGCTCTGCCGTGAGCACATCGAAAAGCTCAAACAGGCCGCGGGACAAGCCGCCGACTGAGCCTTACCGGTGACAGAATAATCCTGAGCTCAGGCAGCAGCCACCGCGGCGTCATGAACCACAGGGTCCAACAGACTCTCACAATCGCAATGTCGATCTCCTTATAGAAACAGGTCTGTCTTCCAGGAGCAAAGCCGTGGTCAACAACGGCAGTTCCGGTGCGACCGCAATCGAAAGGAACAATCGTGGCAAGGAAAACCATCGAACAGCGCCTGGCTGAACTGGATGCCCAACGGTCCGCGCTCAAGGCCCGTCTTTCGAAAACCGAGCGCAACAACGATATGCGCCGCAAGGTCCTGATCGGCTCACTCGTTCTGCGTTACCTCGAAACCTCGGATGATCAGGAGTTCAGCAAACAACTCGGTGAATGGCTGCGTCGCGAACTGCCGGGCTTTCTGACACGCGACAATGACAAGGCGCTGTTTGCCGACCTGATCGGACAAGGACTGACGGACAAGGGAGAGGGTGGCGACAGCGGGCAGGGTGCTCTATGACCCGAATAGGACTTGCTTGGGCCGCATTCAAGAACATGATGCGCGCTGCCGCGCAGGATCCGATTTGGGCATTTCTGGCTTTGCTTGCCATGCCCTTCCGGATCTGGAAACAGCTCGCCGGATTTCTCTTCATCCTTATCATCGTCACGTTTGTGATCGGCATGGGTGGCCGTCATTTCCTCGATCAAATGGGTTTCGGTCACGGCTCGCCTGTCTACATCATCCCAGGTGTCTTAACCCTGCTGGCGCTTGCCGTTATCACCTTCTGGTTCATTACCGCTCCACTGATTTTGCATTTCGGGGACAGTGACGATGAGACCCATGGCTCCGCCCGCTTTGCGACAGACAAGGAGATAGCTGCTCTTACCTTATCTGCTTCCGGCCTGTTGATCGGTCGTGATGTCAAATCGGGTAAGCCTTTACGCTATGATGGCCCGGCCCATCTCCTCACCATGGCGCCGACGCGTACTGGCAAGGGCGTAGGCACGATCATCCCGAACCTGCTGACTGCCGACCGTTCCGTGATCTGCGTCGATCCAAAAGGCGAAAATGCGAGGATCACTGGCCGTGCCCGCCAGAAATTCGGGCCGGTCCATGTGCTCGATCCTTTCGGGGTCACCGGCAGACGCTCGTCAGCCTTCAATCCCCTGGCCCTGCTTGATCCCCACAGCCTCGATGTCGCGGACGACGCCAGCACCCTTGCCGACGCTCTCGTGTTCGATGAACCGGGAATGGCGGGAGAGGCGCATTGGAACGAGGAGGCAAAAGCACTGATTGCCGGATTGTTGCTCAAGATTGTTGCGGCGGAACCTTTGCGACGCCGGCATCTTGCGACACTTCGCGACTATCTCACCCTTGCTCCTGAACAGTTTGCAGCGCTGCTCAAGCGGATGCAGGACAGCGATGCTGCGGGCGGTCTTGTTGCGCGCGCCGCAAACCGCCACCTCGGAAAATCCGACCGCGAAGCCGCAGGCGTGCTGTCGGCCGCCCAACGCCATACGCATTTTCTTGATTCACCGCGCATGACGGCCGTGCTCAGCCGCTCTGATTTCCGGTTTGCGGATCTGAAGCGCAACAACATGACGGTGTTTCTCGTCCTTCCCCCTGACCGCCTCTCGACCTATTCGCGCTGGCTGCGCCTGCTTGTCTCACAAAGCCTGATCGAAATGGCCCGCGATCCGGCAAAGCCGGCGGCACCGGTGCTTTATCTGCTCGATGAGTTCGCATCCCTTGGGCATCTGGCCCCTGTCGAACGTGCGATGGGTCTAATGGCGGGTTACGGTGTCCAGCTTTGGCCCATCCTTCAGGACATCCATCAGCTGCGTGCCACATATGGTCATCGCGCCGGAACTTTCCTGTCAAACGCCGGCGTGCTGCAGGTCTTCGGCGTCAACGATTATGACAGCGCCCGCCTCATCTCTGATTTGCTCGGACAGGAAACGGTCGTGTTCCAGACGATGGCGAGAGCGCTCGATTCCGATAAGACCGGAATTTCCTATAGCCAACAGCATACCGGCCGGCCGCTGCTCACCCCTGATGAGGTGCGCAATATGCCCGCAAAAGGACAGCTGCTGTTCCTGGCCGGGCAACGACCGGTTTTTGCTGAAAAGCTTGTCTATTTTTCCGATCCGGAGTTCAGGGGTATGTTCGACCCGGTCTAACGGGAAGCGTGACGAAAAGGCAGTCCGGCATCTGCATCGGACCTTGTATCGCAGGCCCTTGGATATCTTCGGAGCAACGAGAAGCGGATAGATGAGCCTTCGTCCAAATTGCAGCCATGCGGCGACGGTGGTATCGCGGCCGATGGATCGTTTTCGATCGCCCTAACAACGGAGTAATGACCTTGACAGGGCACCATAGGAGTCTAGACGGGGCTTCGTGATCATCTTGGGAGTATAGACATGAAAACGCTGGCAGCCGTTTCGGCTTTTGTAGGCAAGACCTTTGCCGCCTGGGTCATCCTGTTCGCCGTGCTCGGCTTCTTTTTTCCGGATACGTTCAAGCAGATTGCGCCGTGGATCGTCACGCTTCTGTCGATCATCATGTTCGGGATGGGCCTCACACTTTCGGTCGATGACTTCAGGGAGGTCGTAAAAAGGCCGTTCGATGTGACGATCGGCGTGCTCGGCCAGTTTCTCATCATGCCGCTTCTGGCGGTGCTGCTCACCCGCATTATTCCCATGCCGCCGGAAGTCGCGGCGGGTGTCATTCTGGTCGGCTGCTGCCCCGGCGGCACATCGTCCAATGTCATGACCTATCTCTCCAAGGGCGATGTCGCCTTGTCCGTTGCCTGCACCTCGGTCACCACGCTTGCCGCGCCGCTGGTGACGCCGTTCCTCGTCTGGCTGTTTGCGAGCCAGTTCCTACCGGTTGACGGCTGGGCCATGTTCCTCAGCATCGTCAAGGTCGTTCTGGTTCCGCTCGCCTTGGGCGCCGCCCTGCAGAAGCTGCTGCCCGGTCTCGTCAAGACCGCCATTCCGGCATTGCCGCTGGTGAGCGTCATCGGCATCGTCCTCATCGTTTCGGCGGTGGTGGGAGGATCCAAGGCGTCCATCGCCCAGTCCGGGCTGATGATTTTTGCCGTCGTCGTGCTGCATAACGGGCTTGGCTATCTCCTCGGTTACCTCGCGGCAAAGGCAACGGGCCTGTCGCTTGCCAAGCGCAAGGCCATTGCGATCGAGGTCGGCATGCAGAATTCGGGCCTTGGCGCGGCACTTGCCACAGCCTATTTCTCGCCTCTCGCTGCGGTTCCGAGCGCCATTTTCAGTGTCTGGCACAATATTTCCGGTGCAATACTGGCAAACTGGTTTTCCGGCCGTGTGGACGCAGGCTCCGCCAACAAAGCCGCCTGAAGCTCACCATCTGTCAGGCCGCCTGTCGTTCAGGCGGCCTGACCCTGCCTTAGAAAGGCATAGTCTGGCGTGTTACGGCCGGTGGATTAAGCCGGGCAAACCCCTCCTGGCGCTGATACGGGAAGTGCGGATAGGGAGCAGTCGTCGCGCTTGCCTCGTCCAGCTTCGCTACCTGTGCGGACGTCAATTCCCATCCCACGGCATCGAGGTTCTGGCGAAGCTGTTCCTCATTGCGTGCGCCGATGATGACCGTGGAAACAGTGGGGCGTCTGAGCAGCCAGTTGAGGGCGACCTGCGGAACCGTCCTGCCGGTTTCTTGCGCGACAGCGTCGAGCGCATCGATTGCGCGGTAGAGATGTTCATCATTAACCGGCGGGCCGAAGCTGGCGGTCTCATGCAGGCGGCTGCCTTCGGGCAGCGGCGTGCCACGACGGATTTTTCCAGTCAACCGTCCCCAGCCAAGCGGGCTCCAGACCATTGCGCCAAGACCCTGATCCGCGCCGAGCGGCATCAGATCCCATTCGTAATCCCGGCCGATCAGGGAGTAATAGACCTGGTTGACCACATAACGCGGCCAGCCATATCGGTCCGCGACGGCAAGAGATTTCATGATCTGCCAGCCTGAAAAATTCGAGACGCCGGTATATCGCACCTTGCCGGAGCGGACGAGCGTATCGAGCGTCGACAGCACCTCCTCAACCGGTGTGAAGGCATCGAAGGCATGGAGCTGAAGGATGTCGATATAGTCGGTCTTTAGGCGGCGGAGGGCGTCATCCACCGCGCGCAGCAGCCGGAAGCGGGACGAGCCCGCCTCGTTCGGCCCGTCGCCCATCGGCAGGCTGGTCTTGGTCGAGATCAGAACGCTGTCGCGCCTTCCCTTGACGGCTTCGCCGAGCACTTCCTCCGATGCGCCATTGGAATAGACATCGGCGGTATCGAACAGGTTGACGCCGGCTTCCAGGCAAATATCGATCAGGCGCCGGGCTTCCTTGGCGTCTGAATTGCCCCAGTTGCTGAAGAGTGGGCCGGAGCCGCCGAAAGTTCCGGTGCCGAAACTCAAGACCGGCACTTTCAGGCCGGATTGGCCGAGATGGCGATATTCCATGGGGCGTTCCTTTGTTGCTTCGAAATGGTCGCGGGCGGGGCTCTGGTAGCGCCGCGCTCTGTCCATCCCGTCATGATCTGGCAGATGAAGATTGCGATGCGTTTCAATCGCTGTCTGAAGATAGACGCTCGCTCTTCAATGAAATAGAATGCCGAAAATACTATCACTTGTGAGATGAAGTCATCATGGCGCGACTGGAGATCAACAGGGCAGGGGAGATGGAAATCTTCGTGCGGGTCGTCGAACTCGGCGGTTTTTCCCGCGCGGCCGCGGCGGCGAACATGACGCCTTCGGCGGTGAGCAAGCTCATCGCACGGCTGGAAGGCCGCCTGGGCGCGCGCCTGCTCAACCGTTCCACCCGGCAGCTTCAGATCACGCCCGAGGGCTGCGCCTTCTATGAAAGGGCCACCCGTATCCTCGCCGATCTCGAAGAGGCCGAACGCGCCGCCGGTGAGGGGGAGCAGCCTGTCGGCCGCGTGCGGATCAACACCAGCGCTTCTTATGCAACGCATATTCTTGCGCCCATCCTGCCACGGTTTCTGGCGCTTCATCCGGGCATCAGGCTCGATATCGTCCAGACGGATATGGTGGTTGATCTTCTTGCGGAACGCATGGATGTGGCGGTGCGCGCCGGGCCGCTCAAGAGCTCAACTCTCGTTGCCCGGAAACTCGGTGAGACAGGGATGATCATTGCTGCCGCCCCGGATTATCTGGAGCGCTGCGGCGTGCCGCAAACCATCGCCGATCTGGAAGATCACAATCGGCTCGGATTCGGTTATGCCCGGTCAGTAGACGGGTGGCCGTTGCGCGATGCCGGAAAGACCGTCGTCATTCCGGCGACGGGGCGCGTGCAGGTCAGCGACGGCGAAGGCCTTCGCTGTCTTGCCCTTGCCGGTGTCGGGCTGGTTCGCCTTGCCGCCTTCACAGTGCGGGAGGATATCGCCGCCGGCCGGCTCATATCGGTCCTTGATCACCTCGATACGGGTGAGACGGAGATGTTTCATGCCGTTTATGTCGGCCAGCGCGGACCGCTTCCCGCCCGCATCCGGGCCCTGCTCGATTTTCTCGGCGAGCACGGGCGAGTAAAATGACCTTCCGATTGCATAGCAAGTCGCGGCGGGGATGAAGACGGCAGGCGGCTGAAAAAAGAACGTCCGGCTGACCGGACGCCTATGGTCTCAGACTGGACAGCGTGAAGGCGCCAGCCGATTTCAGCGAAATGTGTGTCTCGCCGGCAAGTGTGCTTGGTATCGCGCCGCAAAGGCTGCCCGTCGTTACGACATTGCCCGCCTTGAGCATCTCGCCGGTGTTGAATGCCGCATTGGCAAAGGCAACCAGCGGCGCGAGCGGATCACTATTCGGATGTTTTACCCTGGCATCGAACAGCGATACCGACCCCTCGGTAACGATAAGCTGCGGCAGGTTCTCGCCATTTCCGGCAAAGACATCCACGATGTGCTTATCGACTTCCGGGCCAATGACGAAACCGTGGTTGGCGAGGCGATCCGCGAGAAAAAGCGGAAACGGCACCTGATTTTTCTCCACCAGCCTGTAGCGGAGAAGTTCAGCACCAAGGTGGACCTTGTCGATAAATCCTATGAGGTCCTCCCTGGTCAGCGGTCCCGCCGCCGCCGCGGGAATATCCGCCGAAAGCGTAAAGCAGATCTCAACCTCGATGCCTTCGGTGCCGTCATGGGGAAAAGAAGCGGCATTGGCTTCATCGACCCGCACACAATCGAACATGGGCGCCCCTATGGCCTCGCCATCCGCGCGGATAGCAAGTTTCCAGCCGGCAACAGGTTCGGCCCGGCTTTCAGCAAAAGCCCGCTGGACCGCCATAGCCTCTCCAAGCGTAGCAGGAATGAGACCCTCCGCCTGCACCGCCGCCAGAGAAATCTTCGCCCCCTCGCGGCTCGCTGTGATGAAGCTTTCCGCCAGTTTTTCGATTGCCACCATTGCGTCCATGGTCCCCGTTTGTTCTCGAACGCCAAAATGTTGTCACGATTTGACGTTCACTGCCAAGGCCATCAATGCCGGGTTTGACAACATCGCCGACATTAAGGATGTGCGGGCGAGGGGGGCATTGTAGAGCCAGTACGCTGCGTCGCATGCCGCGGGCTTTATGAGAGAGCAAATTATAGTGTTTATGGTTGACAGCGTCACAAAACATAAATTCAAGCGTTTGCTTCTGGGTTTCCTTAGCGTATTCGTCCCTACCACGACGTAGAACAGAGAGTTGAGGCATGACATTGCAATTTCCGAGCATCGCGCAGACGCTTGCCGAAGAGATCGGAAGATTACGCAAATGGCTGGATGAGGACGCCCTGCCCCTGTGGTGGGAGGCGGGTTCGG
>NZ_JAQAHD010000043.1:0-10901 GCF_027871605.1 Agrobacterium sp. CFBP 3001
AAGCTCTGTGGGACACGGTCGGCGAAATCGTCCCGCTCTTCAAACCCAAAGAGTGCGCCAACTATTTTACGTCGTGCGGATATGACCCCGAGTAAAGTGGACGTGCTCTAGTGAAGCTGGCTGGAGATGTCGGCGCGCGCGCGGTGGTTCGGCGCCATAGGATGTCGATAGTCGACGTCGAGATCGGACCAGCAGCCAGGATGGACCTCGATACGCTCGAGTCGTTGCGCGAAAGGGGCTGGTTGCCCGCCCAAGGTTGAAAAAGCGGGTGCGTCCAGTTCCTGTAGCGTTGGCTGGGATTCAAAGATTGGGTGGGAGAGAAACGCCACCGGTGTCATTCCGCGCAGGAGTGCGGGTTCATGAGCAAGGGCCATGAGTCCTTGCCTAGCAGAGCATCCAATCTTGCGAAAAAAGAATGCCGGCGGGGATAAGTTTCATTGAGATAGCCTGGAAAGCAGTACAATTTTTTTTGTTGCAAATCTTGAATCCGAAAATCGTCAAAACCAAATCGATCGCCGCCAGCCGCTGAAATAAGGGCTGGTATCGCCGGGAGCGCCGCTTTTGGCATTCCCGTACCATGTTGCTTCAAGGAGGATATGGCTATGGCAACATCTTACGACTTCGCACCGCTGTTCCGCTCGAGCGTCGGCTTCGACCGGGTGTTCCATCTGTTGGAAAATGCTCAGCGCGCCCGCTCAATCAGCGACTGGCCGCCTTACGACATCGTCAAGACTGACGACGATACCTACCGGATATCAATAGCGGTTGCCGGCTTCACCCAGGACGATCTCGATATCACCTTCCAGTCCAACCTGCTGACTGTAACCGGCAAGAAACAGGAGGTATCTGCCGTTGGTTACCTCCATCGCGGGATCGCTGGGCGTCCATTCGAACACAGGTTCGAACTTGCAGATCACGTCAGGGTGAACGGAGCGGACCTTAGAAACGGCCTCCTGTCGATCGAGCTTGTTCGAGAGATCCCGGAGGCGTTGAAGCCGCGAAAGATATTGATCCAGAGCACGCCTGCGTTGACGTCCGCCGTTCCGGCGCAGATCGAAGCACAGAAGGCCGCTTGATATCCAGGCTCGTCCAGTAAGCAAGGGTGCCATTGCGATGGCGCCCATCACCATTCCGGGTTGGGAAGGAGAGACCAATGAAACCCGATATGTTCAGAAAACCTGTCACTATCCTTGTCGGCTTAGGCTTTCCTGTGGAAGTACGCGGCATAATGGATGCCTACCGGCATCTTGTCGAATGGCCGACCTCGTTCAGAGACACGGCACACTCGATTGCCCTAAAGGCTTCTCAAGCGGCGCTTCGCGGAGAGATCGAAGCGGAGACCGCGCGCGGCCTGTTTGCCGCATTCGCCGCGAAGCATGATCTTCTGGCCCCGGAGTTGCCGGTAATTAGCGCTTCTCTCATGCATGGCGACAGCGGTCCCCATATAAAGTGAGGACCTGCCCACTGCAAGCGGCCTGCCACGAAACTACGGGTTCTCACACTGCTCGAGCGATGCATAAATCGCATCCATGCCGACATGGATGATCTTGCGGACTGGCGTGTGGCAACGACATTCCTGATGACAACGCAGTTGCCTTGAGAACGAAGGGTGTTGATTGCCACTGAGAACTGACCGGGCGTTGGAGTGAACCCCTCGGCCTGGACCAGCGAGGCACTTCAAACTAAGCCGCTTGCTGGGCGAGTTGAGTTTCAAATTCTGCTGGCGACCTATAGCCAAGGGCCGAGTGCAGCCGCTTGGCATTGTAGACTTCTTCGATGAAGCTGGGCAATCGCTCGGCGACGTCTACGAAAGTTTCGTACCCGGCAGGATAAATGCCCTCTACTTTCGGAGTCTTCATAAAGCTCTCTGCCTGCGCATTGTGATAAGGGTTGCCAACGGCACTCGTGGATCCCTGTAGGGCTGCCGCATCGAGTGCTCGTCGATAGGTCTCACTTGCGTACTGGCATCCGCGGTCCGTGTGGTGAATGCAGCCAGGCGGAGGCGGAGGCATTCTGTTCTCGATGGCCGAATGTAGTGCGGCCAGCGCCAGCGGCGTATCCGGCCGTGTCGACAGGCCATAGCCGACGACTTTCCGGTTGCAGGCGCCGAGAATGACGGCGAGATAGCAACAGCCGATGGCGGTGCGGATGTATGTGAAGTCGGCCACCCAGACCAGTTGAATATGCATGCAAGTGTTGGTCGGTAATGGTAGCGCTTTCTTTGTATTGAAAATGACATTTAACAAGTTTAACGACTCGCATGCGGAGTTGGGGACATACCCTCGGCTGATACGATTCCCGTCAGACCGGTCGCCATCTCCGCAAATTCAAAATCCAGTTGGACCCCGCAACCGGGATTTGCCGGCTATGTGATATCCGGCCTGAGCCTACCAAAAATTGGTATTTGGTGATGCGTCGTTATCGAGATCACGGTCCACAATCTTGTAATTCCCTTTATGTATTTCAGGGAATTTCCTGGTCTGTGTCTTAATCCAACCGAAACACCGAGTAATGTCATCGGCTTCGAAAACTGGACTTTCCTCGCCATCGCATTTTAATATTACGATGTACCGCAATCATCGCTCCATTATGAAATACTGAAAATAAATACGTGTATAGATTTTATTTGAAATTTCGCAACGAATGCCTTCGGTGCAGCAAATTTTACCCTATCTGAGTAGTCTAGAAACCTTCCGATGTACACTTTGGAGCGGCATTTCAGAATGGCCTGCTGCCGAGCATGGACCTCAGCAAAGAGGGAACCCCCCCCCCCCCCCGCGAGCCGCCCCAACGGGACGGCCCCCGACCGGCCGCAAGTTATGATGGTTGCGCCCTTCCGTAACCGGTAGACGCGGCTATGCCAGAACGGACACCGCGCCAAACTCCAGGCGTGGCAACCGCGCGAAATTGCCGGCCGGGTTGCCGTAGCCGACATTCACCATGAAGTTGACCTTGATCGCTGTGTCCGCGAAGAAGCCACCATCTTGGCTACGCTGTCGCGCGACATGTTGAAATGCTGCTGCTCGCCGCTGCGTCATCCCTTCGGAAACAGCCAGGCGAACCCACAGATAAAGTTCGACGGTATAGATCCCCTGTCCCTCCTGCGCTCATTGCAGAAAGAAAATAAGTGGCCGGTTTTTACTCCGCTTGCGGACGGATTATTCCGCTGCGACCGTGGCCGACTTTTCCACCGCCGAGGCTCACGTCACGCGAGGGTCTTGCTTTCCAGCGTCTCGGGCGGCTCGAAGAGGAGCGGATAGCTTATTCGAAGGCGCTTGCCACTGATCCCGCCTGCTACGAGGCCCGCCTGTTCAGCTTGGTGAGATCGATTCCGAACCAAGCAGCGCTTCCGGGGCGCGGAACCTTCCGTGTGGCCAGTCAGTTTTTGTCGGTGAAGCTAGAGGAACTGACAATGCCCAAGAAAATTTCGGCCCCCTCCAAGACGACCGACCCTAAAGAGCAGCCTGTCCGCCCTTCCGAGGACCAGGTGGAGCCCGCCGAGCCGGACGATCGCCAACATCCGCCGCGAGATACAAGAGAGACGCCGGCTCCGAACCCAAACGACAAAGGGCTTCCGAACAGGGCGCCTGAATAAGTCGGAGACCGAAGACTGACTTGAGGCGCGCGATCGGTAAGAGCGTCGGCTCCCCTCCTGCTCGACGCCATGCCCTGAATAACGTCCCAAGTTTGGGATCACCCACAGGTTTGCCCTCAATACTTGAGCAAATCAGCGCGTGAAACCTATGTGCCTAATTTAGTGCATTTCATGCGGTGGCCGCTAGTTCGATTCCCTTCAAGAGCATTTGAGCGCCGAGAGCGGATTATTCCGGCACAAAACTGCATCTGGAAATCGTCATTCAATTGCATTACTATCTCTGAAAATGTAGGAGATAGTCATGGCTGCAAACGCTCTTGTCCAAACACGCATTGATGCCGAAGTTCGGGATCGGGCTTCGGCCGTGCTTGAAAGCATGGGGCTCACGGTATCTGATGCGGTTCGTATTATGCTCACCCGGACTGCTAACGAAGGGGCGCTACCTCTTGAACTTCTTTCTGGGAGTGAAACACACGATGCCTGGTTTCGGACCAAGGTGCTCGAAGCGTTAAATGATACTCGGTCGGATTTAACAGACGACGAGGCCGAGGCGCACTTTGCCAAACGCCGAGCGGCGGCCCGCCTTAAAGTGGGTTCGACAGAATCGTGAAGCTTACTTGGTCGGCGTTTGCGCTATCGGATCGCGACGCCATCTTCACGTATATTGAGGCAGATAATCCTGCGGCCGCTATTCTCATCGATGAGCGGATAGTATCCGCCGCCCGTCGCTTGCTCGACTTTCCTGCCAGTGGGCGCTTGGGTAGAATCGCCGGTACACGCGAACTCGTCATCAATGGTACACCTTACGTCGCCGCCTACGCCACTACCGAGACGACAGTTCGAATTCTTCGCGTACTCCATGGCGCGCAGGAATGGCCAGAATATCTGCTGCAAAACTGATCAACCACAGTCGAACCGGACCGACCAGTATCAACACTGCCGATCGATCCCGCGGCGTTTCGTATGGTCCGTTGTGCAAGCGCGCAATCGGCCCGTCAGCGTAGCGCGATCTAAACCCACCCTGATGAACTGCTCGCGATGACCAGAATTATCGGCTTCCGGGGCAGGTTGGGGGTATCCGGCCGATCTATGAATTTTCGATCACGGGTGCCGCTATCGTCGACGTTCATTACATCGGCGCGTCCTGGAATGGTCCGATACCGTCAGCCTTTTACCACTTCACGCGTAGGCCCACCTGTCCCCTGACGGAGTAACTGTCGCCGAAGTCATTCAGGCTGGTCTGAACCAGAGCTTCGCCATAGATCGAATACTTGTCGTCGTCCCAGCTATAGGTTCCCCCGATCCCCAGACCGCCCCATACACGATCATTGCGGCTGGCGAAGCTCACTCCCTCGACATTGACACTCGTCCCTTCAAGAAACTCATAGTAGAGATTGCCAATGCCGTGGACGTGGGTGCGATTGAGCAGTCCCTCGTCGTTCCGCCACGAGCTTTCGTGGTCGAGGGTCACACCGAGACGGCCTTGCAGGCTTTCTCCACGGTCGAGGCTGACACGGGCGCCGAATGTATCGGTAAACGCGTCGAAGTCGACATTGGAATAGACCAGCTGGGCCTGCGGCGTGATGGACCAGGCTGGATCGATGGCAATGCGCTTGCCGCTTTCCAACGACAGTGTGTAGCCAAAACCGCCATTGTTGTCGGTGAGGTTTGTACGGGCAAGGAGAGAGTCGAGATCGCTCGTGTACCAGGTCATCTGAGCCTGACCGTCCAGATAGAAACCGCTCTCGCCATACCAGGTCAATGTCCCGCCAAGACCGTAACCGTCCGTGCTGATCTCCCCATCGCCGTAAACAGAACCGGTGTCGGTTTTGCCATGGGCGTAATGGATTGTGAACCCGCCAATCAGCTTGCCGCTTTCCGCTTCTGTAAACAGCCCATCAATACCGGCCTGAAGTTTGAAGATATTCTGCTCGGACTTGGTGCCGGAGGTCGAGAAACGCGGTTCGATGCTGTTATGCACACCTTCAATGCGGCCCCATACACCGTTTCCTTCGATCGCAACGCCTGCTTGTTCGGGAGTGGGATAAGGTGTGCCGACAGAAGCGCCATTACCGGCCCAGAAACGATTACCGACACGTTGCTGCAAGGTTGGCACGCCGTTCAGACCCCGCAATGCCCGGGGGTATGCCTCGTAGGTCGGAACACCGGCCTGATAAAGCGGAGCAGTCGGCGTCGGATTCGACACGGTCAATTGCGAACGCAAATACCAGTTGCCATCATTCGGTGATGAAGTGCCCCCTTGATAAAGCTGATAGGCGTAGGCACCTGCAACGACCGCTTGCCTGTCACCCACCGTGTAGTCGCCAATGAGCGAGAAAACACCGTTGGAAGCACCGTTCACTTCGATGATACGGATACCTTCACTGGTCTGCGCACCCGTGCCACCGACATTGTTGACGCCGACATTTGTCGTGCCCGATGTGTCGCCATTGACGATGACCATATCCGTATTGGAGTTGTCATCACCAAGGGCAACATCGAACAGCATCTGTCCGCCATTGCCGCTATAATTTCCACCGATGATGACGACATCGCCGACAGCATCGTCCACCGTGGTGATGGTTCCGGCGTTGGCCACATCGCCGCTGAACGAATAGAACCCGGTTCCGTTGCCCGTTCCGACTAAATTGGACGTTGAATCAATCGTCATATTGCCGTCGAAGGCGAGTGATGCCATGCCGTCAAGTGTGGAATTGTTGTTCAGGAACACACCGGTCGTTGCTTCGTCCGGCTCGCCGACATGCCATGTGCCGTCGTCGATCGACAGATTGGCACCATCCAGATTGACAACTTCCCAATTGATGATCCTGCCGCCATTCGTGGTCGCTTTCACACCGCGAAGCGTAAGCGTATCGATCATGCCGTCGGCAACCGAGGTATCATCGCCGCCGTCGAGCACCTGAGAACCATCATAGGCCGATGCGCTTACCATCGCTGTATCGGAACCGTCCTGACCGTAGAAGCCGCCAGCCAGAGTGCCGCCCGTCCAGGTGAACGTATCATTGCCTTCATGGTTTGTGACACCGTCGTTGCTTCGAGCGTCGTCTCTGTCGTCACCGTAGATATTACCGATATAGGTTCCCCTAGCCAGATTGAAGGTGTCATCGCCGAGGCCGAGGACCGCATCACCGGTTACGGTGCCAGCGCTGTTAACGACGACATTCCCGCCAATCGTGTCCGATGCAATCGGGTTACCCGCAACACCGCCGTCACGAATGGCTATTCCGGACGTTGCCGTGACCGTTGCGGAAGCTGCGATATCTATTGTCGAGCCGTTCGCTGCAATCGTTTGGATACCCGCGCCCGCACCGCCACTCACCCTACCACCGACGCTGACCAGCGAGGCGCCCGTACCCCTATTCGACGCCAGAATGCCGGTTCTGCCAGCAATAGAACCCGCCGTTTGTCTTACGGTCAGATCGGTGGCGCTGCTGGCATTACGCGAATAGACACCGTAGTCACCGGAGGCGATCACATCGCCGGAAAGTGTAACCGTTGTTGTGCCGGTTCCCGCATTGTCTGCGAAAACACCATAGGTGCCGCCTTTGACCGTTCCGGAAGTCTGGCTTACAACAATACTGTCCGCTGTGGCCGCGTTATAAGCGTAAAGTCCAGCGCGTACGATTGCCGTGGCATCGCCGGAACTGATGATCGTCGTTGAGCCGCTACCCTGATTATTGGCATACATGCCGAACCAATTGCCGGAGATCGATCCCGCGGTCTGGGTAAGAATGATATCTGTCCCGGCTGTGGAATTGTAGGCATAGACACCAAATGTGTCGTTATTTGCCGCGCCAGTCTGGGTCTGGTTGATGATCCCGGCTGTCGTGATCGATATGGCGCCGGCCGCCCAATTATCGGCGCGGATGCCATGTGTATAACCGGTTATCGTGCTGCCGGCTGCCTGGGAAATCGTGATGCCTGTCGCGTTAGCGAAATTTTGCGCCCATATACCGTTTTCGGCTGCACCGTCCACATCGCCGGCGACACTAATTGCGGTCACCCCAAATCCACGATTGGTTGTGGAAATTCCGTTATCCGCGCCAAAAATCGTCCCGCCCGTCTGGCTGACGGTCAGGTCTGTTGCGAAACCGTCGTGGGAAACATAGACACCATTACCGATTGTCCCAATCGCCGTGCCTGAGGATGTGATCGTTGTGGGACCTGTACCGGTATTGATGACATAGATACCGTCAACGCCGGTGATGCTACCGTTCGATGTTATTTCAACCGCGCCGAAAACATCATTGATCGCCAAAATACCCTGCCCACCAGAGGACGTTATGGAGGACGCATTTCCGTCCGTTATGGCGATCCCTCCGATGGTCTCGACTCTGATGGCTTCCCCAGAGGCTGACAAACCAAATCCTGGTTGTGTGACAACCGTTACGGGCGCGGAGGAAAAGATCACCGCCGACGGATCGCTCCCTGTGGCAGCGCCGGAACAGCTCCAGGTTCCAGGGCCAGCGGGATCGCAGCTACCTGCCAGCGATGGCGAAGACCAGAGGAGCACCGATGTAACTGCCGCCGCCGAAATGACGGACAAACTTTCAAATGACAGTACCAAACGCGCTTCACAAGGCGCTATGCCACCGACGATCCTCTTACACTTCCCCACTCGGCCGCCACGGATGAGCATGTTATTTGCTCGATTTGTATCAGAATTATCTAAGAAAGACCCACCCCCGTTAGATGGACGCTTCTTGAAAAATGCTCCAGGTGCGGTCATTCACGGTCCCCATCTTCCGTCCCGATAAAGCTGAAGAGTGCTTCTCGCGGAACCATCTCCCCGAATCGAATTCGCCCAATGGTTGTTCCAGATGATTGAGATCTATATATTACTAAAATATAATCAACGGTGAATTCGAAGTTGCGCAGCCGTTAGAAAACTGGACCGACGCAGCCGAAATGGTTGGTGTTCCGCATCCAGCGGCTACCTAGCGTATTAATTTAGGGTGTCGTGGGTCCACACTACTCTCTGCAGCGTTAACCATATAGGGAACCGCCATCCCAAATCCGCTTCGGTTATGTTAACCCTTGGTAAACAGGGGCGATAGACGGACCAACGACGTGAGCTTTGTGTTGGAGAAACACTGGGAGCGGCTGCTTAAGGAAATCGCGGCCTGCGAAATGGCAGTTCGAGAGATCGAAACCGATCTCCGCCTCAGGGCAATGTCGAACGACGCTGACGACAGAGAGCTGACCTTTCTGCGGCGACTCAAAAATGAAAAGGTCGAACTGCTTTATCGTTGCCAAAACCTGAGAGAAGCGTTCATTGCGTTGCTAGGCGATAACGATATCGCCGCCGAGTAGTTTCTGGGTCGAGATCGCAGGCAAACCCAGTGAACTTTACCTAAAACGCGATTTGCAGCAGTATTCCTCCCCACAAGTCGCAAATACGGCCTCGGTCACCGGAAATGCGCCGCCGAAGCGTTCTGACAAGCCGACCTTTTCGCTGTGCTTAGTCCGTAGGCGCGATGGGGCTGGGTAGATACGCTTATTGCGGAACCAGAGACGGCTCTCCTATCGATGACGTAACGTCCCAAGTCTGGGATCACCACAGGTTTGCCCTCAATACTTGAGCAAATCAGTGCGTGAAACCTATGTGCCTGATTTAGTGCATCACGCGGTGGCCACTGGTTCGATTCCGCTCAAGAGCTAATTGGATGCGAGTCGTTTATCCGCGAACCAAAGTGCGCCGGATCGTAAGCCGAAGTCCGGACTTGAACTTTTAGACACCCGGCGTGATTGTGAGAGACGGACAAATCGGAGAAAAAACACTCCGGTCCTAACTTAATTGGTGTTGGAGTTTACATGATCAGAAAATCGATAATGGCTCTATCGCATGCGGTTCTTGCCGTACCCAATCCCCTCCGCGCCCAGCGACGATGAGCGGACGACGAAGTAATTCTACGCTTTCGGTCGTATCGATCCCTCTACCAGCCATGCAGCAAAATGAGGGAAATGCCGCATTGGTTTCCTGCGTTGTAGCTGCCCGATGGAAATTTCGAAGGATATCTCGCTTATAGCCGCGGCCACTTCGCGGCCGAGGCGAGCGCAGAAGTCTGTGAATGATTGGCCCATGAATTGACAAAACTGAATTCCAACAAAGGCGCGAGATGATGATGCCAAAAATGCAGATTGTATTAGGGCTCGTCGTGGCCAGTGTTGTGGCGCTGTCTGGACTGGCTGCACCTGCTATAGGTGCTTCGAGTATTGAACAGGGGATAGATTTACAGTTCACGCCACCTAAGGGTCTTTGTCAGGTCGATCCGTCACGCTCGAAAGCAGACCAGTACCTTTGGACTAGTCTTCCTGATAAAAAGACGGCCGAATTGACACACACATTGTTTGTCGATTGCCTTCCGCTGGAACAGGCGCGGAAAGGTGATTTTTCGGGTAAAATGCCAACGAATGTGATTTTTCTCGCAGTGATTCCGCGTACAATAGACCAGACACCTCCCATCCCATACAATCTGAAAGATTTAGTGTCGGCTTTGGTAGCGAGGGACGCGCCGCGTTATAAGGACGCAAAGCCGTTTTTTGGGTCGCGGAAAGAGACAGCCGACGTTTTCGCATTACTTGGCAGCGACGAAAACGGCGTGTATTACGGCATCCGAAAATTTGACAAATCCGGCAAGGAAATAGGAGGCGGCATTTCGATTTACACGATGATCGAAACATCCCCCATCCTTATCTGGGTGCTCGCTTTTGAAAACACGATTGATGAAGCCAAGTTTGACAGGGCAAAGCAGCTGGCCGCACAATTACAGGCTGAAAACAGCCGCCCCGTAACAGTAAATCTAAAGGGGCTGCCGCACTTGGCAAAAAAGGTACAATCCTGCTTCAACGTGCCCGCCGGAATAGGGGGAAAGGCGGTTGTTTCATTCAAAATTAACGAGGCGGGCGCTCTCGAAGGAACGCCGGTGGTTATCGAGCAGGGTGGTGGCGAAGCAAGCGAGGTCATTGGTAAGGCAGCGATAAGGGCGCTTCAAAAATGTCAGCCGTACCTGGAATTCGGTTTGCAAGGCCAATTTCATCTCCCGTTTGTAATTCAATAGGTGGAGGGTTTCATGACATGTGGCATCCTACAGCGCGACAGCGAGTTAATTCCAGCCAAGGCGGAGTAGAAGATGAGCGGCGGTGGCCGACATATGGTTGGCGCGAGTTGGCCATGAAGCTCGGCTTGGGGCAGGGTCGTATTCGCGAGGAGCAGCTTATGGAATTGCTGGAAGAGCGTTTGCGAACGACAGGAAGCCTGTTGCGCCCGGTGTGAACGCCGGGG
>NZ_JAQAHD010000044.1:0-10594 GCF_027871605.1 Agrobacterium sp. CFBP 3001
TTACCTCGCCTCCGGTCTCAGCGCCATCGGCGCGCTGCAGCCTTTCCTCGACACGCCGGTCAAGGGCCTGTGGTTCGACAAATGGCCGGCCGACAGGCCGATGCTCGACGAGCCGGCGCCGGCAAGCACGTTTTATCACATCGTCTGCGCCATATATGAGGCAGAGGCCGTGCTGGCGGTTCACGAGTAGACTGTTACGTGCTGATGTATGCTATCTCCTACTTTTTCGTGGACGACTTTAGAAAAGGTACAAAATGCCTAGTGTTTTGCGAACAAACATATAATCAAGACGCGGCTATTTTTTAGTCGCTAAGAACGAAATTCGAAAACCGGGGGACGAAATGGATACACATCTCATCGAGGCGTTGAAATGGCTAGAGAATAAAACAAGAACAATTTACTCGCAGGAGGAATTTTCTTGGGGTGAAATAGTTTCGTTGGGCTTGCATGAAGTTCGCTCACGTAAGGATATAGATTCATCAAAGTATGTGCTGATCCATAAAGGAAAAATTACGGAAATTGATCCCTCTACCTTAATGCAGTATGTTGGTAGAAGCGAAATATGCTTTTCTAATGATGTATATATAGTGTTGCGTATTTTCGATATTTCTGAAAAGGGCGACAGTATCAAGAGTTTCTTCTACAATATGGCTGACTGCTTGCATGTAGATACGACGCCATCGAAGGCAATACATAGAATGTGCCAGTATATTGGAGAGAAAACTGTCCTAACGGAGACGTTTTTTGGAAGGAAAATATTCCTAGACAGCATGGATATTTCTCTGACACCTCATATCATGGCTGAAGGACGTTGGGAGCCGTGGGTTACTACGTTTCTTCAAAAAAACCTGAAAAAAGGCGATGTGTTTTTCGATATCGGGGCGAATTGTGGATTTTACACTTTGTTGGCGGCTCATTTCGTTGGTGAGCAGGGGTTCGTACTGGGTGCGGAGCCCCAAATTGCGTTGCATTCTCGATTGATAAAGAGCGTTGCAGTAAACGGCTTCTCAGGTTTTGTAGAGGTCGCAAATGTTGCCTTGGGTGATGAAAGGAAAGAGGTCCATATAAATAAAATTGGAGATTACGTCGGTAGCGCCACATTGCTTGACGTAGAGGGATCCCATCGAAGTGAGCGCGTTAACGTCACGACAATGCCGTTATTGATCCAGGACGTAGAGCGCAAATTCAAACGAAAAGTGTCACCAAATTTTATCAAAATAGATGTTGAAGGTTATGAAATAAATGTCTGGAAGGGCATGCGGAACTGGCTTAAAGAGCAGGAGGGTCTCACAATAGTTATGGAGTTTAGTCCAATTGCATACAAAGAAATGGGGCAAGATCCGCATAGTTTTGTAGGCGAAATTTTGGAGGCGGGCTTTAGTATTAATAGGCTGCTGCACAATGGAACAGAAGTGCATTTTTCTTCGTCGTCTGTTGATGATGTTATTAGTTCTGGAGACTATGTAGATCTGATATTGCGGCGACAGTGATTTCATTGTCAATGTGACGTGTTACTTCGGAAGTATAGGTATGGGTGTAATGATGTCGAAGTTTGTTTCATTTTCAAAAAATATGGAAGACGTTCTTCTGTGGCGTATGTTCAAATCTGAGGAAAACGGCTTTTATATCGACATCCATGCAGATTCGCCCGACCGCGAATCGATCACCAAAGGTCTTTATGAGAGAGGGTGGAGCGGGCTCAACATCCATCGCGACATATCTATACTCAACCTATTTGAGCATTTCCGTCCGAATGACGAAAACCTTCATTGCGTACTATCTGCGGACGCCAACCATTTAGGTGAAAATCTCACCGCTGATGGTAGTCGTCCGAATGTCTTATCGACTTGTTCGATTGGGAGGCGATTTAATAAAGTAAGGCAACAGGTTTTCTCATTCAATCAGATCTGTGAACGCTTCGTGCTACCCAGTAAGTCAGTCCACTTTTTAAGGGTAAATTTGGGCGCTGATTTTGATCATTTATTCTCATATAATAACTGGCTTGAATTTCGTCCTTGGGTATTGATAATTGCTACGCGAGATTACGTCGACGCAGCCTGCAATGATCTCGATCAAAATATGCATTCTATTTCTTACGAAGTCGCGTATGTCAACAATGACTATCGGTTTTATTTGGCAAGGGAAAAAAAGGCGCTTGCGTCTTTTTTAGACAAAGAGCCCAGTTTCGCTGATGGTTTTATTCCGCATGAGCTTTCAGTCATTGCGGCCGAATTGGCTGGCACAAAGTCACAACTAGACGACCTCCATGAACGAATTGGGTCGCTCAACCACGAAGTTCTCTTTTTGAGGTCAAAAATAGACGTTTTGGAAAGAAATAAACTGCTCAAGATCGTCTCGGCTTCGAGGAAGTTGAATCCGGAGCGCATTATTCGCCGGGCGATCAGAAAGCGTTTTCCCAAAAAAGAAATCTTAAGTAGTGAAAAACTCTCGGGTTTCATCGAAATTAAGATTGGTGACATAACTATTAATTTTGCTGCGGAAGCGCTGAGGGATCAAAGAGGTATCGGTCGAGTAGCGCGGGAGTACTTGGCAGAATTGCGGAGCCGCCAAAATAAAGATCAATTACCTCTTGGAAATGATGCAGGCAGTAAAGTTGTTAATTTCTATCCGTCTATTCATTGGTGTCCAGAGGATTTGAATGGTAACTCCTTGGTCATGATACACGACGTGATACCGCTTCTGTTTCCGGATCTTTTTCCTCGAAAAACGATTGACGATTGGAAGAATAAGTACGCTTACATTGCAAGTAAGGCGACTCATATTTTAACGGTTAGTCATAGTAGCGCGGAAAGCATTTCAAGAGAGCTTTCTATTCCTATGAGTAAGATTTCGGTCGCTTATAATGGTGTCACGATTTTTGATCCCGATAGCGACGACTTAAATGACATTCAAGAGCAAGGGCAATACTTTGTTTGCATAGGTTCTTTCGATTACCATAAGAATTTGAAAGTGATATTTGACGCAGCCCTTCTTCCGGGTTTTCCTGATTGCAAGATATTTGTTGTGGGAGCTGGACACAATAACGAAAAATTGGCGTACTATAGTTCAAAAATTCACTTCACGGGGAAGCTGTCAGACGCTGAACTCTTCTCACTTGTTAAAAATTCACAAGGATTGTTGTTTCCTAGTCTCTACGAGGGATTTGGTTTGCCTCCGCTCGAGGCGCTAGCTTTGGGTGTGCCAGCCATCTGCAGCTCCCGACCCGCGATGACGGAGATCCTTGAGCAAGGCGTTTTATTTTGTAGACCGCACGATCCTAAAGAATGGGTTGAGGCTATGATCAGTTTGATGTCATTGCCTCCTAGTGCTGAAGAATGCCGCGACATGAGAGAATTTGTTAGAAGCAGATTCACTTGGGCTAAATCGGTCGATGCAATGATGGAAGCGATAAAAAAGATGTGAGTTTATCAGAAACTTCGCTGATGATGCGCACCGCAATTCTATTGCCTTTTATAATCGTCCTCGATGCGGATGACATCATCCTCGCCGATATAGGCTCCGGTCTGGATTTCGACCAGTTCGAGCGGGATCTGCCCCTCATTGGCAAGCCGGTGCGGCTGGCCGATCGGGATATAGACCGACTGGTTCTCCGTCAGCAACTTCGTCTCCTCGCCGATCGTCACCGTCGCCGTGCCCTTGACGACGATCCAGTGTTCCGAGCGGTGATAATGTTTCTGGAACGAGATGCGGTGGCCGGGATCGACCGTGATATGGCCCACCCGGTAACGCTCGTCCACATACATGTGTTCGATATAACCCCAGGGGCGATAGACGCGCTTGTGGCTTTGCGTCTGCGGTGCGTGTTCGCCGTCCTTCAGCGTCTCCACCAGACCCTTCACATCCTGCACCCGGTTTTTCGGCACCACCAGAACAGCATCCTTGGTGGCGACCACCACCATGTCCTTCGCGCCCACCACCGTCGTCAGCAATTGCGTCGAATGGATGAGGCAGCCTTCGGAATCGATGAAGACGCCGTTGCCTTCCAGCGCATTGTCGTTGCCGCGCTTGTCGGCGATTTCCCAGATCGCATCCCAGCTGCCGATATCCGACCAGCGGAAATGGCCATGCACCACCGCCATGCGTTTGGTCTTCTCGATCACGGCATAGTCGATGGAGTTCTTCGGCGAGGCCTCGAAGCTTGCCTGATGCAGGCGCACGAAACCGAGGTCGCTTTCATATTGCTCGACCGCCTGCGTCACCGCCGCCAGGATTTCCGGGGCGAAGGCCTTCAGTTCGGCGATCATCACATCGGAGCGGAACAGGAAATTGCCGGAATTCCAGAGATAACCCTTTTCCAGATAGGAGATCGCCGTCTTCATATCCGGCTTTTCCACGAAGGCGTCGACGGTGCTCAGGTCGTCTTCGCCGTCGATCGCCTCGCCCGGTTTGATATAACCGTAGGAGGTGCGCGGTTCGGTCGGCACCAGGCCGAAGACGACGATATTGCCCTGATCGGCGGCTTTTGCGCCGAGTTTCACGGCGTCTGAGAACTTGTCGGCATCGAGCACGACATGGTCGGCGGCAAGCGCCAGCACCAGGCATCCGGGCTCGCGGCGCTCGGCCAGCACGGCGGCGGCGGCCATGGCGGCGGCGCTGTCGCGGCGGGCGGGCTCCAGCACTACCGTTGCCGGCAGATCGATCTCTTCGGCCTGACGGCGGGCGAAGAACCGGAAATCCTCATTGGTGATCACCAGCGGCTCGGCATAAAGCCCCTTGTCGCCCACCCGCTGCAGCGTCTGCTGATAGGTCGAAAGATTGCCGACCAGCGGCTGAAACTGCTTGGGCAACTGATCGCGCGATACCGGCCAAAGCCGCGAACCAGCACCGCCGGCAAGAAGAACCGGCGTGATCTTTCGAGAGTGTTCCTTCACAACAAAACCTTTCCAATGCGGCCTGATATGTCAGGGTTATGCTACGTCCGCATCGAACTGGATACTGTGCAGGCGTTTATAAAGGCCATCTGTTGCAAGTAGTTCACGCCGACTTCCTTCCTCTACGACCTGTCCATTATCCATAACGACGATCTTGTCGGCTCGGTTTATCGTTGAAAGCCGATGAGCGATGACAATAGATGTTTTGTTCAGTGTCAGGCGCTCAAGCGCGTCTCGCACAAGAGCTTCGGATTCCGAATCCAACGCACTGGTCGCCTCGTCAAGGATCAAAATATCTGCGTCCCTCAGCATGGCTCGCGCGATCGCAACACGCTGTCTCTGCCCCCCGGAAAGGCCTGAACCATTTTCACCAAGCTTGCTGTCGTAACCGTCAGGCATCTTCATGATAAATTCATGGGCATTGGCAGCCTTGGCAGCAGCAATGATCTCTTCTTCTGTCGCGCCGTCCCGACCAACGGAGATATTGTGCTTAACAGTACCCGAGAACAGAAAGGTTTCCTGACCCACATAAGATACGTGCTCGCGCAGGCTAGCAAAGGAAACATCGCGCAAATCCATGCCGTTGATTTCAACGGAACCATTCTGAGGATCGTAAAGGCGCATCATAAGATTGATGATTGTCGATTTGCCGCTTCCTGACGGACCGACCAATGCGGTCATCTTGCCGCCCTCGAAGAGTACGCTGACGTTCTTCAGAACCGGCTGCCCAGAAACATATTCGAAGCTGACGTTTCTTAGTTGCACGTCGCCACTGGCCTTGAGTAGAGGCAGGGCATCTTTCTTTTCGGCAAGCGTCAACGGCGCGTCCAGAACCTCGAACATCATGCGGACACCGATCATGCCTCCTTCGATCTGTATTCTCATACGCGCCAGACGTTTTGCTGGTTCGTAAGCAAGAAGCAAAGCGGTTATAAAGGACATCAGATCGCCCGGAGAGCCGCCTTTCTCCAGAACGGTGTAGCCGGAAACGGCAATGACGACAGCAATCGCAAGGCCGGACAGCGTTTCCATGATCGGACTGGTCGCCGCTTCAAGCTTCGCAATACCATTTGCTCGATGCTCAACGTCAGACACTGCCTTGTTCATACGTTGGCGCATAAGCTTCTCAAGCGAGAACGCTTTAATCACACGGACGCCGATGCTGGTTTCCTGCACGACGTTGACGATTTCGCCAAGCGAAGCGAGCTCAGCCTCCATGATCTTACGCACCCGGCGCAAGACAAGACGGACACTGAAGATGGCAAGAGGGCCTATAATCATCGAAATCGCGCTCAGAAGAAAATTCTGGGCGAACATCACAACGATCAAACCGATGAGCGACAACAGGTCGCGGATAAAGGACGTCACGATTGTATCGATAACGCTCCTGGCAGCCTGTGCATTGTAGGTTACCCGAACCAGCAATTCCGATGATGGCAGGTTTTGAAAGAACGATACACCTTGCTTCAGCAGGCGATCATATATTTTACGTTGCTGCTCCGCGACGATGCTGTTGCCGGCTTTGCTCAGATAGTAACTCTGAACGAACGTGGCGAGGCCCTTTACAATGAATATCGCGGCAACCGCAAAAGCAATCTCAAGGACGACGTCAAAGCCGCGCTTCAAGTAAACGCTGTTAACGATATCGCGCATGATCCAAGCGCTGAGAGAGGTCGTTGCAGCAACGACAACCATTGCCGCGATTGCCATCGAGTACCAACCGACATGCTTCCTAAAGTTCTCTTTGAACAGTCGTACCAGCAGCTTCTTGTCGTTTTGCGACAAAAATGATCCGATCACAGCGATATTCCTAATTTGTGCAGAAACTACATTTGGTGAGTGTTTATCACGTTAGACGAACAAACCCAAACGGATGGAGTGATGTTCGGTGTGTAGCGCTCATATATGATGGCTCAAGTTTCATGCTCGCAAAACTCAAAGCTTAACACTGGTCCAAATGCCGAGGCACGGCTAATCCAAAATTGGCTTAGTGCACTTAAATGGGTGATCACTAAGTGTCAATCTCCCTCTGGCGAGGATGTCATCACGCCCCGTTTCTGGCAGGGGGAAGAACGGGAGAGATTGCTGCTTTAGAGTAACCGGCAAGAAAATCCCATCTGGCGCGGCTAATGCTGATCTATCCCCATTCCGCACTCAAGATAGCTTCCCAACGGCATGGAGGGCACATCATCCATGTCAGCTGGCAGCCTTATGTCGCCACCCGTCTCTCTTTGTGGTCAAACTTTTGCACCGAATGAAGTATATCTGACGCGACATTTCGCCAGGTCCGCATTTGTGGTTTGAATTCGGCGATTTTCGTTTTCAAGGCAGCGTAGCTATCCGGCTCGAGCAACAACCCGCGAACCAAATCCGCCAATTCATCCGGTTTCTCTGGATTGAAATACAGTGCGAGTGTACCCCCTGCCTCCCTCAAGGCCGGCACATCCGCAGCAAAAGCCGGGGTCCCGCACCAAAGAGCTTCGCTAATCGGCAAGCCCCACCCTTCCATTCTGCTCGGCAAAACGAGGCCATAGGCATTTTCGTAGAGCAGACGTAATTCCGCTTGGTTCGGGTTAAGAACAAAGTGGAACTTGTCGACTATAGGGCGAAACTTTTCCTGTTTTAAGAATTTTTCAACTCTTTTACGTCTTGCGCCTGCCAACACCAGTGCGGGCGGAACGACACCGGAAGCCTGTAATAGAAGCATGGCTTCAACAACACATTCCAAGTTCTTACGGCCGTTATAAATACCGACGCCCAGAAGGTAACGACCTGAAGGGGGCTTCTTATCTATTGGCTCAACCGTCGGCCGAAGTTCATTACAAAGCGGGATAGCGACAACGTCCTGCACTGGCGGCAATGTCCCTATCTCTGAAAAATGCTTTACTTCCCGCGCCGTAAATTCCGAATTTGTCAAAATCAGTGACGCAGCCCCGATAGCGACCTTGTTATCGTGAATAAAATTCCGCGGAAACGAAAACTGATTCCGATGTGTGAAATTATGCAATGGGATCATGTCATGGAGCATCGGAATGAAAGTGGCTTTTTCGCCCCGTTCATTCAACGCCATGATATAGTCAGACATGATTTTTGGCCTGCCCAGCGAAATCAGAATCTGCCCGTCGAGATTAACCTCCCGAACAGCACTCGCCGGAATAGTTGCCCAACGTTTGCGATTGCGATGCTCGACTATCGTGCGCACCATCCCGTAGAAAAAAGACTTCAAAAAGTTAGTATCAAAAAGATTCTGCCTCAGACGCAATGGGGTCGCGCTTGAAGGAATATTGGGATCCAGAACACCGGTTGGCGATGCGTCACCCGTACGGGGAAAAACCTCAAAAAACCGACGATGCAGCGGCGAATAGATTACATACCTTACAGATTTATCCGCCAAAGTCAGTTCATAAGCGACTTCCATTACGGTTCGCGCAATTCCGTAATATTTAAACTTGACTCCCGAATTCAGGAAAAGTTCCGACAGATCAAAAAAGACTTGGGGCATTTACCGTCCTGCCTGACGGACACTTCCGTCATGAAACATATTAGATTGCAAAAACTTACGAGCTCATATGCCACGCTGTTGCCGATCGCCCACCATGCATTTTGGCATATAGATTTTGGACAGCACATTTGTCAACGTCGAGAACCTCCTAGTGATGCAAAACTACACATTTCTGTCCAAGATATAATAGGCCGGACTCTGAATTATTCTGGAGGAAATTCTCAGAGGCAAGTCATGACGGCCATCATAAATGGCCACAAGGAAAGCCGGATCGACGAGCGGCTCCTTTGAGCATTCAATAGGACCGTCAAGCCAGGCGCTTGACGGTTTGAACTCCACTGGCATACTCGTCGAAGTGATGTGGAAGCTTGGACGTGAGCCGTGATCGAAGACGACGACCCCAATCTGGTGACTTCTGGTAAAAGTAAGAGGATCGTCGTTGATGGCTATCCCTTCTCTATCGACATCTTCCGGCTTGAAACCTATACGACATGGACGCTTGAAGTGGTCGATCACCAAAACACCAGTCACGTATGGGACGACCAGTTCGAATCCGACACAGAGGCTCGAGACGTCGCAGTCAAAACTATCAAGGCAGAGGGCGCCCTTGCGTTCATGCGCGGCAAGAACGTCATCCCCTTCCGTCAAGGGTAAATCGGCGTGCCCTTAAAGCGGCGCTTACCACGAGCGAGCGATCAAGCCAACAAAGCCGGTGACGGCATTCACAAGAATTATTGGTGCGATGATCCGACTTCAAGCGCTGGGGCGGCTTTGGTTGCAGCCGCAGCAAAGCCGAGAAATCTTCGTGGCATTGCCGGGAGCATTGCTTGCTAATTTCCTTATATCATGGCTTTGACCATTCGAAATTAATCAGCCCCTTAAGCCTACCTTCTACGAAAGGCAACTTACCTGCGTTAATGCCTCGCCGAGTAAGAGTCTGTATCCAGGAGCGCGCAGTTCCCTGCGTATCGAACACGTGCCTCCAAAACTCTGGGTACCAGTACTCATGGGTTATAGGTACGTAGTCCCGATAAAAATCGCCTCCCCAGTGGCGACCGGACAGATACAATGTAGAGTGTCCAAAAAGCTCGGCTTCATAAGCGGAACCTGACGAGATTGTAACGATCCTTAAATCCTTGCTTTGACAGAATAACTCGTAAGCCGAAATATCGCTTGGTACCTCTTTTGTATTCGGGAACATATGTTGCC
This sequence comes from Agrobacterium sp. CFBP 3001, assembly GCF_027871605.1. NCBI lineage: Bacteria > Pseudomonadati > Pseudomonadota > Alphaproteobacteria > Hyphomicrobiales > Rhizobiaceae > Agrobacterium > Agrobacterium sp. CFBP 3001. The sequence continues at coordinate 9,604 of NZ_JAQAHD010000044.1, forward strand.
AAAAATCAAAAGATTCTTGGTTGCGTACATGGGGATGGCGTTTGTAGAATATTGCACGAGACGAATTGATTTCGTCCCTCAATATTTCCGAAAAATCACCGATCCTCAAGAACCGGCCCTTTTCTATTAGGCTAGCATCTTCATTCGTCTGCGCCATAAATATCGTTGACCCGGCGGGGATCGCATTTGGTGATTTACGCCACCGCCTTCGACACAGCTTCACTTCTCGCTTTAGGAAATTGCCTTTCATCGCGAATTGCCTCAGTCTTAGAGCAAAGTTTTTATCATTTGTCTTGATTGCAAAAATTAGGTCGGAAGCGAATCGGATAGGGTGGACGCGGAAGTTAAGATACACCATCCCGGCAGAATCCAAGGCATCCATGAATGCGGGTGATGCCTCGAACAAAAAAAACGTTGCGGGCCCAAATGCGTCAATAAGTTTCTTGATAAATGGGGCCGGGAAGCCGGCGTCATAACGCGTCGCCCATTGATCTTGAATTTGGCGGGAGGTTTGATCGTAGATCGAATCGTGGAGGAGGTTTAGAGGAAAGTCATTCTTTTTCTCTCCAACAGTATACACCTTGAACCCTAGTGACTCAAAAATAGGCGTAAAAAGACGAGAAAACCAAGCGATATTGTGGGACTGATGGAGCTCCATTCTATTATTCACTCTGGTTAAATCGCCAGAGATAACGATTTGTGTCATTGGCGTACCGGTGATTTAGTCTGCACTTTCTTTCTCCTAAAAGTTTGGAATAAACTGCTCCTCAAATGAGAAGCAACTAATAGAACTTGTGGGGGATTGTTTGCGGTCAATGACCTGAGACCTGACCTGAGACCCTGAACTTCCTCCAGAATTTGGTAGAGTCCGTTACGATCATGAACCGCCCCAGGTTTCTGGACCATCTGAGGCTAGAGTTTTCCGGCTTCATTCAGGGAGGCGGGCTGGTTGAGCCTCCTGATTTCATCAGCGAGATCGGTACCTTATTGC
>NZ_JAQAHD010000045.1:0-7286 GCF_027871605.1 Agrobacterium sp. CFBP 3001
CCTCATGCACCGGCGACGCACCGATCGGCTTCTCGACCCGCCACCAGACAAACCCAGAAACCAAATCCAGATGGCCTTCCAATGGCCGCAAATTTAAACCGGACAGTAGTGAAAGCTCTCTTTCGTCATGCTCGGGCCTGTCCCGAGCATCTGCAACGTCTCGATTTTATTGGACGTGATCAGATCCTTGGGACAAGCCCAAGGATGACGTCGCTCGTGAGACACCCTGTCCGCACAGCAGCAATATCTCGCGCCGACTTCGGTGAAACCGGACGTTTACCGGATCGGCGCTTTCACCGCCGTATCGCTGTCGAAATCGGCGGCAACGCGGGTTTCGCGCAGCGGCTTTACCGTGCGGGTCGAGAGGTCATAAGCCGGATCGGCCTTATAAGCGGCGAGCGCCGCCTCGTTTTCGAACTCGCCATAGACGATGAAATCGACCGAATTGCCCCATTGGTCCTTCTTCACGTTCTCGCCGATTTCCAGCTTCAGCGAATGCGGTATCGCGGTCAGGCCGGAAAGCCCCCTGCGCACGGCGTCGCGGTTTTCCTCGGGAACGGTGAAAAAGACGATATGGCGGATCACGGTGTCACCTGTCATGCAGAATTCGGAGGCAGCCTTTTCGGCACCGGGTAACGGGTTATCATCTGGCCCGCCCAGGTTCAATCCGCGCCGCGACAAGCGCGTGATGAAATGCGCGCCCGTAACCGCCCACCAGCCGCGCCCGGTCGCTGCCATTGATGATGGCGCGGGCGCCGTCCCAATCTTCGCACCTGTCGCTGAAGAAATCGGAGAGCCTGCGGCCGGTAAAACCGCCGCCCGCCATGCCGTGGATCAGGATCGCGGTGGCCACCTCCGCCTCCATGGCGCGCTCGGGCCGTTCGAGGAGATCGACGCCGGTCAGCGCCGACATGGCCTCGTAATTGCGCCGATGCGTCAGTTGCACGAAGCCGCGCCCCAGCCAGCTTTTACCCTCCGTGTCCGGCCGCCAATAGGGCTTGCGCACCATGGGCAGCCTGCCCGCCGCAAAGGCGCGGTCGAGCCTTGCCATCGCCTCGGCATCGCTCGCCGCCAATGTCTCGCGCACCGGCTGCATGGTCGCCGCCGTCTCGTGAAAGGCCGTCGCCAGCATATAGGCGAGCCAGCGCGGATCGCCGCCCGGCATCGACTTTTCGAACCCCGCCAGCATCGTTTTCGTGCCGGCAAGCTGGGCCGCGCGCAGGCGACCGCCGAAAATGGAAATCCGCGCCGACGCGAAGAATCGCGCCTCGTCATAGGCCATGATGGCTCCTGAAAATGATGGGCAATGCGACGCCCGGTTTTTCCACATGCAGGCTGCCGGAACTAAATCGATTTGAAAAAACCTTAATCGATTTTAATCCGCGCCCCGGGGTTTTGGGGTAAAAAATTCCTTGAATTTCGGAACCTTAGCGCGCTAACTCCATTCACCGCGCAATCCTGCAGCGTTAACCATTCAAGGAGGAATGCCACCATGACAGCGACAATCCCCCAGACCGTTTATGACCGTCTCGAAAACGAGTGGCGCCAGATGCGTGAAACCGGCTCCCAGCCGAAACCGGCGCAATCCCCGAAGAAATAATATCCGTCAGACGCCCGAAATGGGCGTTGACGGCGCCTCACTTTTCTTCTCCCCGGCGGGGAGAAGAAACCGCGGGCATCCGCTCGACGGGTAATTGGCTCTCCTTCGCTGGAGCCAATAATCGGCTACCTCACATCCCCCGCACTTTCGGTTCACTCACCACCATCGTCGTCAGCGCTGTTATCGCCCAGACGAGCGCATCCAGCCTGTCCGGCGAACGCCCGGAGGATAGGCCGTCTGGCCCGAAATCCGTCATCTGGTCCTCCAGCTTTTCAAACCGCGCGGCGTGGCGCACCCTGCCCTGTTCGTAGAGTGCCGCAACCGGCTCAGCGCGGGTGAACTTGCCGCGGCTCGCCCGCACCAGTGTCAGCGGCAGGTTGGCGTCGATGCTCTGCAGCATGGCGCGCACCATCTCGCCGCCCTGATTGACCTCCGCCACCACCCGGTCCGCCTCGTAGCGGCGAAAGGCGGCGACCACGGCGCGGGCCCAGCCGGCCGGCGTTTCGCCCTCCACCGAACAATCCGCCAGCACGTTAAGACGCCCGGACATGCCAAGCCCCGCCACGACGATGCCGCAGCAGGAATGTTCACCGACGCCGACGGGCGGGTCTACCGCCACCACGATCCGCGTGAGCGGCTCAAGAGCCGCTTCGATAATCGCTTCCAGATCGGCGCGTTTCCACAGCGCGCCCTCGCGCTCGTCGATCAATTCACCGCCGATTTCCTGACGCCCCAGCCGCGTGCCACCGTAACGGTCCTGCATGGCTTTGAGAAAGCCGGGCGAGAGATTGCGCGCATTCATCGCCGTTGGCATCCGCGCCACCCGTGTCGCGGGATCGGCGAGAAGCGCCTTCAGCAAAGGAATGGGCCGTGGCGTTGTGGTCACCAGTTGCCGGGGCGTCTTACCCAGACGCAGGCCGAATTGCAGCATGTCCCAGGTTTCCTGCGGATATTTCCATTTGCCCAGCTCATCCGCCCAGGCCATGTGGAATTGCGGGCCACGCAGGCTTTCCGGGTCTTCCGAGGAAAACACCTGCGCCATCGCGCCATTCGGCCAGAGGAGCCGCCGGCGCGATACCTCGAAGGCGGGGCGATGGCGGCGGGCGATGCGGCAGATGCCGGAAATGCCGTCGATCATCACCTCCCGGGCGTCACCCAGCGTTTCGGCCACGAGCGCGATGCGCAAATCCGACTGCTTGCCGGCGGATGCGACACGATGCACCCATTCCGCCCCGGCGCGGGTCTTGCCGGAACCGCGCCCGCCGATCAGCAGCCATGTCCGCCAGTCTCCCTCCGGCGGTTGCTGCGGCAGGTTGCCGACGAAACGCCAGTCACGCAGGAGGTTGAAGACCTGCGCCGGCAGATGGGGTCCGGTTGGCATATCCGTCATGTGTCGGTTTCTGCGGATGCGCTGCGGGCGAGATCGACCTCCATCTTCGCGCGGCATTTCTGTTCAGCCAGTTCGTCGATGCGGTTGAGGAAATGCGCCACCGCCGCTTCGTAATCCCCGGCCTCGGTTTCGTCTTCGCTAGAAAAAGCTTCCCTCTCTTCCGCCAGCACCCGTTGCAAAGCGTCGATCCGCTCCAGCGTGCGGACGATCAGCGAGAGCTGGTCCGTCGCAGCCTTCACATCGGCGCGCGCCAGCTTGCCCGAAGCATCCTCCGCCGTCGCCAGAAAGGCGGCTTCGCTCGCCTGGCGGAGATTGCGGTACAGGCAGAACTGCTCGCGCATCTCCTCCGTCAGCTCGTTCAGCAATTGCCGCAGGCTGCCGTTGCGCGCCGCATCTTCGGCGGCCAGCCTGTCGGCCCGCGACTTCGTCTCCGGCGCGGCTTCCGGCATGTCCTCAGCCGCATAGGCGGGCGTTTCCGGCCAGACGCCGTAGAGCGCCGGATCGCAATTGCTGGACATTGTCATGGAATTGGCCTGCGAGAGAAATGGCAGCGATTACGGTTATGCGACGGAACATCTTTTTCCCGTCATTCCGGCCCTGAGCCGGAATCCAGCCAGCCCAAGTCATTGGGCTGAAAAAGTCTTTTCGCCGCGCAGACGCGCGCCGGCTGGATGCCGGGTCAAGCCCGGCATGACGAGGAGAAGGGCTCTGGCCCAGAGAGCAAAACTGGACGGCGGTTGGATGGGCAACAATATGGCACCGACTATGAGGGAAGCTTGCCATCAAACCGGAGACAACCCTTTGGACCGTGCGCCGTCTTCAGCCGCAAATCTCCGACCGTAGCCAAACACTATCAAACGACCGTCACGCTGTAAAGGATTATTTTCCTATCTTTGTGATTTTTATCCTGCCCGCAGGATTTGCACCCTCGTCCGTCACATATTACACTCCGCACCACGCGGTGAGTACAAGGGGCAAGTCAAGTTGGTGAAACAATGGGTTGAGCGGTTGTTTGCAGGTCTTTCGGCAACCGGCATCGTCTTCGGCACTATCCTGTTCTGTGCTTCGCTCACGCCCTCGCTCCTGCCGCGCACATGGCTGATGCAGGGGGTGCTGTGCGGCTTTTCCTTCGCCATCGGTTATCTGATCGGTGTCGCGTTGCACGCCATCTGGGCCTATCTGGAGCTGCCTGAACCTTCACGCCATAATGCGCGCGGCATTCGTTTTCTCATTGCGCTTGCCGCCGCCATCACGGCCATCGCGTTTTTATGGCAGGCGAAGGACTGGCAGAATTCCATCCGGGTTTTGATGGAGCTCGATCCGCTGCCGAGCGCCCACCCCACCAAGACCGGCGGCCTTGCGGTGCTGGTCGCCGCCATCCTCATCGGCGCCGGCCGGCTGTTCCAGCTTATCCGCCGGTTCTTTGCCGCGCGTAGCCGCCATTTCCTGCCGCGCCGCCTTGCCAATGTGCTCGGTATCGCGGTGGCGATCATCATCTCCTGGATGCTGCTCAATGGGCTGATCTTCGATATCGGCCTCAGATTTGCCGATTCCTCGCTGAAACAGGTGGATGCGCTGATCGAACCCGACGTCCCGCGCCCGTCAGATGCGCTCAAGACCGGCAGCAGCGCCTCGCTGATGACATGGGAATCGCTCGGCCGACGCGGGCGTGAATTCGTCGCCGAAGGTCCGGCGGCCACAGAAATATCCGCCTTCACCCATCGCCCGGCAAAGGAGCCGCTCAGGGTCTATGCGGGCCTCAACTCGGCTTCGACGCCGGAAGAAAGAGCGGCCTTCGCGCTGGAGGAGCTGAAACGGGTCGGCGGTTTCGAGCGAAAGGTGCTTCTGGTGGTCATTCCCACCGGCACCGGGTGGATCGACCCGGAAGCGCTCGATACGGTCGAATATCTGCATGACGGCGATATCGCCAGCGTCGCCGTGCAATATTCCTATCTCTCGAGCTGGATCGCGCTGCTGACGGAGCCGGATTACGGTGTCGAGACGGCGCGCGCTTTGTTCGAGGCCGTCTACGGTTACTGGACCACGCTGCCGAAGGAAACGCGGCCGAAGCTTTACCTGCATGGCCTCAGCCTCGGCTCGCTCAACTCGCAGAAATCCTCGGATCTTTACGATGTGCTCTCCGATCCGTTTCAGGGTGCGCTGTGGAGCGGCCCGCCCTTTTCCAGCCCGACATGGCGCATGGCCACCAATGGCCGGGTGAAGGGCACGCCGGAATGGCTGCCGCGCTTCCGCGATTCCTCCGTCATCCGCTTCGCCAACCAATATACCACCGCCCATATGCCCGATGCGAAATGGGGGCCGATGCGGATCGTCTATCTACAATATGCCAGCGACCCGATTACCTTCTTCGAGGCCGCCTCGCTTTACCGGCGGCCGCAATGGATGGCGCATCACGGGCCTGACGTTTCCACATCCTTCCGCTGGTTCCCGGTCGTCACCCTGCTGCAGCTCGGTCTCGATGTCGCCGCAGCCACCACCGCGCCCATCGGTTATGGCCATGTCTATGCGCCGGAACATTATATCGATGCATGGACGGAAGTAACCGCGCCAGGCGGCTGGAACCCCGAGGAGATCCAGCGGCTGAAGATGTTCTTCAAGGCCCGCCGCGGCTCCACCGATCCGGCGTAAACGCAGCGGGCTCGCTTTGAGCCTCAGCCCTTCAGCCGGTCCAGATTGTCGGCGATATAGGTCTCGAGTGAACGCGGCGCATGGCCGGTGAGCGTTTCGACATCGCCGGTCACCACCGCTGTCCAGCCTTCACGCACGGGATAAAAGATCGAAGCGAGGAAGGAGGCGTAGTCCTGCGGCACGCCCGCACCGGTGAGGATGCCGATGAAAACCTCATCCGAAACGGCGGCGTAGGACACCGGCTTGCCGATCGCCTGCGATATCAGCGCGGCCGCTTCGCCGTAACCTAGGGCTTTCGGACCCGTCAGGTTGAAAGCCTTGCCGTTAAAGGCGTCAGAGGTCAGGGCGGCGGCGGCGCTGTCGGCAATATCGCGGACGTCGATGAAGCTCGACTTGCCCTCGCCGGCCGGCACGGCGATCTGGCCGTGATCGATGCCGGCCTTCCAGTAGCTGTGGAAATTATCGGCAAACCAGTTGGGGCGCAGGATGACGTAAGGCGTGCCCGAAGCGATGATCTTTAGCTCGATCTGGCGATAGGGAATGGAATCGTCGGCATCGACGCCGAGGACGCTGAGGAACACGATCTTCACCTTGCCGCGCGCCGCCTCCTCGACCACAGGCGTCAGCGCGTCGATGGCATCCAGACGCCCGCCCGCAAGGAGAAGGAACAGACGGTCAACGCCGTCGAAGGCATCCGCATAAGTCGCTGCGTCGGTATAATCGAAACGCACCCCTTCCACGCCGCCCGTGGCCTTGCCGCTACGCGACGCGGCCTTCACGCTTTCACCCCTGGAAAGCAGCGTTTTCACCAGCGGCGTGCCGATGGTGCCGGTGGAACCGATTACGAGTATCTTGCCTGTCATCTCAAATCTCCGTAGTATATAATGGAAACCATGTTTCGAAAACACAGGTACTGCGTTTGCGAAATCATGAAAAGAGAGCACTTTTCGGTTATCTGGTTTCCTTTCGGAAACCGGCATGGCCCTGAAACGACGGAACAAACCCATGGAACGTATCTATGACGTCTATGAAGACCGCTGCCCCACCCGCATGGTGCTGGACAGGATTGCCGACAAATGGGCGCTGCTGATCCTCGACCGGCTGCGGGTGGAAGCGGTGCGCTTCAATCTGCTGCGGCGGGAGATCAAGGGCATTTCGCAGAAAGTCCTGTCGCAGACGCTGAAGAAGCTCGAGCGTGACGGGCTGATTTCCCGCCAGGCCTTTCCGACGGTTCCTGTCACCGTCGAATATTCGCTGACGCCGCTGGGACGCACGCTGACGGACACGGTGGCGGCGCTTGCCCATTGGGCGGAGGGAAATATCGACGCGGTGATGGCGGCGCAGAGAGCTTATGATGAGAGGGCGGTGGTTTAGAGGGTCTTCGCGCCCGCGTAGAGACGGAAGCATGGGAGCGGCAAACTCCTTTGCTGCTTCGTTTTGCAGACCATCGCTTCCGTCATACCGGACTTGATCCGGTATCCAGCCAGCCCAAGTCCTTGGGCTGAAAAGACTCTATTCGCCGCGCAGACGCGCGTCGGCTGGATGCCGGATCAAGCAACCGTGGATGATCAAGCAAATGCTGGATCTGTCCTTGCGATGGCGTTGAGGATAGTGACGAGCTTCCGGATTGTTGCGACGATGGCTAGT
>NZ_JAQAHD010000046.1:0-5193 GCF_027871605.1 Agrobacterium sp. CFBP 3001
CATTCCGCGCATCGGCATGGAGGTGATGGTCGCCTTTGTCGATGGCGACCCGGATAAGCCGCTGGTCATCGGCGTGGTCAACAATCCGGCCAATTCCGTGCCTTACGACCTGCCGGCCAACAAGACGCGCATGGTGCTGCGCTCCAACAGCCACAAGGGCGACGGTTTCAACGAAATCACTTTCGAGGATGAGGCCGGCAAGGAGAACCAGTTCTTCCACGCCCAGAAGGACCAGACGACGCGGGTTCTGAATGACCGGACCAAGCGCATCGATCGGCATGAGGTCGCCTCGGTCGGCGGCAACCGCGCGGTGGAAGTTTCCGGCAACCAGAAACACGAGATCGGCGGCTCGGTAAACACCGTCGTCGGCGGCACGGGGCCGATGGCGATGATGGCGATGGCGGGTGTGCAGGCGCTCTCCGGGCAGACGGCGGGGTTGCTTTCGCAGGCCGCCCAGATCGCCGGCGGCGGTGGCCCGGGTGTCGCGGCCTTCGCCACCACGCTCGCCTCATCCGCACTCGGCTTCCTCGGCGCAGGCGGTCTTTCCTCGCGTGAGGGGGTCGTTTCCGGCCCGAGCCCGCGCGCGGATGCGGGTACGGCGCTAGCCGGCTCCGGCTCGGGCGTCGGTTCCGATGCTTCGGGATTGTTTCCGCTGCCGGGCATCATGAACACGATCGTCAGCACGTTCAAATCCGATAGCGTCGGTGTGGCGCGGGCTGAACAGATCGGGGTCAGCAAGGTTACGAATGTAGGCCAGACGTCGCTGGAGAGCGTCGGAAAGTTCAAGAAGATTGCAGTCGGTGAAGAGTTCGTCATCGAATGCGGCGATTCCAAATTCATCATGAAGGCGAATGGCGAGGTCATCATTCTTGGCAAGACCTTCAATTTCGTGGCGACGGATCATTTTCAGCTTCGCGGCAAGCCGATCGATCTGAACTGACGGAGGCCGGGTCTTGGAACTTCAGAACCGCCTGCCGTTTCCCGCCATGGCTTTCCGTCAGTTCGATGCCGAAGGAGGGCTCGATTGTATCGTCTCCGTGCGTGCAACATTCACGCATGCTCAGGGCGGTTCGCTGGATGTCGCAGCCGAGCAGGAAAGTTTCCAGTGGGAGGATGCCTATGAGGGCGATCCGCACCAGACCGTCCTCCTGCGCCAAAGCGACCTTACCCCGGACAAGCCCGGCACGGATATAACCTTTCTCGGGAATGCGTGGTCTGCGAGTGGCGAGCCGGAGAAATCCTGGCGTGCCTCCATCCGCGTTGGTGGAATTTTCAAGGAAATCGAGGTTTTCGGCAAACGCTTCTGGCAACCTGTCGTTAAGGAGAAATGGGCAGGTTTTACCGCCAGGGAAGCCAAACGTGTGGTAGCGGATTGGAAACTGAGCGATCCTGAACCGGCTAGAAGCGTGGCCATATGCTGGCGCAACGCTTATGGCGGCGCGATCCCTGGCACAGGTGACGCGGGGACGGAAACACCGATTGACGTGGAGCGCCGAAATCCGCTTGGGTGCGGCATCGTCAATCTTGAGATGCCTGCCGACGCCGGGCCTGTTCCAGCTCCGCAGATCGCTGCCGTTGGTGAGCATTCCGATTGGCGGAGCACGCCGGAACCGCAGGGATTTGGACTCGTTTCGCCTTGGTGGCAGTTCCGTCAGCAATATTCCGGAACTTATGACGACGGTTGGCGGAAGGAGAGGCACCCCCTCTTGCCGCGTGATTTTGATCCACGCTTCTGGCAGGCGGCCCATCCTGATCTCATCGCGACGCCTCACCTCAAGGGTGACGAGAACTACGAGCTCGTTAATCTGAGTTCTGAGCATCCGGTCGCGAAAGGCTCGTTGCCTGGCCTTACCCTCGGTGTCCATTGCTCTCGCGAAGATCGTGATGAATGGCATGTGCTGAAGCTCGATGGCGTGCAATTCGACTGGCGCAATGACGGGCGGGTGCTTCTGACCTGGCGCATCAGGTTTCCTCTTCCCGATGCCGGTGAAACAAAACTTACCCTGACGCGCGTTCGTCTGAAGTCTCCTGAAACCGAAGCGGCTTTAACCGAGAGGGAGACAGCATGAGCATCCCCCGCGACAATTATATCGGAGAGCCCCAATATCCCGGCACATGGACCACGGGGACACCGCGTGAGGGACTGCGTGACATCGATGAGGCGCGTATCGTCTCTTTGGCGCCTGATGTATGCCTGACACCGGTTGGCTCGTCGGTAGTGCCTATTCCCTATCCGGTCGTGGATTTTTGCGGCCATGATAAAAACTATACGCCGTCTGTTCGGTTCACCGGCAAAAAGGCAATGGTGATGCGTTCGTGCACGACACATGTGCACGGCGATGCGCCCGGCAGCCGCAAGGGGGTAAAATCCGGTACGGTGGAAAGCATCTGCGAACCCATCGGGCACGCCGATCAGGTGCGTGCTGAAGGCTCGCATGTCATTCGCCACCTTGATCGTTTTTATATGAACAACAGGAATACCCAGGGTGAGGCGATCTTCGTCCGCAGCACGCAGACCTATGACCCTCCCAAGGACGATGATCCGGTGCGGGGGTCGCTTCGTGCAATTGAAGTCGCCGATGCTTCAGAAAAGCAAAATCGTTCATCTGATGCCGTGCCTTCTGGCGGCGCTGCTCTGGGCTTTCTCGTCACGCCAGGATTTGCTCCACTCGTTCAAGGTGCGGGTGGAGCTGCGGCTGGAGGAGCAAGTACCGCTGCCGCCGGTGCGGCAACTTCTGGCGCTGGGGGGGCTGCCGCGGCAGGAGGCGTCAGTTTGGGAACGATATTGGCGGGGATCGGAATATTCGCCGCCGGTGTGCTTATTCCGACCAACAAGATGAACTTTTCCGATACCGTTCCACAAGACGATTTTGAACAGAAATTGCTTTTAGATGCGCAACGCAGAATCAACGAACTTCCATTCTGGGACAGCGGTACTGATATCCGGAATGAGACGTTTGCAAAAATTCAGGAACACAGAAATAAACCGACGCAGGACCCGGAGCCCAAACCTGTTCCTGTGCCGCCACCTGGATCAAATGTTCGTATTGATGAGGATGAAAATCGTAGATGTCGTTTATTGATAATCTGCTTTATGCCCACAAAAAGTACGATCGATCTCGATGAGTTCAAGCGACAAATGGAATTGCAGGAACAAGGGCTCAACAATATGAGTCCGCAGCAGATGTTGGCCAATCAAGCAAAGTATTTAGCGAATCCGGCGGGCATGCGGGCTTTGTCAGAGCCGCTCCAGGCGAAAGCGCGCCAAGAATATAGGAATGACCCGCGCATCCAGAAAATGTACGTTGATAAATACGGTCCAGTTCAGGGTCCGATAAAATTGGGGCAATATCTGGATTCCGCGGCCGCATTGCATAATCCAGACATGATCGCGGGTGGAAGATATAATTCTGTAGTCGATCAGGCGTTGCCAATTGAAAACCGGATAGGTGGCCTTTCCGAGAATAGCTCTATGGGAAGCCAATGGATCAATCCGAATCGAAACGGAAATACTCGCGCTAGCCGATTGACGGAACATGCGAAGAGACAAGCGGCGAACAACTGTCCAAGTGTGCAAGTTGATCTTCGACTTTGCCCAAGTAACCCCAGTCGTCCCGGTGAGCCATTAACAGGAACATAAAAATGGTAGAAAAGCCGAACTATAACGTGTTTGAAACTAAATGGATTGACGAGCTCCTGAATGCATACGAGATCGACCATATAGTTAAGCCTGACGCGCGATTAATAGAGCGCTATAAGGATCGTTTGCCTGAAATCTTGGTGAAATTCTGGATCGAAAAAGGTTGGTGTAGTTGGTCAAGGGGCCAATATTGGATATGCGATCCCTCTATATTTCAGCCCGTCATCGACTATGTGTTTCTCGGTGATCCTGAGCTTGATCCAACGCGCATGATTGCCTTTGGATATAATGCGTTCGGTAATGTCGATATTTGGTATGGCGATGCGACGATACGGTTGAACCTGCCGAATGGCATGGTCCGCGTGGAGCCCCGCGGATATGACGAAGACCAAAATCGCCAATGGACCGATGAAGTAATGATCGGTCTTAAACTGTCATTCAACGTCTCTCCATATGTTGCGCCATGGGAAGACGAAAAATACCAGAACATGATGCCACAAGCTCTAAAAGCACTTGGAGAGCTCGAACCAGGGGAAGTTTATGGCTTTGTGCCAGCTCTTAGCGTAGGCGGACGAAATACTGTGAAAAATCTGCAAAAAGTAAAACTTAAGGAACACTTACTCTTACTGGCTTCCTTCGATACTCCGACTCTATATGACTACGCTCCACCGTCTGAAGGCGGAAGCAGCATGGGTGAGGTCACCCCACTTCGAAAGATAGGCGCGAAACGCTGAGAGCGTGGTGTACCTTAAACGCGAAGGAATCATAAAGTGACAGACAAGTCGGGAGCGTGGGAAGTTTTACTGGGAGAAGGCATCGGTCCGCTGAGGCTTGGTACATCTAAAGAAGTGATTTCGAAAATTGAGGGCTTTGCTGAACCCGAACTCGTGCAGGATGAGTCAGCGGCAGTTTCGGACTTCGAGAAACTGCTAAACTCGATGGGGCCTGAGATGGGTCTCGATCCTGAGGAATTTAAAGAGATGATTGCGGCGATGCAGGCTGAAGCTGCGGCAGAGGTTCGGTGGGTTCCCAAAACCAAAAGCCTGCCAGTTGTTTTTTTTCACGGAGATATCCTTATTCGTATCGTTTTGTCGGCCGAGTGCCGTCCAAAACTTGAAGGGCGAAATATTTTTGAGATACCTGCCAAAGAATTTTATGAACTGGTGATTGCCAGATCGCAATCCGTCTTCAGGAAACGTAATGAAATAGTCGCGCCCGACATCTCCATGCGCTTCACAGTTCCCAAGAAGTCCGATTTCGAGGACGGAAGACCTATCGAACTGCTCGTTTTAGAGAAAAATAGGACGGATGAGTTGATCGCTGACGGATATAAGCAATTGCCGATCTGAGGCACGAACTCTCCAGTCTCTTGGTCTTTGGACATCTAAAGGGCGGGCTGTTGGAACGAAACTTCGAGGGCTTGAGGCAGTAAGCGATGGGTCTAGAGCACGTCCACTGAACTCGGAATCGGATTGAGGATTCCGTTACGGTCCGATTTCTGATTCCATGATCCGACTGGTGATTTGGTCGGAGGCAATATGACCCGCGCTTTC
>NZ_JAQAHD010000047.1:0-3296 GCF_027871605.1 Agrobacterium sp. CFBP 3001
ATAAGGTATCTGCACCTGAATACATAGGGTGTAAGAAGCGAACGCAGGGAACTGAAACATCTAAGTACCTGCAGGAAAGGACATCAACCGAGACTCCGCAAGTAGTGGCGAGCGAACGCGGACCAGGCCAGTGGCAATGATGAATAAAGCGGAACGATTTGGAAAAGTCGGCCATAGAGGGTGATAGCCCCTTACGCGTAGAACAGTCATTGTCCTTGAGTAGGGCGGGACACGTGAAATCCTGTCTGAACATGGGGAGACCACTCTCCAAGCCTAAGTACTCGTGCATGACCGATAGCGAACAAGTACCGTGAGGGAAAGGTGAAAAGCACCCCGACGAGGGGAGTGAAATAGAACCTGAAACCGGATGCCTACAAACAGTCGGAGCTCGCAAGAGTGACGGCGTACCTTTTGTATAATGGGTCAACGACTTAGTGTAACTAGCAAGCTTAAGCCGGTAGGTGTAGGCGCAGCGAAAGCGAGTCTGAACAGGGCGATTTAGTTAGTTGCATTAGACCCGAAACCGAGTGATCTAGCCATGAGCAGGCTGAAGGTTGGGTAACACCAACTGGAGGGCCGAACCCATAACTGTTGCAATAGTTCGGGATGACTTGTGGCTAGGGGTGAAAGGCCAATCAAACTCGGAAATAGCTGGTTCTCCGCGAAATCTATTTAGGTAGAGCGTCGACCGAATACCCTCGGGGGTAGAGCACTGGATGGGCTATGGGGACTCACCGTCTTACTGATCCTAACCAAACTCCGAATACCGAGGAGTACTAGTCGGCAGACACACGGCGGGTGCTAACGTCCGTCGTGAAAAGGGCAACAACCCTGACCTCCAGCTAAGGTCCCCAAGTCATGGCTAAGTGGGAAAGGATGTGAGGATCCCAAAACAACCAGGATGTTGGCTTAGAAGCAGCCATCATTTAAAGAAAGCGTAACAGCTCACTGGTCTAAATAAGGGTCTTTGCGCCGAAAATGTAACGGGGCTAAAGCCATGCACCGAAGCTGAGGATTTGCGAGTAATCGCAAGTGGTAGCGGAGCGTTCCGTAAGTCTGTGAAGGCGGACCCGTGAGGGCTGCTGGAGATATCGGAAGTGCGAATGTTGACATGAGTAACGATAAAGGGAGTGAGAGACTCCCTCGCCGAAAGACCAAGGGTTCCTGCTTAAAGTTAATCTGAGCAGGGTTAGCCGGCCCCTAAGACGAGGCGGACACGCGTAGTCGATGGGAACCACGTTAATATTCGTGGGCCTGGTGGTAGTGACGGATCTCGTGTGTTGTTCAACCTTATTGGATTGGTTGGGCGGCGAAGAGGTTCCAGGAAATAGCTCCACCGTATAGACCGTACCCGAAACCGACACAGGTGGTCAGGTAGAGTATACCAAGGCGCTTGAGAGAACTATGTTGAAGGAACTCGGCAAATTGCACGCGTAACTTCGGAAGAAGCGTGACCCTTTTGTACGCAAGTATGATGGGGTGGCACAGACCAGGGGGTAGCGACTGTTTATCAAAAACACAGGGCTCTGCGAAGTAGCAATACGACGTATAGGGTCTGACGCCTGCCCGGTGCTGGAAGGTTAAAGGGAGGGGTGCAAGCTCTGAACTGAAGCCCCAGTAAACGGCGGCCGTAACTATAACGGTCCTAAGGTAGCGAAATTCCTTGTCGGGTAAGTTCCGACCTGCACGAATGGCGTAACGACTTCCCCGCTGTCTCCAACATAGACTCAGTGAAATTGAATTCCCCGTGAAGATGCGGGGTTCCTGCGGTCAGACGGAAAGACCCCGTGCACCTTTACTATAGCTTTACACTGGCATTCGCCAAGGCATGTGTAGGATAGGTGGTAGGCTTTGAAGCAGGGACGCCAGTTTCTGTGGAGCCATCCTTGAAATACCACCCTTATCTTCGTGGATGTCTAACCGCGGTCCGTTATCCGGATCCGGGACAGTGTATGGTGGGTAGTTTGACTGGGGCGGTCGCCTCCGAAAGAGTAACGGAGGCGCGCGATGGTTAGCTCAGACCGGTCGGAAATCGGTCGTCGAGTGCAATGGCATAAGCTAGCCTGACTGCGAGACTGACAAGTCGAGCAGAGACGAAAGTCGGTCATAGTGATCCGGTGGTCCCGTGTGGAAGGGCCATCGCTCAACGGATAAAAGGTACGCCGGGGATAACAGGCTGATGACCCCCAAGAGTCCATATCGACGGGGTTGTTTGGCACCTCGATGTCGACTCATCGCATCCTGGGGCTGGAGCAGGTCCCAAGGGTATGGCTGTTCGCCATTTAAAGCGGTACGTGAGTTGGGTTCAGAACGTCGTGAGACAGTTCGGTCCCTATCTGCCGTGGGTGTAGGAATATTGACAGGATCTGTCCCTAGTACGAGAGGACCGGGATGGACGTATCTCTGGTGGATCTGTTGTCCTGCCAAGGGCATAGCAGAGTAGCTATATACGGAATGGATAACCGCTGAAGGCATCTAAGCGGGAAACCAACCTGAAAACGAGTGTTCCCTATCAGAGCCGTGGAAGACGACCACGTTGATAGGACGGGTGTGGAAGCACAGCAATGTGTGAAGCTTACCGTTACTAATAGCTCGATCGACTTCTTCGTTCCCATTGAATATGTTCATCGAACAAAGTTCGATGACATCATCTTCTGTCCTCACGGGCCAAAGGCCCGGCGGACGGCGCGCGCCATAAGGCGCGACGGACTAGCGTCCTGTATGGCTGCCTCGCTCGGTCTCGAGCAAAGGTGGGATACGGATCGGTCACAGAAAGACGTGTAAATTAAAACGAAGCGCAAGCTTCCCAGCTTCTCGAAAACAACAGTCATGTGAAAACATGAACAAGGTTGCTTTGGCCAACTGGTCCCTCATATCAGAGGTGACCGTATGGCCGATTGGCGTCCCCCGTGAGCGACAAGCGAACGGGATAAGGCATGCCAATCCAAAAATAGCAACATATGTTCATGCTACCGCATGAACATATGTTGCGTTTTGCCGACCTGGTGGTTATCGCGGGGCGGCTGCACCCGTTCCCATTCCGAACACGGCCGTGAAACGCCCCAGCGCCAATGGTACTTCGTCTCAAGACGCGGGAGAGTAGGTCGCTGCCAGGTCTGCAAAACGCAACTCAAAATCTTCTCAATCACAAAAGGGCAAAAATGCCCAAATCAAAAGGCCGCAAATGCGGCCTTTATGCTATAATAAAACAAGTCAACGCGGGGTGGAGCAGCCCGGTAGCTCGTCAGGCTCATAACCTGAAGGCCGCAGGTTCAAATCCTGCCCCCGCAACCAAA
>NZ_JAQAHD010000048.1:0-3217 GCF_027871605.1 Agrobacterium sp. CFBP 3001
CTGCGTAAACCAGTCCGGAAATACGGCCGCCTGCCTGCATAGGCCGGGATGCGCATCCCGGCCTATGCATCAAGTAAACCACAATACGTCCACACAAGGCCGGAATGACGGAAGTGTGGGTTCACTGTCGGAATTCCAGCTCCTCTGTCACATTCTCACAAAAAAAGACCGGCCCGAAGGCCGGTTGAAGAAGACAGCCTTATCGGGGGGATATCGGCGTCTTTGCAAGGGCATGCAATGGGAAACGATCCCAAGGAGTGGTCCATCCGGCGCGGATGTGCGGCAAAAGACATCGCGCCGTACTGATCTGCGGCCAACATGGCTTGCCGCGCTCTTCTGATACGCTATGAGGGTCACATGTTTGTGACAACGGCCTTCGGGAGCCTGCCTTTATGCCCCCTGTTTCAGAGCTGATGGTCTTTGCTGCGGCGCTTGCGGCAGCGGGTGTGGTCGCCGGTCTTCTGGCAGGGTTGTTCGGCATCGGTGGCGGCGCGGTGCTGGTGCCTGTCTTCTACCAGGTCTTCGGGCTGCTGGATGTGCCGGAGGCGGTGCGCATGCATCTCTCGCTTGGCACGTCGCTCGCCATTATCGTGCCCACCTCCATCCGTTCGTTCCTGACGCATCGTCAGAAAGGCGCGGTCGATATCGATCTGCTGAAGGGCTGGATCGTCGCCGTGCCGCTCGGCACCATCCTCGCATCCGTGGTTGCCGCTTATGCCTCGAGCGTTGCGCTGCGGCTCATCTTCGCCTTCATCGCGCTGGCGCTTGCCTTCCGGATGATCTTCAACCGGGCAAGCTGGCATCTCGGTTCCGACCTGCCGCAAAACCCGGGCCGTTTTCTGGTGGGCACCGGCATCGGGCTTTTTTCCGGCCTGATGGGCGTGGGTGGTGGGGTGATGAACAACACCTTCATGACGCTCTATGGACGCACCATTCATCAGGCGGTCGCCACGTCTTCCGGCGTCGGCGTGCTGATTTCGCTGCCAGGGCTTCTGGGTTATATCTGGGCCGGCTGGGGCGATGCGGGCCTGCCGCCGTTTTCCACCGGCTTCATCAACTGGATCGCCGTGGTACTGCTGATCCCGATCACGCTTGTCGTTGCTCCTTATGGTGCGCGGCTGGCGCATGCGCTCAGCAAGAAGCAGCTGGAGCGCGCCTTCGGACTGTTTCTGGTCTTCGTTGCGGCGCAGTTTTTCTATAGCGTTTACGGCTGATTTTCCTTAATCGCCGAACGCAGTGTTCAGCCCGTCGGACTGGCATTTGCGCCTTTCCCGGCCTATATGGCGTGCATCTTACTCGGTTTTTCGAAAGATTCGCCATGAATGCCATTGTTTCGATACGGAATCTGACAAAATCCTACGCAAACGGCTTTCAGGCGCTCAAAGGTGTCAGCCTCGATATCAAGGAGGGGGAAATCCTCGCTCTTCTGGGTCCAAACGGTGCTGGCAAGACGACATTGATCTCCATCGTTTGCGGCCTCGTCAATCCCGGTGAGGGTTCGGTGCTTGTCGGCGGGCACGATGTGGTGAAGGACTTTCGCCAGACCCGCGCCCTGATCGGCCTCGTGCCGCAGGAACTGACCACCGACCAGTTCGAGACGGTGTGGAACACCGTCAGCTTCTCGCGCGGCCTGCACGGGCAGAAGAAGAACCCGGAACTGATCGAGCGCATCCTGAAATCCCTGTCGCTGTGGAACAAGAAGGACAATATGCTGCGGGAGCTTTCCGGCGGAATGAAACGGCGTGTGCTGATCGCCAAGGCGCTGGCGCATGAGCCGAAGGTTCTGTTCCTTGACGAGCCGACGGCCGGCGTGGATGTGGCGCTGCGCCGCGACATGTGGAATGTCGTTTCCGAGCTGCGCGCCAAGGGCGTCACCATCATCCTCACCACGCATTACATCGAAGAGGCGGAAGAAATCGCCGACCGTGTGGGCGTCATCAATGGCGGCGAATTGCTGCTGGTGGAGGAAAAGACGGCGCTGATGAAGAAACTCGGCCGCAAGCAGCTTTTCCTGGAGCTTGCCCAGCCCGTGGAGCAATTGCCCGACAGTCTTGCGCCCTTCGGGCTGACGCTTTCCGATGACCGCTGCACCGTTACCTACGAAATCGAGGACAATGGCGAACAGAGCCGCATTGCCGACGTTCTGAGCGCCCTTTTCGCCGCCAACATCCATTTCAAGGATATTTCAACGCGGCAGAGTTCGCTTGAGGATATCTTCGTTTCGCTGGTGGGAGGCCAGAAATGAATTTCGAAGCCATCAAAGCCATCTATCTGTTCGAAATGGCGCGCACGCGTCGCACCCTGCTGCAGAGCGTGGTCTCCCCGGTCATTTCCACCTCGCTCTACTTCATCGTATTCGGAACCGCAATCGGTTCGCGGATTCAGGAGGTTGGCGGTGTTTCCTACGGCGCGTTCATAACGCCCGGCCTCATCATGCTGACGCTTCTGACGCAATGTATCGGCAACGGCTCCTTCGGCATCTATTTCCCGAAATTCACCGGCACGGTCTATGAAATCCTCTCCGCTCCGGTGGCGATGACGGAAATTCTGGCCGGTTATGTCGGTGCGGCGGCGACCAAGGGGCTGATGATCGGCACGATCATCCTGATAACGGCCTCCTTCTTCGTGGATATCACCATCGCCCACCCGTTCATGATGATCCTGTTCTTCGTTCTCACGGCGGTGAGCTTCAGCCTTTTCGGCTTCATCATCGGCATCTGGGCGACGAATTTCGAGCAACTGAACCTCATCCCCATGCTGGTGGTGCCGCCGCTGACCTTCCTCGGCGGCAGCTTCTATTCCATCGACATGCTGCCGCCCTTCTGGCAGACGGTCAGCCACTTCAATCCGGTGCTTTATCTCATCAGCGGTTTTCGCTGGAGTTTCTACGAGATCGCCGACGTCAATCCTGCCATCAGCCTTGCGATGATCACGCTGTTTCTGGCGCTGTGCCTCGGTGTTGTCGGCTGGATGTTCAAGACGGGGTATAGGCTGCGCAACTGACGGCTCAATCGTTAGAGATAGCGGAAAGCTTCCCCTCACACGCAACGTCATCCTCAGGCTTGTCCCGAGGATCTGCAACCGATTGATTTTATTGGACGTGATTAGATCCTCGGGACAAGCCCACTGCTGTCCGGTTTAAATTTGGTGGACATGGCGCACGGTGTTGATTCTACTCGTATTCGAGCGTTTGGCGACGATCTCGGACACGAAAGAG
>NZ_JAQAHD010000049.1:0-3152 GCF_027871605.1 Agrobacterium sp. CFBP 3001
GGTGGACGTTGTGGGCTGGCGGCAAGAGAAGGCAGGCGGAGCCGAGTCATTGTCTTTTTGGCTTGCTGCTGGTCCGAACGGACACAAAGCATGCGCATATTCCACGCCAAGGCCTGCCGGTTTCCTGGATGCGTTATCGGAGAGGCTTGGTACACCGGATAATCTGGACAAGAATGACGCGATCGAAAGTACGACAGCCTGGTGGAAACGAGGTGCGGTCGAGTATTCTTTTGTTCAGGTAGGTTCATCCGCCGTCATCAATATCAACTCAAGTCGATGAGATAATGGGAACAGCCGAAGCGTATTTTACGTCGTTACCGAGCAGAAAAATAGACGGAAAAGGTGTCGCGCGTGTCACTTGCCTGACTCAATTGCTGTGGGTTCTCAGGAAAACCAGACGTCCGGATAGATGGCAATTGCACTTTGGTCGGGGAAGCGGTCAGCCTTTCTCCAGATAGACCGTATAGTCCGCGCCTCGTCGAAATTGGCCGGCACTCTGGAAGGAGCAACCTCTCTTGAAGCGCCCACGCATGGAATAAACCATGCCGGCATCAACGGTTTGGCACTGAAGCCGCCGCTGTCGGCCCGAACCAGCAGCGTCAGGGCAACTTCCTCGCTCGGTCGCCACGGAAAGATCATCCGACCGCCGGGCTTGAGTGCTCGTAGCCAGTCAATTGGAGGTGCTGCCGCTCCAGCATTCACATAGATCACATCGGATTTAGGGAGCCGCTTTTGAGTCGCGTCAGCGTTGATCACGCTTACTCCCTCGAAGGGTTCAAGATTAACTCGAGCTTTTTCAGCCAAGCTCTTGTCGATTTCGAAGGCTGTTACTGTACCTGTTGGCAACACGAGCATCGACAGGATCGCTGAGTAGTATCCCGTTCCCGCACCGATATGCGTGACCGCTTCTCCGCGTTGCGGTGCAACTGCTCCGAGCCAGGCCGCATGAAGCGAAGGCTCCCCGTTGTTGATTCCTTTGTCTGCATCAAGCGCCACCAGGACGTTATGGTAGAGGTAAACGGGATCAGCACTCGGCGTATCGAAATACCGGAGGTTGATCATGACTTTCCAGGGACCAGGCGGGAAGAAAGCTTCGCGGGGCACGACCTCGAAAGCCCTTTCGAGCCGCGGGTCGGACGACCTGCTCGCTTCTACCATCAACCGCGCGTAAAACCCGCGTATTTCTTCGATGCTGGCTCGTTCATTTGCCATGAGCTGGTCTCCTGTCGATGTAGAAAACATCTGACAAACCAATCGGAATTTGCCTTCAATCCGATATTCGGCGTTCGTTCAGGAAGTTTTCGATCTTTTTCGCTTCCTTCTCGTGGGCCGGCTGTTGCCCGGGGGAAAGTTTCTTTGGCGCGACCTCTTTCGGGGTATCAGGGGCTACGCCTGTCCCTGCTGTCTCAGCCGTGAAGTTGAAGCGTACGTCGCCATCGATTGGAAGGACGGCGATCTTTGCTTCGCATTTCAGGATCGCACGAACACCCGCTTGTGCGAATGCCTTATTGAGTGGCCCATCTCCTTTCGACACGACTTTCGGCACGCCTTTCAGTTTCCCATCTTCGAAATGTGCTTCGATGATGGCGGAGGTTGTCGCGCCGGCAGGAACCATAAAGCAGCCGAGGACGGCTTTCTGTAATCTGGCCTTGTCGTGATCGGAGGGTTCCGCTGCCATCGAGACTGATATCAGGAGCGGAAGAGCAAACGATGCCATGACAGTGGGCCGCCAGTGCTGCTTTTGGATTTTGCATCTATATGGTTTGCTCTTCGTGCCGCGCATAATCGATCGCTTCCGTTCGTTGTTCCGCATGTGATCGTAACCGCTCCTCGGGCACAATAACCAGGACGTTGAAACCTTGGTCGATATCAAAGGTCTGCGGGTCGAGCAGTTCGTTTACATGCTCCGAGCTGAACCAAAGCCAGATATTTTGATCGTAGACGGTCGCGACCGCTTCTTTCATGACATCTTTGATGGCTTCGATGATTTCGACCCCGGCCCCGCCTCTCGTATTGAGGTGCATGAGCTTTTTCCGTGCCGGGCTTCCCGCATCGGAAACAGCGATGGACACCCTGTCCTTCATGTAACTTTTGACCCGGACCCGCAGTCGCTTCGGGCGAGACGCATCAAATTGGTCGTTAATGGCTTTGACGCGCGCCTCGATGTCGGCATCGTCCAGGCGCTCCTTGGGCAAAACATCGTCCGCCGGCGCAAGCTCGTCGCCAAACTGCGCGCGTGCCACCTCGGCAGCGTGATGCGCGTATGCGAGATGAGTAACGGGTAGTGCCTTCAGCCATTTGCGGCGTTGCGTGATCGCCATCGACTTTGCCGCTTCCTCACCGAATTTGGCGATGGAGAAGTTTTCTCTTTTTTGCCCCTCACTGGTCATCAGCGTTGCCTGCCAGACATCCCCGTCAGCCGCATCAACGCGCCTCACGCCGGAAATTCCGCTCCGATTGTTCTTACGCAGAAGTACGGCCTGCTCGTGATTGGTGGCAGGCGGAATTGCAAGGATAATGGCATCGCGGTAGGCGCGTGCCTGACGATAGGCGGCATCGCCCGAACCGTAGACACTGTCCTTGAACAGCCTGACGATCCTGTGGCCGCGCCGCCTTAGGCTGACCCACCAGCCAGCACCGCGGTGTGCCCCGGCGGCTTCTTCTCGACGCAAGCCATAGTGGTCGGCGTCGTGTTTTGTCTGTTTCGGCCTTGCTCCAACCGGCACGTCCACCCCCTCCTGTCAGATTTCATCGATGGAATTTTGGCATATCCAGGTTGCGGAATTCATGGTGAATCCATGGTTTCGCCACAATGTTTGATTGCATTCTGTCGAGATTTTGGCAGTTGATTGATATTTTTCCGATCTTCCATCGAGGTTTGCCATGAATGATCAGACTTCTTTTTCCGATTTCATTCAGGCGAGCCGTGTGCTCAAGGTCAAGTCTCCGTTAGGGGAAGATCAGCTTCTGCCGGAACGACTTGCGGTTGACGAGGGCGTATCGCAGCTCTTCGACATTCGTCTGACGGTGCGTGCCAAGAAGGAAGCGGTCAAGCCCGAAGAGCTGATCGGACGGCTGGTCGATATCTCCATCGAGATCAGCCAGGGCGACGGCGATGGCGGCGGTGTTCGCCGCCCCTTCAACGGCCTGGT
>NZ_JAQAHD010000050.1:0-2499 GCF_027871605.1 Agrobacterium sp. CFBP 3001
TGTTGATTTCCACTGAGAACTGACCCGGTATTTCCACCGAGATTTGACCCGCCTTTTAGATATGTTTCGGGTCTGGTGTAGAGGTCAAGTTCCTGTTTTTCTCCTTCGTGTTTTTCGGTTCATGAGCTGAGCTATTCTTGAAGCGGAAGCTGTCGTTTCCGGTTTCGAGGATGTGGCAGTGGTGGGTCAGGCGGTCGAGCAGCGCCGTGGTCATCTTGGCATCGCCAAAGACGCTGGCCCATTCGCTGAAGCTCAGGTTGGTGGTGATGACGACACTGGTACGTTCGTAGAGCCTGCTCAGGAGATGGAACAGCAAAGCTCCTCCCGACGCGCTGAACGGCAGGTAGCCCAATTCGTCGAGGATGACGAGATCGGAATGGACAAGCCGATTGGCGATCTGCCCTGAGCGACCTTGCGTCTTCTCCTGTTCAAGCGCGTTGACCAGTTCGACTGTTGAGAAGAACCGGACGCGTTTGTGATGATGCTCGATTGCCTGGATACCGAGAGCGGTGGCAATATGGGTTTTGCCTGTCCCAGGTCCGCCGACCAGCACGATGTTGTTGGCATCATCGAGGAAGTCGCAGCGATGGAGTTGGCGCACGAGCGCCTCGTTGATCTCGCTGCTGGAGAAGTCGAAGCCGTTGAGATCGCGATAGGCCGGGAAGCGGGCAATTTTGAGCTGATAGGCGGTTGATCTAACCTCCCGCTCTGCCGTTTCCGCTTTGAGCAGTTGCGACAGAATAGGAATGGCAGCCTCAAAAGCTGGCGATCCTTGTTCGGTGAGCTCACCGATTGCCTGAGCCATGCCGTGCATCTTCAGTTGGCGCAGCATGATAACGATCGCTCCGCTGGCTGGGTTATGACGCATGGCGGACCTCCGCAGTCTTCCTCAGGGTATCGTAGCGTTCGACATTGGCCTTGGGCTCGTTGGCAAGTGTAAGAGCTTGCGGCGCGTCGATCGTAGGTGGTGTCGAGGATTTGCCATCGACGAGGCGATGCAACAGGTTTAGCACATGGGTTTTGGTCGGAACTCCGGACGTCAAAGCCATATCGACTGCCGATAGCACTGCCTGTTCGTCGTGCTGGAGAACAAGCGCCAGAATATCGACCATCTCTCGATCGCCACCCGGCTTTTTGAGCAGGTGCTGCTGCAGCGTTCTGAAGGCTTCGGGAAGATCGACGAACGGCGCACCATTGCGAAGAGCGCCAGGTTTGCGTTGCACGACCGCGAGATAGTGCCGCCAATCGTAAATCGTCTGCCCAGGTCCGTCATGCGACCGGCTGATGACGCGAAGATGCTCGCATATGATCAGACCCTCCGCTGCAACAACGATACGGTCTGGATAAACTCGAATGCTGACGGGTCGGTTGGCAAAGGATGCCGGAACGCTGTAGCGATTGCGATCGAAGTGAACCAGGCAGGTTGGGGACACCCGTTTGCTATGCTCGACAAAACCATCGAAGACACGCGCCGTTGGCATCAGAGTTTTTGTTTCCTCGGCCAGGAGGTCAGCGATAGTGCCACGCATCTTTCCATGCGGGGTCTGCTGCCAAACCTC
This sequence comes from Agrobacterium sp. CFBP 3001, assembly GCF_027871605.1. NCBI lineage: Bacteria > Pseudomonadati > Pseudomonadota > Alphaproteobacteria > Hyphomicrobiales > Rhizobiaceae > Agrobacterium > Agrobacterium sp. CFBP 3001. Next base: position 1,560 of record NZ_JAQAHD010000050.1, read on the forward strand.
CTTGCATCGAAGCTCCAGCCAGTCGTTCAGGGCTTCCAACGATGGAAAGCGTGGTGTCGGTTGAAAGAACCGATGGCGCGAATCCTGAACATTCTTCTCGACCTGGCCTTTCTCCCAACCAGACGCCGGATTGCAGAACTCCGGCTCATAGAGGTAGTGGCTGGCCATTGCCATAAAGCGGATGTTGACGTCGCGCTCCTTGCCGCGTCCAATCTTATCGATTGCCGTGCGCATGTTGTCGTAGATGCCGCGCCGCGGCACCCCGCCGAAGACACGGAACGCGTGGTTATGGGCATCGAACAGCATCTCGTGCGTCTGCAGAAGATACGCCCGGACGATGAACGCCCTGGAATAGCTAAGCTTTGTATGGGCCACCTGCAGTTTGGTGCGCTCATTGCCGATGATTGCCCAGTCTTCCGACCAGTCGAACTGGAAGGCCTCACCCGGATCAAAGGCCAGCGGAACGAACGTCCCACGTCCCGATGTCTGCAGCTCCCTTTGCAGATCAGCTTTCCATTCCCGAGCAAAAGCAGCAACCCGACCATACGATCCCTCGTAGCCAAGGCTCACCAGATCGGCATGTAATTGCTTCAGGTTGCGCCGCTGCTTCCGGTTCTTTTTGGCTTCCGTCCGCAGCCACGCTGACAGCCGGTCGGCAAAAGGATCAAGCTTGCTCGGCCGCTCCGGCACCTTGAACGATGGTTCCACGCCATCAAGCCGGAGATATTTGCGGATGGTATTCCGGGATAGGCCGGTCCTGCGGCAAATGTCCCGGATCGATATGTGGTCTCGAAAATGCCAGCGTCGGATCACGCTCAGTAACGCCATGTCGATCACTCCGTAGCCCCCGCTGAAAACACGCAGGGCAAGGTTCAAACATGGGTCAATTCTCGATGGAAATATCCTGGGCTACCGGGTCAGTTCTCAGTGGAAATCAACA
>NZ_JAQAHD010000051.1:0-2067 GCF_027871605.1 Agrobacterium sp. CFBP 3001
AATGGAGGGCGGCCGGGAGGAACTTTGTTGCCGCGCGAGGAATGGCGGCAGAGCCGACAGGGGAAGAAAGTTTCGGATGGCCGTTGCGGGAAGACGATCGAGGCGAAGCCGTTATCCGGTCAGACATGCCTCGTCGAGCCCGCAAATGGAGCGCCGCTAACGTCAGGCAAAGGCACGTGGCAATGGCAGCTGCGCACAGTTGGGCCGTCGCTCCGATTTCGGCGCATCGGCGGACCAATCACTCCGGCTTTAGTTCAGGCCGTACCAAATCCCGCGACCCGCTTCATGAAGGGTCAGATGTCCCTGCTCGGTCAACGCCCGAAGATGATCCTTGACGGTGTTGCGGCTTGCGCCCGTGGCCCTGGCCGCGTCCATCATGGTGACGCGCCCGCGCTCACGCGCCAGTTCGAGGATCGCGACCGACAACTCCGGCAGGTCGCAGAGCAGGATGCGTTCACGCTCGACCTTGCGCGCGAGCCGCTGCTTCTGGCGCTGCAAGCTCCAGAGGAAAACTCGACCCACGGATTCCAGTCCTGTTGGTCTGTCCGGATTGTGCCCGGCGTTCGACGAAGCGCGAGGTCGGCAAGCTGGACAGCCGGTCGGGCGCAATACGACCAAGCGTTCGCCACGCACCTTGAATTCGTCGATCTCGGCGATCAGCGATAGGATCTCAGGCGTTGTGCGTAATTTCGCGAGATCAAGAGCCGTCATCCATTCTCCCATCCGTTTCCATCCGAATTGGATACGACATACCGCACTCCATTTTTCCATCCATCCAATATGGATGATGGAGGGCAAAAGTCACAGCGGGAGGCCCGCCCGATGGGCGGAGCCCCGAGGACCTTAGTCGGGGTTGGGGCGGAAAAGGTCAGCTGGAGCCTGCGGAGGACGGGGCTTGTGACAGCGATCGGAGGAACAAGGCGAGGCGATAATCGCCGGCAGACTTCCGAGCGGCCCACCGGCCGGCACTCGGCACGATCACGCCGCGATCCACCGTCAAACGGCTTCGAGTGCCACGGCCTCATCGGAAAAATTTGGTAGGTCGCTCCACCACTCCTTCACTTGGTTTCTGTCGGCAGAGCGCAAAATCCAGCCGAACCCCGCAATCCGGCTGGGAAACCCTTCGTGGACTATTTGGACCGGCTGATTTCGGTAAACGATTTGCGACGCGCGATAAACTCCCGGAGAAGCGGAAGGAAGAAGGCCTTGCTGAACCGGCCGAGCGGTGGTTCGGGCTCGAGGTAAAAAGAGCGGCCGACGACGTCGCTGTTGAACTCATCGAGGATGATCCAGAGCCGCAGATCTGCATCGAGCCCGGCCCGCCGTTTCTCGATGGCGGGGATTTCCGCCGCAAAGCGGGCCTTTTCCGGCTGCTTCGTGGTGATCGGGAAAAACACCAGCAAATCCCCATCGGGTCGTGGGAGCCTTACGCCAACGGTGACCGGCCGATCCTTGCGGCCTTCAGTCTCGCCCCTGCCTGCCTCTCTCGCCCAAAGATAGGGATAACGGATGACCGTCGCGGTCTGGATGGCGTTATAGCCGCTCATCGGTTAGCCTCGTCGGTCTCCGCATAGGTATCGACCGCGGCCTCGAATTCGTCGAACAGTTCGCGCGGCATGGTTTCGAGCGTGCCGACGGTACGAGCATCGGATTGCCGCATCAGCCGTTCGTAGTCATCGATGTTGAGAAGCACGAGGCGCGGTTTGTTGCGCTGTGTAATCGTTACGGGATGCCGCAGAGCTTCCGCGATGATATCTCCGGATTTTCTGGAAAGATCGCTCGTTGAATATGAGCCACTGGTACGGGTCATGCTTATCTCCGTTGTATCCGCGTCGAGTCGGCCATAGCTGTCTCGATATATGTACAGCATTTACAGCAATGCTGTAAATGCTGTACACTGCGGCCAATTGGCCCCGCTCGGTGGCGGGGCCTCGAGGACCTCAGTCGCGATTGGGGCGCGACCAGATCAGCTGGAGACCGTCTTCGCCTTCGACTTCGGCGAGCGTGGCGTAGATCGGAGCCGGGAAACTCGGATCGTCGAGCTTGACCGAGAGGTAGTCGCGGCCC
>NZ_JAQAHD010000053.1:0-1278 GCF_027871605.1 Agrobacterium sp. CFBP 3001
AGGTCGTAAGGCACGGAATTGGCCGGATTGTTGACCACGCCGATGACCAGCGGCTTATCCGGGTCGCCATCGACAAAGGCGACCATCACCTCCATGCCGATGCGCGGAATGACCTGCGCACCCCATGTGCCGCCGCCCCATGCCTGGCTGACACGAACCCAGCACGTATCCGTGCCATCCTTCTTCGCCTTGCGGTCCCACGGGAACCACAGCTTGATGCGGCCATATTGGTCAGGATGGATTTCCTCGCCTTCAGGTCCGGCGACGATCGCCACCTGCGTACCTTCGATGCGCGGGCGTTTTGTTGACCGGTGCGGCGTCAGCGGCACACGGGCGGGGATCGCCTCGAAGTGATTGCGATATTCCGGCTCGTTGCCATTGGTCTCATAAGAGAGATCGACGATATTGTGGCTTGCCCTGATGATGACATGTTCTTCATAGGCGTGTTCGGGGTGGGCGACCTCGTAAGGCGTGAAACGGCGGCCGGCCTCCAGAATGCGCGAGGTCGACGAACCGAAAACCCGGTCGTGATCGGCTTCGATGGACTGGGTGCGCAGTTTTTGCGCGCGCTCGGCCTCTTCCACCGTCTTGATGCGGGCCGGATATTCGTAAAGCTCGCGCTTCGTCGCATCCGGCATCTGCACCAGCGACGGTGTCATCGTGCCCGGCACCATGCCCGGCGTCTCGAAATTCCAGTCCGCGCCAGCGCGCTGACCCGAAACATAGGAAAAACGCCGCGCCCAGTCGTTGATGTGGTTACGATCCGAAGACCCCTGCGCCAGACGCACCGTCCCCTCCCCCTGGGCGGCCGGCGACGGCCCGAGCCAGCCGCTGGCGCTATCGGCCACATGCAGCTTGTGGGAACCATCCTCATGGCTGAACCAGTAGAACAGGCCGTCCTCTTCGAAACGGCGGGTGAGATAATCGAGATCCGTCTCGTTCCATTGCACGCTGTAATGCTGTGCGGGCGGCGGCGAGATGATGCCCGATGTATCGGGAGCGGGAATGCCGTGTTCGGAAAACAGCGTCTCGACGACCTCCACCGCCGTCTTGTCCATCCAGATACGGCAATCCGACCGGCGCGACAGAAGCCACATTTGCGGGCGGATGGTCAGCGCGTAGGAGCGCATGCCGCGGGTGATAGGCGGGCCTTCATGCAGCTCCGTCACCAGGCCGTTGAAGGGGCGGCGAACACCGCCGCCATCGCCGTCGCCCTGGCTGATCTCGATGGAGATATCGACCAGCCGTCCGATCAGCTCTTCGGGCTTGACCGCTTCC
>NZ_JAQAHD010000054.1:0-1236 GCF_027871605.1 Agrobacterium sp. CFBP 3001
TGATCTGAACCCTTCAAACTGGACCGTTTTTGGTTAGAGTTTTCCGGTGCATTTTCCTGGCTGGGAAAGGAACGGAAGACGATGAAAGCATCACAGTTTTCGGACGCACAGAAGGCGTTCATTCTGAAGCAGGGTGATGAAGGAGTGTCGGTTGCGGAGATCTGCCGGAAGGCGGGGATCAGCCAGGCGACCTATTTCAACTGGAAGAAAAAATACGCGGGCATGCTGCCGCCGGAGATGAAGAAGCTGAAGCAGCTCGAGGACGAGAATGCGCGGTTGAAGAAGATCGTCGCGGACCTGACGCTGGACCGTGAGATGTTGCAGGATGTCATTCGGCGAAAGCTCTAAGGCCTGCTCGGAAACGCGAGATGGTGAAAGGCATGTGCCGGGATTGGATGATCTCGATCCGGCGTGCCTGTGGGGCACTGAACTTCGATCGGTCGACCTACCATTACACCTCTCGCCGTGCCGATCAGGCCGGTCTGGAACGTCGTATTCGTGAGATCTGCGAGATACGTGTTCGCTACGGCTATCGTCGCGTGCATGTATTGTTGGAGCGCGAGGGTTGGGGGACCAACATCAAGCGAACCTATCGCATTTACAGAGACTTGGGCCTGCAACTGCGTAACAAGACGCCGAAGCGACGGGTCAAAGCCAAGCTGCGGGAAGATCGGCAAATGGCCGTTGGACCGAACGATGTCTGGGCGATGGACTTCGTTCACGACCAACTCGCGACCGGCAAGAAACTGCGGGTGCTCACGGTGGTCGACACCTTCTCGCGCTATGTGCCGGTGCTTGATCCACGTCACAGCTATCGAGGTGAAGATGTCGTGCAAACCTTGGAACGGGTATGCCGGAAAGTTGGCTACCCGAAGACGATCCGTGTCGATCAGGGGACTGAGTTCGTGTCTCGCGATCTTGACCTTTGGGCCTACGCCAAAGGCGTCACCTTGGACTTCTCACGCCCGGGCAAGCCGACCGACAATGCGTTCATTGAAGCGTTCAATGGCCGCTTCCGCGCCGAATGTCTGAATCAGCACTGGTTCCTGACCCTTGCGGATGCCCGCGAAAAGATGGAGGATTGGCGTATAGACTATAATGAGTTTCGGCCGCATGGTGCGATCGGCAATAAGGTACCGATCTCGCTGATGAAATCAGGAGGCTCAACCAGCCCGCCTCCCTGAATGAAGCCGGAAAACTCTAGCCTCAGATGGTCCAGAAACCTGGGGCGGTTCA
>NZ_JAQAHD010000055.1:0-1152 GCF_027871605.1 Agrobacterium sp. CFBP 3001
CGCGGCAGCGGGATGAGCGACTGTCTTTGATGTCAAGCGTTTTGCCATGGTTTGTTGTCTCTGATGATGGCGTTGAGCATTGTCAGAAGCTTTCGCATGGTTGCGACGGTAGCGAGGATTTTCGGCTTTCCGGCTTCCACGAGGCGATCGCGAAAGGCCTTGAGGACTGGATTGTGCCGTGCCGCCACCAGCGCTGCCATGAACAACACCGCCCGGACCTTGCCCCTGCCGCCACCGATGAAGCTTTTGCCCTTCCATTTGCCCGATTGCCGGGTCCAGGGAGCAAGGCCCGCCAGCGAGGCGATTTGACGCCGGTCGAGACTGCCCAGTTCCGGCATCTCGGCAAGAAGCGTGCGCGCCGTTGCAGGCCCCACACCGGGCACGGAGGTCAGCAGCGCCTCACGCACCCGCCACACGGGGGATTTGCGGATGTGATCGTCCATTTCCGCATCGATGCTGTCCACCTCCCGGCGCAGGGCGGCAAGCAGGCGCTGAATGCTTTTGCGGGTCGATTTCTCCAGCGCCATGCGTAACCGGTTCTCTTCGGCCACGATCATCTGCACGATCTGCCGCCTGCGGTCGACAAGTGCCGACAAAAGCTGGGTTTGCTGATCACGCAGAGGCCGGATCTGTGGCTTGGTGGCAGACACGAAAGCGGCAATCACCGCGGCATCGACCGCGTCGGTCTTGGCACGGCGACCGATGGCATTGGCATAGGCGCGCACCTGCGCCGGATTGACCACGATCACCGCAAATCCTGCCGCCGAAAGCCGTGCCACGGCCAGCGTCTCGAAGCCGCCTGTGGCTTCAAGCGCCACGATATCGGCATGCACCTCTTTGAGACGCTCTACCAGATCGTCAATCCCGGCATGGCTGTTCTCGACGAAGAACGCCGTGCCCGATGCTGCGAACGCCACATCCAGACGGTCCTTGGAAACGTCGATGCCAACACTATTATCCATCTTATCCCATCCTTGCCTAATCGGGCTTCGCACACGCAAGCGGCCCCGGCGACTGTTCGGGTTCGATGAAAAAGCGGAGGGAGACCCGGGCTCATCCACGGGATCAATGTCCCCAGGGGGGATCGGTCTTCCATCCGCCACCGCACAAGCGACAATAGCACAGCGCGGCGAAATCAAGTTACAAGGGGGC
>NZ_JAQAHD010000056.1:0-1143 GCF_027871605.1 Agrobacterium sp. CFBP 3001
CTTGTGTGGACGTATTGTGGTTTACTTGATGCATAGGCCGGGATGCGCATCCCGGCCTATGCAGGCAGGCGGCCGTATTTCCGGACTGGTTTACGCAGCCGAGATCAAGCAAGGCCCTGCCTGCTCCCTTTGACCCCGAACGGTTGATCGGGCTTTCGCCCGCACCACAAGCCTGGGAGCAAGGCCATGATACCGGAACTTCTCTTCGTCGGCATCGACGTTTCCAAAACCCGCTTCGATGTTTTCGTCTATCCGGCCGGCAAGCGCTGGAGTACCGGCAGTTCGCCGACACAGATCGGCGCTCTCGCGAGCCGCCTTCTGGGGCTCGGACCGGTCGTCGTCGGACTGGAGGCGTCCGGCGGTTATGAGCGCAGGCTGGCCGACAGCCTGCATGCGGCAGGCCTGAAGGTCCATATCCTGCCGCCCGCAAGGGTTCGCAACTTTGCCAAAGCCATGGGGCAGCTGGCAAAGACCGATATGATCGACGCTGCCGTGATCGCCCGCTATCTGGCAACGGTACACGCTCACCTCACTCCATATGAACCAAATCCCGTGCGCAGTCGCCTGAGCGCGCTCGCCGCCCACCGGCGCAGGCTGGTCGCCGAAAAGAGCGGTCTGACGAGCCAGCTCGATACCATCGAAGAGCCGCTGGTGCGCGACATGCTGGAGGTACGCCTGCGCATCATCGACACGGACATCGCCACTCTCGACCGCGCCATGCGCGATCTGCTCAAGGCGACGCCCGGCCTGCGAAAGCGCCACGACAGAATGTGCAAGGTCACCGGCGTCGGCCCGGTGCTGGCCACCGCGCTCATTGCCGATCTGCCTGAACTCGGCACTGTCTCTTCAAAGGTCATCGCCGCTCTTGTCGGCGTCGCGCCGCATGCGCGTCAATCCGGCTCATCAAACCGACAGGGCAAATGCTCCGGTGGCCGCAAGCATCTACGCGACATCGCCTATATGGCCGCACTCAGCGCCATCAAGGTCAAAGACCCCGTTCTTGGAGCCTTTTATCAGCGCCTGCGCAGCAAGGGAAAACCCTTCAAACTAGCCATCGTCGCAACAATCCGGAAGCTCGTCACTATCCTCAACGCCATCGCAAGGACAGATCCAGCATTTGCTTGATCATCCACGGTTGCTTGA
>NZ_JAQAHD010000057.1:0-1108 GCF_027871605.1 Agrobacterium sp. CFBP 3001
GCATGACATTGCAATTTCCGAGCATCGCGCAGACGCTTGCCGAAGAGATCGGAAGATTACGCAAATGGCTGGATGAGGACGCCCTGCCCCTGTGGTGGGAGGCGGGTTCGGCCCGGCCGGATGGCGGCTTTTACGAACGTCTCGACCAGGATGCGAAACCGGTTTTTTCCGATGACCGACGCGCCCGCGTGCAGCCGCGCCAGGCCTATTGTTTCGCCGCCGCCGGCCAGCATGGCTGGCAGGGACCGTGGAAAGACGCGCTCCTGCACGGGCTTTCCTGGTTCGAGAAGGTCTATCGCCTTGAAAACGGCCTTTACGGCAACCTTGCCGACCAGACGGGCCGGCTGATCGATCCCTCCTTCGATCTCTACAATCAGGCCTTTGCGCTGTTTGCCGCCGCACAGGCGGCTGCAAGCCTTCCCGAGCGCCGGGACGAGATGCGCGGCCGGGCGCTCGATATCCTTGCCATCCTCGACCGCGACTACAGACATCCGGTCGCCGGCTTCGAGGAAGCGAACCCGCCGCGCACCCCGCTCTGCTCCAATCCGCACATGCATCTCTTCGAGGCGATGCTGGCCTGGGAGGTGCAGGACCCGGACGGCCCGTGGTCGGCGCTGGCCGACGAAATCGCCGATCTTGCGCTTAACCGCTTCATCGATGGCGGCAATGGCGGCTTGCGCGAATTCTTCGCCCATGACTGGACACCGCATGACAGCGACAAAGGCCGGATCATGGAACCCGGCCACCAGTTCGAATGGGCGTGGCTTCTGGTGCGCTGGGGCAGCCTGCGTGGAAACGACGAAGCGATCAGCAAGGCAAAACGCCTGTTCGAGATCGGCGAGGCCTACGGCATCTGCCCGCGCCGCAAGGTGGCGATCATGAGCCTCTACGACGATTTTTCGGTGCATGACGCACTGGCGCGGTTATGGCCGCAGACGGAATGGCTGAAGGCTTCGGTGCGGCTTGCGAGCGTCACGGGCGGTGAGGAGCGTCAGCGTTACCTCGCCTCCGGTCTCAGCGCCATCGGCGCGCTGCAGCCTTTCCTCGACACGCCGGTCAAGGGCCTGTGGTTCGACAAATGGCCGGCCGACAGGCCGATGCTCGACGA
>NZ_JAQAHD010000058.1:0-1056 GCF_027871605.1 Agrobacterium sp. CFBP 3001
TAGAGCACGTCCACTGAACTCGGAATCGGATTGAGGATTCCGTTACGGTCCGATTTCTGATTCCATGATCCGACTGGTGATTTGGTCGGAGGCAATATGACCCGCGCTTTCAGCGATGATCTTCGCAGCCGTGTTCTGGCAGCGGCTTATGATGGTATGTCAGCACGCTCGGCGGCCGCCCGGTTCGGAATCGGAGTCTCGACGGCCATCGCCTGGATAGCCAGCGCACGGCATGGTCAGATGAAGCCTGCTAAGCAGGGACGGCGCGGCGGTTCTCGTCTGGATGCCCATGGCGATTTTATCGTTGGGTTGATCGATGAAGAAAAGGACATCACGCTGAACGAAATGGTTCTGCGGCTCGCCGAAGAGAAGGCCGTTTCCATCGGCCGCAGTGCCCTCGATGTATGGCTGCGCAAGCGCGGCTGGACTTTCAAAAAAAGACCGCACATGCATTGGAGCAAGAACGACCCGACCTGCTGAAACGTCGTCGCGACTGGTTCGATGGTCAGCTTGATCTCGATCCGGCAAGGCTCGTGTTCATCGATGAAACTGGCCTGTCTACCAAGATGTCCAGGCTGCGCGGCAGGTCCCCTTGCGGCGAGCGTTGTCGAGCCGCGATTCCACATGGGCACTGGAAGACGACGACTTTCACCGGTGCGCTCAAGCTCTCGGGCATGACCGCGCCCATGGTGCTCGATGGTGCCATGAACGGCACGGCCTTCCGCGCATATGTCGAACAGGTTCTGCTTCCAACGCTGACAGTTGGCGATGTCGTTGTGATGGATAATTTGCCTGCGCATAAAGCGGATGGTGTGCGGCAGGCTATTGAGAGCGTTGGTTGCCAGCTTCTCTACCTTCCACCCTACAGCCCGGACTTCAACCCCATTGAAAAGGCCTTCTCCAAGCTCAAGGCGCTCCTGCGTGCGCGAGCCAAGCGCAACGTCGAAGCTCTGTGGGACACGGTCGGCGAAATCGTCCCGCTCTTCAAACCCAAAGAGTGCGCCAACTATTTTACGTCGTGCGGATATGACCCCGAGTAAAGTGGACGTGCTCTAG
>NZ_JAQAHD010000059.1:0-1049 GCF_027871605.1 Agrobacterium sp. CFBP 3001
CTAGAGCAGATCCTGTGATCGATGAATCGATTGTGAAGTGACGGGGCGAGCGGGAGCTGATTCAACATCCACTGCGAAAGAGGTGGATGATGGGACGAGCACTGAGCGATGATCTTCGACTACGCGTGTTAAAAGCGTCTGCGGCGGGCATGTCTGCGCGCCAGTCGGCGGCGCGGTTCGGGGTTGGGATTTCGACGGCGATCCGGTGGATCGCACGAGCGAGTGACGGTGAACCTACGTCCCGGCCGCAAGGCTGGCGACGGCCATCGGTCCTTGATGCACATGAGACGTTTGTCGTGGCCATGATCGACGACCGGAAGGACGTGACGCTCGATGAAATGGTCGAGCGTCTGTCTGTTGAGCGGCAAGTAGGTATCAGCCGAAGCGCGCTCGGCGCCTGGCTGCGGGGCCGCGGCTGGACGTTTAAAAAAAGTCCGCACATGCATTGGAGCAAGACCGGCCGGACGTCCTGAAACGCCGGCGAGCCTGGTTTGAAGGGCAGCTCGACCTCGATCCGGAGAAGCTGATCTTTATAGACGAAACCAGTCTCTCGACGAAGATGGCGCGTCTGCGAGGGCGTGCCATTCGAGGTGAGCGTTGCCGAGCTGGCGTGCCGCATGGCCACTGGAAAACAACGACATTCACCGGCGCGCTCCGCCTCACAGGCATGACCGCACCCTTCGTTTATGATGGAGCGATGAACGGCAATGTCTTCCTGGCCTATGTCGAGCAAGTGCTCTCGCCGACCCTTCAGACCGGCGACGTCGTCGTTATGGATAACCTGCCGGCCCACAAGGCAGCCGGGGTGCGCGACGCCATCGAGCGCGCCGGCGCCAAACTCATGTTCCTGCCACCCTATAGTCCCGACTTTAATCCCATCGAAAACGCATTCTCCAAATTGAAAGCCATGCTGCGGGCTCGGGCGGAGCGGAAAATCGACGCCCTATGGGATGCCGTCGGCACATTGATCCCCCGATTCACATCCGCAGAATGCGCAAACTACTTCAGGGCTGCAGGATATGACCCGGATTGAACAGGATCTGCTCTAG
>NZ_JAQAHD010000060.1:0-902 GCF_027871605.1 Agrobacterium sp. CFBP 3001
CGCAAGGAGGCAGCTAACCACGGTAGGGTCAGCGACTGGGGTGAAGTCGTAACAAGGTAGCCGTAGGGGAACCTGCGGCTGGATCACCTCCTTTCTAAGGAAGCTGTGGAATTGGTAAGACGCCTGATCTGATCAGGATGAACCTTCCCGTGCTTTTTAGAACATAGATGGCGCCAGTCAGGCGACCATCGAAACGTAATACGCCACGGAAGTGCTTAGCACTCGGATGGTATGGCGAGGTTCGCCGTCCACGTTTCTCTTTCTTCAAGAAGGATATAAACCTTTGGTTTGTGCTCACGCGCTGTTCGCCCCTTTGGGGCTGCGCTCCGCGAGGGCGCCGGACGACCGGCGACGGACTATCGTCCTGTATGGGTGGTTGATCGAGACTTTGTTTTGATTGGCCTGCCGGTGCACAGAGATGGGCCCGTAGCTCAGTTGGTTAGAGCACACGCTTGATAAGCGTGAGGTCGGAAGTTCAAGTCTTCCCGGGCCCACCATTGGTTTTTAGATTTACCTGATCCCTGGCGGTTTGACTGTCGGGTGTTTGCGATGGTTGGGGCTGTAGCTCAGCTGGGAGAGCACCTGCTTTGCAAGCAGGGGGTCAGCGGTTCGATCCCGCTCAGCTCCACCAATCGCTAGCGCGATTGTGGGAGTTCTGTCCTCACGCTGACGCGATCTTCGATCGCTACGCTGCGGACGGCGCGCGCCACGAGGCGCGACGGACTATCGTCCTGTATGGGCGGATTGATCGTCGGTATTGATATCCTTCTGGAGAAATAAAAGTTTGCATCGTCCTGCTAAGGATTGATGCCTGTTCTGAATACATTGTGAAGAGAAGATATGTCTGGAAGCTTCCAGGTGTTTTGAGCCCTTGTGGTTTGAAGCGTCCGAGCCCAGTCCCA
>NZ_JAQAHD010000061.1:0-867 GCF_027871605.1 Agrobacterium sp. CFBP 3001
CGCAAGGAGGCAGCTAACCACGGTAGGGTCAGCGACTGGGGTGAAGTCGTAACAAGGTAGCCGTAGGGGAACCTGCGGCTGGATCACCTCCTTTCTAAGGAAGCTGTGGAACAGTAAGACGCCTGTCTTGAACAGGATGAACTTTCCCGTGCTTTTTAGAACATAGATGGCGCCAGTCAGGCGACCATCGAAACGTAATACGCCACGGAATTACTTCGGTAATCGGATTGGTATGGCGAGGTTCGCCGTCCACGTTTCTCTTTCTTCAAGAAGACAAAAGCCGCATCGACCGGTACCGGAATGGGCCCGTAGCTCAGTTGGTTAGAGCACACGCTTGATAAGCGTGGGGTCGGAAGTTCAAGTCTTCCCGGGCCCACCATTTGCATATGCGAATGAGGGTTTGGGTTGAGACTGTTGGTTGATGCGAATTGTTGCCGCGCCTGGTTGATGAGACTTGGGTGATCGAGCTGGATGGGGCTGTAGCTCAGCTGGGAGAGCACCTGCTTTGCAAGCAGGGGGTCAGCGGTTCGATCCCGCTCAGCTCCACCATTTGTTTTGTCCTGACGCCCGAAGGGCTCCGGACGGGCCGCGCCACGAGGCGCGACGGACTATCGTCCTGTATGGGGCGAACTGATCCGAGGTCGAGTGTGGCAGCAATACAGCGCGGTAGCGCGTCGCCAATAGTTTGGCGCCCTCACGGAGCGCCTTCGGCGCGTGAGTGCAGAATTGTCTTCTGAAGAAATAAAAGTTTGCATTGTCCTGCTAAGGATTGATGCCTGTTCTGAATACATTGTGAAGAGAAGATATGTCTGGAAGCTTCCAGGTGTTTTGAGCCCTTGTGGTTTGAAGCGTCCGAGCCCAGTCCCA
>NZ_JAQAHD010000062.1:0-850 GCF_027871605.1 Agrobacterium sp. CFBP 3001
CACTGCTGTCCGGTTTAAATTTGGTGGACATGGCGCACGGTGTTGATTCTACTCGTATTCGAGCGTTTGGCGACGATCTCGGACACGAAAGAGGAGCAACACCGTGCGGCACAAGAATAGCGTCTTTCATGATCTTTTGAAGCGTATTCCCTGGGCGGCGTTTGAGCGGCTTGTGGATGAACACGGGGCTGACAAGCATGTCCGCCGGCTGTCGACCAAAAGCCAGTTCGTCGCCCTCCTGTATGGGCAGTTGGCGGGTTCGGTGAGCCTGCGCGAGATCGTCTTTGGCCTGGAGAGCCACTCTGCACGGCTCTATCATGTCGGCGCAAAGCCGGTGTCGCGCTCGACGCTTGCCGATGCCAATCGTCTGCGTCCGAGCCCTGTCTTTGCCGGGCTGTTTGCGCAGATGGTGGCGATGGCGGGACGCGGCCTGCGCCGGGCGGTGGGCGAGGCAACCTACCTCATCGATGCGACAGGGGTTCGCCTCTCCGGTGCCGGATCGCAGTGGGCGCGGTTTTCCCATCAAGCCTGCGGCGTCAAGGTCCACATCGTCTACGATGCGGATGCCGAACAACCGATCTATGCGGCGGTCACGCCGGCCAATATCAACGACATCACGGCTGCCAAGGCCATGCCGATCGCATCAGGCGCAACCTATGTCTTTGATCTTGGCTATTATGATTTCGGCTGGTGGGCCAAGCTGGACAAAGCCGGATGCCGGATCGTCACCCGGTTCAAGTCGCATACGCCGCTGACGGTCACCCATGAGCAGGCGGTGGACGGCGACGGTGTCATCCTGTCCGACCGCATCGGCCTTTTGCCGGCCCGCCAGGCCAAAAGCCGCAAAAAT
>NZ_JAQAHD010000063.1:0-573 GCF_027871605.1 Agrobacterium sp. CFBP 3001
GTCCTGCTAAGGATTGATGCCTGTTCTGAATACATTGTGAAGAGAAGATATGTCTGGAAGCTTCCAGGTGTTTTGAGCCCTTGTGGTTTGAAGCGTCCGAGCCCAGTCCCAGAGAAACCATGAGATGGCTTAGTCGGCCGGAATTGGCGGAGGGATTGGAGGTAGGAAGGAAAGCTTGTCCGAGGCATTTTTGTTGTTGGAACCTTGGTTCCTCTGATGAAGATGCTGGATTGGTGTTGCCTGACCGCGCATCACCGGATGATATCTCGAGAAGCTGGTCTTAATGGTATGGCTTCGAGGTGCACCGGCGTGCCCTCAAGGAAGACCATACCGACACGTCGATGTCATCGTGACCTGATCTGGTTGTAAAAGGTAACCGGATTTGTCGTTCATCCCTTCGGGATGACGACTTGATGATGAGCATAGACAATGAGAACGAAGAAGTGAATTAAGGGCATTTGGTGGATGCCTTGGCATGCACAGGCGAAGAAGGACGTGATACGCTGCGAAAAGCCGTGGGGAGCTGCGAATAAGCTTTGATCCATGGATCTCCGAATGGGGCAACCCACCTTA
>NZ_JAQAHD010000064.1:0-569 GCF_027871605.1 Agrobacterium sp. CFBP 3001
ATGAAGCTCGGCTTGGGGCAGGGTCGTATTCGCGAGGAGCAGCTTATGGAATTGCTGGAAGAGCGTTTGCGAACGACAGGAAGCCTGTTGCGCCCGGTGTGAACGCCGGGGCATGATCCTCAACTGGCTGCATCCATCCCGCACGTTTACTTTCGGACGCGGCGGTCTGATCCCATGGACGATGATGAACCGGAGAAGAAAATGAGGAGCGCAGAGCGAGCAAGTCCGCTTCGGTATCTTGAGATATCGACCATTGGCAGCTTCTGCGCTGCATTTTTGAGTTTCGGGGTGGCGACGGCGATGCCGGCGGACATGACGGCGGAGCGTCTTCTCACTATCTGTGAAGCGCCCACCGCGCGGACCGCGATGATCAAGGGTGACGAACTTGGCTGGCCGCGGCTGACCGATGCGGAAACAGAGGAGTGGCGTCGTAGCTTCGTCGCCCATAATGGCGGCTCGGTGGACGTTGTGGGCTGGCGGCAAGAGAAGGCAGGCGGAGCCGAGTCATTGTCTTTTTGGCTTGCTGCTGGTCCGAACGGACACAAAGCATGCGCATATTCCACGCCAAG
>NZ_JAQAHD010000065.1:0-528 GCF_027871605.1 Agrobacterium sp. CFBP 3001
TCGCCACTACTTGCGGAGTCTCGGTTGATGTCCTTTCCTGCAGGTACTTAGATGTTTCAGTTCCCTGCGTTCGCTTCTTACACCCTATGTATTCAGGTGCAGATACCTTATCACAATACCTAGAAACCATTCCGGTTGCCCTGTCCCACCCGGACGTGCCGGGTTTGCTTTGTCTTCACGCTGTCGCAGCTTGCGCTGCTTCGCTACAGACGGTGCGCCGGACGACCGGCGACGCGCTCTGCGCTGTATTGCTGCCATACCCGAACTTCGAGCATGCCACCCATACAGGCCAGAGGCCGTCGGCAATCGTTTGCCGCGCCATCGCAGTGCCAGCACTTCCAAAGGAAGTGCGATACGGCACGTAAGATCAAACAAAGCTAGACAAATCATTCCAACAGGAATGATTTTCTAGGTATTTAAGGTGGGTTGCCCCATTCGGAGATCCATGGATCAAAGCTTATTCGCAGCTCCCCACGGCTTTTCGCAGCGTATCACGTCCTTCTTCGCCTGTGCATGCCAAGGCATCCA
>NZ_JAQAHD010000066.1:0-503 GCF_027871605.1 Agrobacterium sp. CFBP 3001
CGGCTTCGCCTCGATCGTCTTCCCGCAACGGCCATCCGAAACTTTCTTCCCCTGTCGGCTCTGCCGCCATTCCTCGCGCGGCAACAAAGTTCCTCCCGGCCGCCCTCCATTTCATTTCGGCCCCTTGGGTGCGGTCCGATCGTCCCCGGTCCTTGCGACAGCCATCGAGGCCGCAATGGCGCGGCCCGAAACAGCAAAAGGAACATGACAATGGCTACCATCGGCACCTTCACCTCCACCGAAAACGGCTTCTCCGGCTCGATCCGCACCCTCGCCCTCAACGTCAAGGCCCGCATCGCCCGCGTCGAAAACCCCTCGGACAAGGGACCGCACTTCCGCATCTACGCCGGCAACGTCGAGCTCGGCGCTGCCTGGCAGAAGACCTCGGAACAGGGCCGCGACTACCTCTCGGTCAAGCTCGACGATCCGAGTTTCCCGGCTCCGATCTACGCCACGCTCGCCGAAGTCGAAGGCGAAGACGGTCTCCAGCTGATCTGGTCGCG